>NZ_JASPEP010000022.1:0-45917 GCF_031292835.1 Actinomyces stomatis
GCGTTCCCGCCGCGCCCACCGCGCGCTCCCCCGCCGCGACCTCCACGGCCGGCGTGACCGGACCGACCGCGCCCCGCTTCTCCGTGACCGTGTCCCGGCCGCCCGGTGGAGGCCCGTCCACTGGGGCTGCCGCCCTTGATGGCCACGCCCTCGGGCATGTCCTCCAGCGCGACGGCCTCGGCGACCTGCCCCACAAGGGTGTCCACGGCGGCGTCGTCGGGCCGGATGCGCTCGATGTCCGCACGAATCCGCGCCTTCTTGAGCAGGACCTGAACATCGTGCTTCTGCTCGGGCAGGACGAGGGTGATGACGCTGCCGGCGGCCCCGGCGCGGGCGGTGCGGCCCGAGCGGTGCAGGTAGGCCTTGTGCTCGGCGGGCGGGTCGACGTGGACCACGAGCTCGACGCCGGAGACGTCGATCCCCCGGGCGGCGATGTCGGTGGCGACCATGACGTGGACCTGCCCCGCGGAGAAGGCCCGCATGGCGCGCTCGCGCGCCTTCTGGCTCATGTTGCCCTGCAGCTCGACGGCGGGGATCCCGGCCTGGACGAGCTTGCGGGCCAGGCGCCGGGCGAGGTGCTTGGTGCGGGTGAACAGGATGCGCTGCCCCTCCCCGGAGGCCAGGCGCCGCACGATGCCGTCCTTGGCGGTCTTGTCCGCGACCATCCACACGCGGTGGGTCATGGCGTCCACGGGCGAGGTCGAGGGGTCCACGGAGTGCTGCAGCGGGTTGTGAAGGAACTCCTTGACCAGGGTGTCCACGCCGTTGTCCAGGGTGGCGGAGAACAGCAGGCGCTGGCCGCGCTGCGGGGTGGCGCGCAGGATGCGGCGGACATTGGGCAGGAAGCCGAGGTCGGCCATGTGGTCGGCCTCGTCCAGGACGGTGATCTCGACCTCGTCGAGGCTGACGAGCCCCTGCCCCATGAGGTCCAGGAGCCGGCCGGGACAGGCGACGACGACGTCAACGCCCGCCTTGAGGGCCTTCTCCTGGGGCTTGGCGGAGACCCCGCCGAAGATGGTGGTCACATCCATGTCGACGACGCGGGCCAGTGGCTCGATGACCTCGGCGATCTGGAGGGCGAGCTCGCGGGTGGGCGCCAGGACCAGGCCGATGGGGTGGCCGGGACGGGCCTTGTCCTGCTGCGCCAGGCGCTGAACCAGCGGCAGGCTGAAGGCCAGGGTCTTGCCCGAGCCGGTGCGGCCGCGGCCGAGCACGTCGCGCCCGGCGAGGGTGTCGGGCAGGGTGGCGGCCTGGATGGGGAAGGGCGCGGTGAAACCGCGGGCGTCGAGGTCGGCGGCGAGGTCGGAGTCCACGCCGAGGTCGGCGAAGGTGGTCTCACCCGCGGCCGGAGTCTTTCCAGAGGCGAAGCGGTGTGAGGCGGAGGTGCGGTGTGCGGCCACGAGGATCCTGTCGGTTGGGACCGCGAGCACGCCGGCGCGTGTCGCTGGCAGCGTGCGCGTCGGTGCGTGAGGTGCCGGCGTATGCGGTTCGACGGCGCAGGGCGTCAGGTGAGTCGACGCGCGCCGGGACCGGGGCACCAGCCAGGCCGGGCGGTGCCCGGACCAGGGAGCCATCCTGCCCGAGATCCCACCACGCCCCAAGGACCCCGCTCACACGCGCGTGGGGCGCGGCGCGCGGCCGTCCGCGCTGGCCAGGGCAACGGCCACCGACACCAGCCCGAGGCCGGCGACCTCCCAGCCGCTGGGCAGCTGGCCCAGCACCGCCACTCCCACCAGCATCGACGTCGCCGGCATGAGCGAGGACAGGAGCGCGAAGGTATCCGCCCCAAGACGTTTGAGCACCACTTGATCGAGTCCGTAGGGCACCGCGGTCGACAGCAGCCCAACCCCCAGTGCAATCGCTGCTGCCCTCACCGATGTCAGGGCAGCAGCCGCCGTGCCGACGGCGAAGGGAGCGTAGACCAGCGCTCCGGACACCATGCCCACAGCGAGCGAGTCGACTCCGGCCCCGGACGAGGCCACTCGCCGCCCCAGAAGGATGTATCCCGCCCAGGCCGCACCGGCCGCCAGCGCGAGCACGACCCCCGCCCTCTGACCCGGCTCACTCAGGTCGACGCCGAGCCCGGAGATGCACACGACTCCCAGGAGCGCCAGCAACGCGGCCAAGCGCGGTCGCCACCCGCGCCCCGTGAGGGCAGCGACGGCGACCGGCCCGAGGAACTCCAGGGAGACGACCGTCCCCAGCGGGAGCAGTGAGATCGCCGCATAGAAGATGACGTTCATGGTGGCTGTGGCCGCCCCGAAGGCGGCCGCCAGCACCAGAGCCTGACGCGTCCAGCTCCGGCGCCACGGTCGTCGGAGCGCCAGGAGCACGACGGCGCCCACCACCAGGCGCCACCAGGCCACTGCCGTCGAGGGCATGAGCGAGAACAGTGAGACGGCCAGGCCCGCTCCGAGGTACTGGGAGAAGGCGGAGGCGACGAAGACCAGCGGCGCCGGGACCCTTCCCGCCACCGCTCTGCCCACAGCACGTGCGCCTGCGCTGCTGCCCAGGCCGCGGGGCGGGTGGGATTCACCGCTCGTCACGCCCGTATTGTCACCTGCGCTGCAGCTCCTTCACACGCCCCCCTCCACGGTTTCAGCGCGGCGCACCCGGCACGGGGGTCGGCCGGCCCGACTACCTGCCCAGGCGGCGCTCCCGGCTGGCGAAGTCGCGCAGCGCCCGTAGGAAGTCCACGCGCCGGAAGGCCGGCCAGTTGACCTCGCAGAAGTAGTACTCGGAGTGCACCGACTGCCACAGCAGGAACCCGGAGAGCCGCTGCTCGCCCGAGGTGCGGATGACCAGGTCGGGGTCGGGCTGGCCCTTGGTGTAGAGATGCTCGGTGATGTCCTCCTCACTGAGTGAGGCGGCCACCTCCTCCAGGCTCGCCCCGGCGGCGGCCCGCTCGCGCAGCAGCTCGCGCACGGCGTCGGCGATCTCCTGACGGCCCCCGTAGCCGACGGCGATGTTGACCTGCATGCGCCGGTCCTCCCCCGCAGCCTTTCCGGCGCCCTCGCCCGCCTCGGCGACCTCGGGCCTGGACTTCGCGACGGCGGCGCGCAGGCGCTCGGCCAGCGGCTCGGGCAGAAGGTCAACGGCGCCCACGAGCCGCAGGCTCCAGCGACCGGTCTCGGCGAGCTCGTCGACGGCGTGGGCGATGATGTCCAGCAGGGGTGAGAGCTCGGCCGGGTCGCGGGAGAGGTTGTCGGTGCTCAGCAGCCACAGGGTGACGACCTGGACCCCCATCTGCTCGGCCCACCCGAGGAACTCCTCGATCTTGTCCGCGCCGCGCTTGTGGCCCTGCGCGGCCCCGAACCCCATGGACTTGGCCCAGCGCCGGTTGCCGTCGAGGATGACACCCACGTGGTGGGGCACCGTGGCCGGGTCGATGCGCGCAGCCAGCCGGCGCTCGTAGATGTCGTAGAGGAGGTTGTCGCCTGCCATGCCGTATTCCTCAGGGCTCCTCGGTGGGGTTGATGGGGGTGGACGGGGCCCGACGGCTCGGGGCCACCTCCAACGCTATCGCGCGACACCCCTCCTGCGCTGGACGAGCCTGCTAACAGCCGGATCAAATCCGGCCATCAGGTTCGCCCAGGGTTGCCGGGGCACAACAGAGGCATGCGAGGACACGCGACCGCACCGGCTCGGACGACGACGTCCGAGGGACCTGCTGACACACGCGACCGTGGCGCCCCCGTCACATCGTCGCCCGGACCGCTACCACCGAAACCTACGCTCACGTAACCTACGGAGTCGTAAGGTTCAGGATCGACCCCGAGCTCAGCCCACACCACCCAGAAGGACGCTCACGCCCATGTCACCGACATCGCCATCGACGCCACCGGCCTCGCGCCGCTCCGCGTCCACGAGCGCCAAGGGCGTCATGGCCGCCGTCAAGCCCAGGCTGCGCGGATGGATCCACGCCGGCACAGCGCCACTGGCCCTGGCGGCCTGCATCGTGCTGACGGTGCTGGCGCCGGGAGCGGGCCTGAAGTGGGCCTGCGCCATCTACCTGACGTGCTCGCTGCTGCTGTTCGCCAACTCCGGCGTCTACCACATCGGCACCGGGCACTGGCCCGCGAAGGTGGCGGCCACGCTGCGGCGGATCGACCACGCGAACATCTACCTGCTCATCGCCGGCACCTACACGCCCCTGTCGGCGGCGCTGCTGCCGACGCGCACGGCCACCCTGGTCCTGGGGATCGTGTGGGCGGGGGCAGCGATCGGCACGGCCACGAACCTGCTGTGGATGCACGCTCCGCGCTGGTTCACCACCGCCCTCTACGTCATCCTGGGCTGGGTGGCGGTCTGGTTCCTGCCGCAGTTCTGGCGGGCGGGCGGCCCCGCGATCGTGTGGCTGCTGGTGGCCGGCGGCGTGACCTACACGCTGGGCGCCGTCGTCTACGCCCGTAAGACGCCCGATCCCTTGCCGCACTGGTTCGGCTTCCACGAGATCTTCCACGTGTGCACCGTGGCCGCATGGGCCTGCCAGTGCGTGGCCTGCTTCCTGGCGGTTCTGCGCTAGAGGGGACAGGCCGGTCGGGAGGCGGCCGCCGAGTCCACCAGGTCTAGCGCACGGGCCGCCACGCCGTCGAGCCTCCCACTTTGCCCGCTGAGTCTCCCGGCCCCCACGACGACGTCGATCAGGCGGGCCGGCACGGATTCGCCCGCCTCGCCGCCCGACCGCAGCCCCGGAATATTCCAGCACCTTTCGCCAACTACACAGCATCCCCTCAGGCTGCGGCGTAGACTCGCGCTTCAAACCCGGTCGGCCCTACGAGGAGCCGCCGGGTGTCGTCGTCGCAAGGTGACCCGAACGGCTGCCGAGCGACCAGCACCAGTCATCCAAGGAGGACCCATGTCCGAGCAGTCACAGGGCACCTGGCTCACCCAGGAGGCCTACGACCGGCTGTCCGCCGAGCTCGAGCACCGCAAGACGACCGAGCGCAAGGAGATCGCCCAGCGCGTGGAGGCGGCCCGCCAGGAGGGTGACCTGCGGGAGAACGCCGGCTACCACGCCGCCCGCGAGGAGGCGGGGCTCAACGAAGCACGCATCATCCAGCTCGAGGAGACCCTGGAGAACGCCCAGATCGGCGAGGCGGCCGACGACGGCTCGGTCTCGGCAGGCACCATCGTCACCGCGAAGGTGGCCGGCAAGGAGCAGGTCTTCGCCCTCGGCGGCCAGGAGATCACCGAGGACGTGCCCGACGGCGTCAAGGTCTTCTCCCCCGACGCCCCGCTGGGCCAGGCCCTCATGGGGCACCGCGCGGGCGACACCGTCTCCTACGAGGCCCCCACGGGCCGGGAGATCAAGGCCGAGATCGTCAAGGTCGAGCGGGTCTGAGCCTCTTTTCCACTGAGCCGGGCATTTCTCGCGTCGCCCCACCGTTGGGCATCGCGAGAAATGCCCGGCTCATCACTTCATCCCCTCAGGTCACCCCGAAAGACCAATCCGGTAAATTACCGAGGCCTCTTTCCAGGAATCGAAGGTAAGGCGCGACACCCCCCTGAAAGCCAACCAAAACGCCAGACCCCCCATACCCACACAAGCGCCCTTAGGGTGGTATGACACAAAACTAAGCCACCTAACATTTAACCGATTTCAGCAGATCACACCCATAATCACCTTAACGTGCTATGAGAGTCATGCAATGCCTATTGTAGAATATACAAGCGACAGAAATCTACCTCACATCAATAGTCATGGAGCTGAAGACTTCTCACCTCTCGACGTCCTCCTGCATTCAATAGCAGTTGGAAATCCCAGTATTTTCGCAGCTCACAATTATTCACGTCCATTTGAAAACATATTGCTGCGCATTGCATACATCTACAACGGAATAGATTTACGAAATCAGAATTCGAACTCATGGTTTCGACAGAATTCATACTTTCCAGCACTCGACGGCAGTGAAAAAACACCGATTAGTTACACTCTCGGCATGACACAATGCTCAATGATGGCAGAGCGTCTATTTAATGCTGCGGTTACCGTTCATCTAGATGCTGTGCACAATTTACTGACCGGGACTGGCATCCCTAGGGGTTGTGCACGACCCGATCTCTTAGCTTACACAACGACCCCCAGAAGCCCTCACGACCCTTGCAAACTCATCATGGAAGCAAAGGGACGTAGTGGGGGATACAGTTCTACAGATATCACAGAGGCAAGCAGACAGTTTTCTAGCATCCCGCAGACTATCGCCAAGATTGCAGGCAATGCACAGGAAGTGATATCCATTTCACACTTTGCATACACCAAATTATTTTGGAGGAACCACTTAACAGCACCCCACGTCAGCCGCAGCAACCCCGGCGGTCCTAACGGTCCCAGCAACCCCGGCGGTCCTGGAGGTCCCGGCAATCCTCGTAACCCCGGCGGTCCTAACGGTCCCAGCAACCCCGGCGGTCCTGGAGGTCCCGGCAATCCTCGTAACCCCGGCGGTCCTGGCGGTTCCAGCGGCCCCGGCAAGCCCGGTGGCCCCAGCAGCCCCAGCGACCCCCGCAACAACCTACCCTCATCTTCCAGACTGGACAGAACTAGCGACAGGAATATCTATCAAGACGACCCGGAGTTTGGCGGCTTATTACTTATTGCACAACTACTTCCATTCTCTCACACCATCTCAAATTCCTCGCCCGAACGACAGCACTCACTGTCAAACACCCCCTATATCACCGGATCAATAATCCCTGGGACAGACTACTACGTAGGACTTCCGGCGGAGCTGAACGCTCTTCTGAAGACGATCGACGGCCCGTTAGAACACCTCAAGGCGCGCGAAAAGCTCACAACCAGAGCTTGGAGTATCCTACAAAACACCCACATGGGCGAGGCTAAGTCAATCATTGAAGCAAGAGGTTATGACGCAACCGCCACGAGATCGGGGTTAATTTTCGCCCAAGCATCATCTTGAAATAGCCACCCCCTGTTTAAGCAATAATTTTCGCGGTTGAGATAGTGCAGGGGGCTGACAAATTGATGGAGACGCGCTAGCCCTGGATCACTGGAATCCGTACCGTTCAGGAGATGATTTTATTACGTCAGGCTACGACCGACGGCGGGTTCCAGAGCTTCCTCAACTGGCGCGAGCGGGCCTTCACCCACCTGGGGCCGAACAGTTCCGGGCCGGACTCCTCGCCGAGTTCCTGATCGACACCCGCTCCCACCTCCGCCCCAACCGCTCCTCGCGGTCAGTGAAGCGCGGGCGGGAATAGGGACCTCGCGCAGTACCGTGTCCTCATGTTCAACGCCCTTCGTCACTCACTCAGCGGGTCGGCGCCGGCCGGCCGCGAGGCACCGGTCCTGCCCGTTCCCGGAGACCACCCGGTGCTGGGAACGCCCCTGGACGGACCGTGGCCCGAGGGCAGTCGGGTCCTCTACCTGGCGGCCGGTTGCTTCTGGGGCGTGGAGCGGATCCTGTGGCGCCAGGACGGCGTCGTCTCGACGTCGGTCGGCTACATGGGCGGCCAGACACCCAACCCCACGTACCAGGAGGTGTGCACCGGGGCGACCGGTCACGCCGAGACGGTGCGCGTCGTCTACGACCCCACCGTCTGTGGCGAGGGCGGGGAGACCCTGCTGCGGACCTTCTGGGAGAACCACGACTCCACACACCTGAACCGTCACGGCAACGACGTCGGCACCCAGTACCGCTCGGCGGTGTGGACGACCACACCCGCCCAGCACGAGGCGGCCGTGCGGATTCGCGAGGCCTTCCAGGGCGAGCTGACCCGGCTGGGCCTGGGCACCTGTGTGACCACCATTGAGGACGCGGCGGACGCTCCGGCCGAGTTCGGCGGCCCCTACTACCTGGCTGAGGACTACCACCAGGCCTACCTGCACAAGAACCCGAACGGCTACTGCAACCACGGCCCCAACGGGGTGACCTGCCCGGTCGGCATCACGGACCTGCCCGCCCAGACCGACGTCCTGGCCCCAGAAGACGCGCCGTCCTGACAGCGTCACCCCAGCCTTTCAAGCGTCAATCATCAGCGTTCTCACACGTTGCCTTGAGACGCTGTCCCCCGGCCGCCGGCCAGCACTCCCAGCCTTGAGCGCCCGCGACCGCCTGACCTGTTTTCCCTGCGCACCACAGGAGGCTCAACCCCGATGAGCAGCCAGCAGACGAGCACCCCGTCGGACCGGTCTCCGGCAGAGGTGGACTCGGAGATCCACTGGTCTGAGGACAGGGACTTCCAGTGGCGCGCCGCGACCGAGCTGCTCATCGCCATGGGGGTTCCGCGCTCCACCGCCCGTCTCACCGGCGACCTGCGCACCTCCATCGCGCACCTGGAGGAGGTCGACGCGCGCCTGCCCCGCGACGGCAAGCCCCTGCCGGAGGCCGACCGCCTCACCCGCAACAATGCCGTGGACGACGTCGCCCGGGTCATCCTGCCGCTGGCGCACGCCGCCCTGGAGCGGATCCGGGCCGAGGAGCTGCGCACTGAGGTCGTCGGCGTCGACTACGACGCCCTGTGCGACGCCGTCGAGCAGCTCGAGGCCACCTACCGCGCCGGCTGGTGGCGCGCGGCCGAGAGGGAGGGCGCCGACTTCTTCCTGCGTGAGGTTGAAGCCCTCAACCGCCTCAACGTCGCGCCAGTCCGGGCCAACTGGCGCGACGCCGGCAAGATCGTGAGCATCCTGCGCCAGATGCCCGTCTCGACACTGCGTCGCGTGGCCCGAACGAGCAACCCCATGGCGCTGCGACTCATGGTGCTGTTCAACCTCCAGGCCGGCTACCGCGACGGCCGCTTCGACAAGACCATCTCGATCCCCCGCCTCATCCACACCCGCACCAGCGAGTACCGCACCGAGTACCGCACCGGCTCAGCCGCCTAACGCGAGCCACGCAGCCACCACCAGCTCACTCACCAACAAAAACTTCAGAATCGACGCGGCTCCGGGTCTTTTTTGAAGTTTTGGTCGAAGTGAGGGAGGGGCTCACCAGCGTCGGCCAGTGGGCCTGACTCCCGCAGCGGCCAGTCGCCGCAGCATCTGCGCACCGGTATCGCCCCAGGCCTGCGCCCACGTCCAGCGGGCCACGGTCAGACCCGAGGCCCGCAGCGCGTCCTCCCGGAGCTTCTCACGCCACACAACATCCTCCGGGTCCTGCCCGAAGGAGGCCGACCGGTACTTGACCCGACCATCGAACTCGCCGGCCACCTCGAGGTCCGGCCAGTAGTAGTCCAGGATGTAGAGCTCCTGCCCGACCCGCACACTCACCTGCAGCTCCGGCTTGGGAAGACGGTGCTCCCACATGCGGACACGGGACATGGACTCGCCCGGCGACTCGGAGCGGCCGTCGGCCAGGCGCATGGCCTGCCGAGCGCGGGGGCCACCACGGGCCGTCGCAGGCAGACGCTCCAGCGCCTCCTCCAGGGAGTCCGCGGAGCACAGTCCGTTGTGCAGGGCCGCGTCCATGGCGGCAACCCCCGCCATCACTCCACGCCACCGAGCCAGGTCAATAAGCGAGTCCGGCAGCGCGACGGCGAGATGCCCGCCCACCCTGACGACCTCAGTGCCGCGGCGCCGGACGTGGCGCCTCAGCAAGGAGGTCCGCACCCGCCCGGGACGCCCATCCACGACCTCCACCCTGCGCAGGACCGCCCCCACCAGCGGCAGCCCATAGGCGGCGACGGCGGAGGCGCCAGCCAGCACCAGGTCCTCGCCGTACTTCCGGTGCGCCGCCTCGAGCAGCAGCTCGTAGCGCTCCATCCACGGAGCCTCCTGCCAGGCCGAGCGGAGCGCGTAGACGCCCGCGGCGACTCGCAACCAGTCGTGACTGAGATCCGGGCGCGCGCACGCGGCGCCGTCGAGGCCGGTCTCGTTCCACAGGAGCGGATGCAGAGCGCCGCCGTCGGACATGGGAAGGGAGGAGATCGAGGTGGTCATCCCCCTATGCTGCCCGCGGCACTCCGACGCTCACCCGGAGCACTTGCCTTCCTGTGGAAACAGGAGGTCGACGGCGCCCTTGTGGACACCGGCCTCGTGGATCACTTCGACCGAATCTTCAGAAGCGACCCGGAGCCGCGTCGTTTGTGAAGTTTTTGTTGAAGTGCGGGTGGGAGGCCAGCGGTCAGTGCTCGCCCCGTCAGTGCTCGCTCCGTCAGTCCTCGCCGGGCCGGCCGGCCAGCTCGAGCTTGCGGTAGCGGCTGACGGCCGCCCCGACGTCGACCATGCGGGGGCGCACGAGGAAGGCGGGGCGCTCGCGCTCGTCGGTCAGGGCGTCCAGGCCCTCCTCATCGAGCAGGGCCTCGAGGTCGTCCAGGCACTCGCGCAACGGGGAGACCCCGTCAAAGCGCTGCTCCAGCAGGGCGCGCAGGGCGTGGGCGATGGCCTCGGCCTGCCCGGAGTCGGAGACGCCGCCGACGTCGGAGATGTCGATCTCCTCCCGGTCCAGGACGAGGGTGGAGGTGCCCTGGGCGCGGGTGCGCACCGGTCCACGGCGGGTGCGCGGCGGGGCGGGCTCGGGGACGCGCTGCCCAGGCGCGGCGAAGTCCTCCAGGCCGGTCAGGGGCCGGGGCTGGTCGGCCACGACCCGGCGGGCCTCCTCGGTAACGTCGCGCAGGTGGTAGGCGTCCATGAGCAGGACCCGGTCGGCCACGTCCAGGTAGTCCCCGGAGCCGCCCATGACCATGACCGTGGAGACGCCCCGCCGGCGGAACAGCGCGGTGATGCGGTCCACCAGGGGCGTGATGGGCTCGCGCTCGGCGGCCACCAGCTCACGCATGCGCGAGTCGCGGATGAGCAGGTTCGTGGCGGAGGTGTCCTCATCCAGCAGCAGTGCGGTGGAGCCGGCCTCGACGGCCTCGATGATGGAGGCGGCCTGGGAGGTGGATCCCGAGGCGTTGCGGGTGGTGAAGGAGGCGGTGTCGCGCCCGGCCGGCAGGTGGGAGATGAAGGGGGTCAGGTCGACGCCGGTCACGGCGCGCCCGTCGGCGGCCCGCACCTTGACGGCGTCGGGGACCGTGGCGACGAGCTCGCGCCCG
The DNA here is from genome assembly GCF_031292835.1 of Actinomyces stomatis. Classification (NCBI taxonomy): domain Bacteria; kingdom Bacillati; phylum Actinomycetota; class Actinomycetes; order Actinomycetales; family Actinomycetaceae; genus Actinomyces; species Actinomyces stomatis. Next base: position 10,993 of record NZ_JASPEP010000022.1, read on the forward strand.
TCCCCGGGCACGTGCGGGTAGACGCCGCGCTCGATGGCGCTCAGCAGTGTGGACTTGCCGTGGTAGCCGCCTCCGACGATGACGTTGACGCCCGCCTCGACGACGGTGCCGCGCACCGTCCCGACGTGCGGGAGCTCCACTGTGGCGGCCATGGACTCGGGGGCCTCGAGGGGGACGCCGCCGTCCAGGGGCTCGTCGCTCACCCCGGAGCGGCGCGGCAGGACGGAGCCGTCGGCGAGGAAGGACACCCAGCCGTTGCGGGCCACCGTCGCGCTCAGGGCCCGGTGGTCCTCGAGGGTGGCGATGTGGCGCACGAGCCGGTCGCCCCGCTCGCCGGTGAGGTCCATGGCCTCCTCCAGCTCGCGCACGAGGTCGCGCCCCACGATCCGGGAGGCCTCGTGACCCTGGATGGAGCGGCCCTGGGCGGGCAGGGCCAGACGGGCACGGACCTCCAGGATCCAGCCGGCCCCCTCCTTCTTCTCGTCGGGGCGCACGACGATGCTGGAGCGCTGCAGGATCTCCTGGCCCGGAGAGGCGATGGACAGCGCCGTGCCGCGGAATCCGGCGTGCAGCTCGCGGGTGAGGAAATCGCCCACGGCCAGGCGCCGGTCGACGTCGGCCAGCAGGTCGGCCTCATCGAGCAGCTCCAGTCCGTGCAGGTCGGTGGGCACGTCCACGTGAATGCGCGTGGGCGGGGCGTAGGGGTCGGCCTGGACGCGGTCGATGTGCAGGAACCAGCCGGCGGGTGCCCGGTAGCGTCCGACGATCGCCTTGTAGGCGGCGTAGGAGCGTCCATCGAGTGCGTGGAGGTGGCCGACGAGGTCGGCCAGGAGGCCGTCGCGGGGCTCGTCGTCGTAGACGCGGCGCGAGCGGCCGCGCTCGCCATCCCGGTAGCCGCGGTCTCCTCGGTAGCCGCGGTCACCTCCGCGACCGCCACCCGAGCCGCCCCGGTAACCATGGTCGCCACCACGGTAACCGCGGTCGCCTCTGTCACCACCGCCGGAGCCTCCCCGGTAGCCGCGCTCGCCGTGTCCGCCTCTGTCGTCCCGGCGGGAACCGCCTCGCTCGCTGCGCTCAGTCATGGGGAAACCCTACCCACCCGCCGAAGCGCGCCCCGGCAACCGCAGCACGAACGACGTCGCCGCCGGGGCACCCGCAGGTACCGCCGACGGCGACGTGGTGGATTGGCGTCCTCCGACTCAGCCGGACAGCCGGGTCCCGAGTCCTCAGCGCAGGGAGGCCAGGGCGTCGGAGTGGGCGACGACGTCGCGCACCATGGCCGGCACCTCGGCGTCGTGGAAGGAGGCCGGCGAGAAAGCGCCGTCGGCGAAGTCGGTGTTGAGCGACAGGAACACGTTGGAGGCCACGACGGTGGCACCCATGCCCTGGAGGATCTGCTGAAGGTGGCTGACGGCGCGGATACCGACGCTGTAGGAGTAGCCGACCACGCCCACGCCCTTGTTGGCCACGGCGCCGGGCTGGAGGAAGTCGATGGCGTTCTTCAGCGCGCCGGGGATGGAGAAGTTGTACTCGGGGGTGACGAAGATCAGCCCGTCGAAGGACTTCAGGGCCGCGTCGAAGGCGGCGCCGGCCGGGTCGCTGGGGACGGCCATGCGCGGGGGGAGCTCCTCGGCGAACAGGGGCAGGTTGAAGGAGGCGATGTCGACGATCTCGGCCTCGACGCCCTCGATCTTGTTGGCCTGGTCAACCACCCACTGGGCAATGGAGCCACCCACACGGTTGGGGCGAACGGAACCGACGACGACGGCAAGACGGGTCATTTTATTTCTCCTGGTCGAGATGAGCCGGGTCGGGGGCAGCGTCAGGCGGAGACTCCTATGGCATGCCCGGCCGCGACAAATGGTGTGCCGATAACCTTATGGGAGTTTCAACAGAAACAGCGAGCCCTTATTGCATGATACCTGCCACAACACATCTCGACCCTTTCCCACCTTTCCGGTGAGGACGGGTGGAGCCATAGGTTTTTCACGGATTATCGAGCCAGGAAGAAGCGGAAGGCGGGGTCGGTGGTCTCCTCGTTGTAGGAGTAGCCGAGCCGGTCCATGTGCTCGGTCAGCTCGACGTCGTCAGGCCCGGCCGCGAAGGCGCACAGGATGCGGCCGTAGTCGGCGCCGTCGGTGCGGTAGTGGAACAGGGTGATGTTCCAGCGGGTGCCCAGCACCTCCAGGAAGTGGGCCAGCGCCCCGGGGGACTCGGGGAAGAGGAAGGAGAAGAGCCGCTCGGGCACGCCCGGGGTGGCACGCCCGCCGATCATGGAGCGCACGTGGACCTTGGCGAGCTCGTCGTCGGTGAGGTCGATGACGTCATAGCCGGCCTCCTCCAGGTCCGCCACGATCTCGGCGCGCTCCTGGCGGCGGGCAATGCGCACGCCCACGAAGATGCGGGCGGGGTCGGTGTCGGTGCGGGCCGCGGAGAGGCGGTAGTTGAACTCGGTGACCGAGCGGGCCCCCAGGACCGAGGCGAAGCGCAGGAAGGATCCCTGCTCCTCGGGAATGGTGACCCCGAGGATGGCCTCGCGCTGCTCACCGATCTCACTGCGCTCGGAGATGTAGCGCAGCTGGTGGAAGTTGAGGTTGGCGCCGGACAGGACGAAGGCGAGGCGCTCGCCGGACAGGTGGTGCTCGGCGACGTAGCGCTTGAGGCCCGCCAGGGCCAGGGCCCCGGAGGGCTCGGAGATGGCGCGCACGTCGTCGAAGATGTCGCGCACGGCGGCGGAGGTCTCGTCGGAGGAAACGGTGACGACGTCGTCGAGCAGGGCCCGGCACATACGGAAGGTCTCCTCGCCGATGCGGCGCACGGCCACTCCTTCGGCGAACAGGCCCACGTGGTGCAGGGTGATGGGCTCGCCGCCCAGCAGGGCGGCCTTGAGGCAGGCCGACTCCTCATGCTCGACGCCGATGACCTTGATCCCGGGCATGAGCTGCTTGATGAGGACGGCGACGCCGGCCGCCAGTCCGCCGCCCCCCACGGGTACGAAGACGCGGTCGAGGTGGGCGTCCTGCTGGATGAGTTCCAGGCCGATGGTGCCCTGGCCGGCAATGACGCAGGGGTCGTCGAAGGGGGCGATGTAGGAGTGGCCCTCGACCTCGGCCAGGCGGGTGGCCTCGGCCTTGGCGGCGTCGAAGTTGTCCCCGTGGAGGCGGACCTCGCCGCCCAGGGCGCGAACGGCGTCGACCTTGATCTGGGGGGTGACGGTGGGCATGACGATGATGGCGCTCACCCCCAGCAGGGCGGCGGAGCGGGCCACGCCCTGGGCGTGGTTGCCGGCCGAGGCGGTGACGACGCCGCGCTCGCGCTCGGCCGGGCTCAGGGAGCGCATGGCGTTGTAGGCGCCGCGGATCTTGAAGGAGTGGACGGCCTGGAGGTCCTCGCGCTTGACCTCGACGGTGTTGCCCAGGCGGGCCGACAGGGTCGGCATCTCCTGCAGGGGCGTGTGCTCAGCCGCCTCGTAGACGGGGGCCTTGAGGATCTCCCGCAGGTAGCGGGCGCTGTCCCAGGCCGGGGTTCCGTTGCTGCTGACGCTGTCGAGCTCATTCACGAGTGACAGCGTAACGGGCAGGCCGCAGTCAAGCTCAAGCCGGCGCTGGCGCATCTGCCGCACGTGAGGCAGAACGCGCAGCCGTCAGCTCATCGACGAATCGGGCGATGGGCGGGGCCGCGTCCGACGCCGATATCGCGGCGATCGGCGGATGCGGAGGAAGCCCCGGGATGTCATAGACCTGAACGTCCGGCCCCTCCTTCTCCACAGCCGACTGCGCGATCAGCGCGCACCCCAGGCCGGCCGCCACCATCTCACGGATACTGGCCGGACTGTGCGTCTCGAACTCCACCCGCGGCACCGCATCGACCGCGCTGAATGCTGTGTTCAGCAAACGCCGCAGTCCACTGTCCGAGGACAGGCACACGAACGGTTCGTCCGCCACATCGGCCAACGACCTCACTCGTCGAGCAGTCGATAACGGGCTGATGAGGACCAGCCGTTCGTCCGCGATCTCGGTGCGACGAGTTCCTTCCTGCTCCCACTGCTCCACCACAGGGCCGACGACGACATCGACCCGTCCTCGATGGAGCTCTTCGAGCAGGTCGGCGATGAGCCCGGTACGCAGCGACACCGTGACTCCCGGATACCTGAGCCGGAACCGGCCGATCGTACTCACGAGGTCGAACCCGCCCAGGAGCGACGTCGCAGCCACTCGGACGTGCCCCACGGACACGGACCGGAAGGCGCGCACGGCCCGCTCCCCCTCATCAAGACTCGCCAGGGCTCGACGCACGTATGGCAGGAAGGACTCTCCCGCGGCACTGAGGGACACCGGCCGGGCGCGGTGCAGCAGCGTCACTCCCAGCTCCAGCTCCAACCGCTTGATATGGGCGGAGACGACCGGCTGAGCCAGGTGGAGGTCGGTAGCCGCCCTGGTGAACCCACCGCACCGCACAATCGCCTCAAATGACCGCAGATATCGCAGTTCCACCTCGCCATATTAAATCGATATGGTAAGTATGTGAACTCAGTCTTGGACGTATAGAAGTCCAGATACCTACCGTTCAGGTATGACATTCATCAAATCCGCAGACACCACAACCCACCATCTGGGCGCCCTGGAAACCTCCGCGCTGGGACTCGGCTGCATGGGCCTGTCCCAGGGGTACGGTCCAGCCGACGACGAGGAGTCCCTGGCCGCCATCCATGCAGCCCTCGATTCCGGCATCACGATGCTCGACACCGCCATGAGCTACGGGCAGGGCCACAATGAGGAGATCGTCGGCCGAGCCGTCTCCACCAGCGGCATCGCACGCGACAGTCTTCAGATCGCCACGAAGCTCGGTATCGTCCGGCGCGAGGGCGGGGTCCAGCTGGATGCTCATCCCAGCCGCATCGCCTCCTACTGCGACGCATCGTTGCGCCGGCTGGGACTGGAGACCATCGACCTGTACTACCTGCACCGCGTGGACCCGCAGGTTCCGATCGAGGAGTCCATCGCAGCCATGGCTGACCTGGTCGCTCAAGGCAAGGTCCGCCATCTCGGGGTATCAGAGGTGACGCCCGAGGAGCTCAGGCGCGCTCACGCCGTTCACCCCATCGCAGCAGTGCAGATGGAGTGGTCGCTCATGTGGCGCGAGCCGGAGCTCAGCATCGTGCCCGCTGCCCGGAACCTCGGAGTCGGCCTGGTGCCGTACAGCCCTCTGGGCCGCGGGCTGCTCAGCGGGCGAATCGATGCCACCACCGTTGCCGACAGCCCCTTCCGGGTGAACGACCCCAGGTTCAACGGCGGTCATCTCAGTGCCAACCTGACTCAGGTCGAGGCCCTCACTCACCTCGCAAGGTCCTGGGACATGACGACGGCCCAGGTCGCCCTCGCGTGGCTACTGTCCCAGGGCGGCGACGTCGTCCCCATCCCTGGAACGCGTAGATCGGACCGGGTGAGGGAGAACGCCTCAGCCATGTCCTCCAGGCTCACAGCGGAGGACTTGGAGATGCTGAACTCGGCCGTTCCAGCCGACGCGTGGGAAGGTGACCGAAGGTCCTTCGCCGTCCCCGTCACGGCTCGGTCGACACCTCACCTGGGCGAGAGATGAGGACGCACGGTGACTATTCATCCGTCGCCCTTCGTGCCCCGAGACGGCGCTGAGTGGCGACGCGTCCGCACGCGGTGCTCAACCCCGCGGCGTGTCCGCAGAGCGAGCAGGTCCTTGGTCCACCGGAGCCGGCGGGAATAATTCGGATGGACCGAAAGGTTGGTACGCACACCCTACGGAAAGGAGCCGCCATGTCGCTCCAGCTCTTCGAGCTCGTCCCCACCACCCCGTCGCGTGAGGCCGCCGAGGCCCTCATCGCCCAGGTCTCTCAGGCCGTTGAGGCCGCCGGCGCCTCCGTCCTGGAGTCGCAGGTCACCGCCAGCCACGAACGCATCTTCACCATCGTCGAGCTCGCCTCCGACGACGTCACCGGCCTGACCGAGGCCGTCCGGTCCGCTGCTGCCGACGCCGAGGTCACCGGCCCCGACGAGGTCCGCCTCGTGGGCGCCGAGCTGGAGGACGTGCGCGCCCTGGCCCGCAAGGCCGACTACCTCGTGGAGTGGGACATCCCCGAGGAGATCTCCATGGAGACCTACCTGGCACGCAAGAAGGCCAACTCCCCCAAGTACGCCCAGGTGCCGGAGGTGAGCTTCCTGCGCACCTACGTGCGTGAGGACACGGTCAAGTGCCTGTGCTTCTACGACGCCCCCGACGAGGAGGCCGTGGTGCGCGCCCGCGAGGCCGTCTCCACCCCGATCGACCGCCTCCACGCCCTGGAGGGCTGAGGTCCCGATCAACCGATGAGGCGGGCGCCAACCCATAGCGCGGTTGGCGCCCGCCTCATGTCCTGTTCCCGACGGCGCAGCCCCTTCGCGCCTCGCCGGAGCCGCTGCCGCGAGGTCCCAGGGGTCTCAGCGCCGCATGCTGCGGGAGGCGGCGACCGACGTGATCGACAGGACCACGAGGGCGGCGGCGGGCGTGGCCACGGCCCAGGGGGCCCGTTCGATGTAGGGCAGTGCGTCGGACAGGACCAGTCCCCACTCCGGTGCCGGGCTCTGGGCACCCAGGCCCAGGAATCCCAGGGCCGCCAGGGCGAGGGCCTTGCCGGGCAGCCTCAGGGCCGCGTGGCGCGCCAGGGGGCCGACGACGGCGGGCAGGACCCGGGTCAGGGTGATCCGCACACGCCCCTCCCCCAGGACCGGGGCGAGGAGGACGTCGGGACGTTGCCGGTTCTCGGCGACGAGCCCGGCGGCGTGGGAGGCCAGGGGTGCCCAGCCGACGCCGGCCACGGCGATGGCGGCTCCCGTGGCACTGGGCCCGGAGACGCCGGCGACGATGAGGCCGGCCAGGATCGGCGGGGCGGCGTTGGCGACTTCGATGAATCCCGTGGCCGCCCGCGGCGCCAGCCCCACCAGGATGGCGATGACGAAGCAGACCACCGTGACGATGACGGCGCCGCTCACCGTGGACACGGCCCCGTGAGCCACCCGTGCCAGCACGTCGCGCCCGAGCGAGTCGGCGCCCAGTGGGAGAGCGGCACTGGGCTGTACGAGCTTGTCCGCGACGACGGCGTAGGGGTCGCGCCGAATCCCGACGGCCATCATGAGGGCCAGCAGGGCGGCACCGCTGACGGCGATGACGCGGGCAGCCCGCCCCGAGTGCTCCACCGGGGGCGGTGCCGTGAGTCCGCCCGCCCCAGCGGCCCGCCCCATGAGGAGGCGTCGGACCGCTCCGGCGATGACGCCGGTGGTCAGCGCCAGGGCGAGCAGCAGCAGAATCTGGGCCTGGAGGGCCGGCACGTCCTGGGCGGAGGCGGCGTCCAGGAGCTCGCGCCCCAGCCCGGGGATGGCGAAGATCTTCTCCACGGCGACCGCGCCGCCGGTCAGGGCGACGACGACAAGCGCCACCTGCCCGGTCAGTGGCGCCAGGGCCCGCCGCAGGACGGCTCCGGCCAGGGTTCGGCCGCGGATGCCGGCGGTGGACCAGGTGGCCACCCACCGTTCGGAGAAGGTGGCGGTGACGGCGTCGGAGACGAGTCCACCGAGGTAGCCGCCGGTGGGCAGGCCCAGGCTGAGGGCCGGCATGATGACCTTCTCGGGGCTGCCCCACCCGAAGGGCGGCAGGATCCTGAGGTAGACGGCCAGGACGAGCATGAGGATCGGGGCCAGGAGGTACTCGGGCAGGGAGATGAGGACCGCGGAGGCGGCGCCGCCGCGAGGCCGGGGGCGCCCTCGCAGCCCGTCGCGCAGCGCGGGCAGGACCAGGGCGGCGGCCACGACGACCCCGACGCCGAGCGCGGCAGCCATGAGGCTCAGGGAGACCCCGAAGGCGTCCACGGCATCCGGGCCGACGTCGGCCCCCGAGACCCAGGAGCGGCCCAGGTCGCCGCGGGCCACTCCGGCCAACCAGTGGCCGATGACGTGGAGGGGGCCGCCGTCGATCCCGATGCTCTTGCGGATGGATGCCAGGACCTCCGGTGTGGGCTCCCGGTCGGAGGAGGTGGCGCGCAGGATCGTCAGGGCCGGGTCCTTGCCCGAGAGCCATGGCAGCATGCCCACCAGACCCACGAGGCAGGCCAGGGCGAGCAGGCGCGAGATGCCGGTGACGAGGTCGCCCGTTCGCAGGCGCCCGGCGAGCCGAGTGAGCACGCCGCTCACTTCTTCACGGTCGTGGCCGAGGTGATGAGGGCGCGCTCGCCCGGGTCGCGCTGGGCGCCGGTGACTCCGGCGGCCTCGCCCTGGATGAGGCGCTCGTGGGCCAGCGGGATGGCGGCGCCGGAGGCGAGGATGGCCTGCTCGGCGGCCATGATGGCCTTGTGGCGCTCGTCGCCGGGTTGCGTGGCGGCGGCCTGGGAGATGGCGGCGTCGACCTTCTCGTCGTGCAGGCCGCTCATGGAGTAGGAGCCGGAGGAGGAGAAGTCGGCGGTCATGTAGGCGACGGCGTCGCCGGAGTCCAGGACGGTGGAGCGCGACACGAGGACGGCGTGGAACTTGCCGGCCAGGGCCTCGGACTCGATCTGGTTGTACTCGCGCACGTCCTGGGTGACCTTGAAGCCGGTGGCCTCGAGCTGCTGGGCCAGGAGGGGGACCATCTCTCCGAGCTCGGGGCGGTCGGTGTAGGAGGCCAGGGTGATGGCGGTGCCGGCGGGGACGGTCCCGGCGGCGGTGGCGCCGGGGACCTTGCCGGTGGCGGCCGCACCCGAGGCTCCGGGGTAGGTCTCCTTCTTCCAGGCGCGCAGCTCGGCGGCCCAGGGCACGGCCGGTCCCAGGAGTCCGACGGGGGAGTCGGCGTGGCCCTCGAAGACGGTCTTGATGAGGGCGGCAGGGTCGACGGCGTTGCGGGCGGCGGCGCGCAGGGCGGGGTCGGCGAAGGGGCCGGAGCGGGTGTTGAGGTAGAGGGTGGGGGTGCGCGGGGTGGCTACCTCGTGGAGAAGGTTCTTGTCGATGTTGCCAACCTGGGCGATGGGGACGGCTTCGACGATGTCAGCGGTGTCGGTGCGCAGGGCGTTGGCGCGGGCGGCGCCGTCGGGAACGTAGGTGACGTCGATGCCGGGGGCGGTGGCCTTCGTGCCCCAGTACTTGTCGTTGCGTTCCAGGGTGGCACCGGAGGAGCCGTTGGCCTGCTTGAGGATGAAGGCGCCGGTGCCGTGGCCGACGGGGTCGATGGCGCCGTCGGCGGAACTGGGGTAGGCGGCCGGGGACAGGATGACGAGCTGGGGGCTGGAGAGGCGCTGCGGCATGAGGGGGTCGGGGGCCGCGGTCGTCAGAAGGAGGTCCTTGCCGTCGGCCTTCGCGGTGAGCTTGACTCCATCCAGGACGCGCGGCGGCTTGGCCGCGGTGGCGGCGAAGGTGAGGGCGGCGGCCGCGTTCTCGGCGCTCAGGGCGGTGCCGTCGTGGAAGGTGACGCCCTCGCGCAGGGTGAGTCGCCAGGTGGTCTCGCCCTCACGCTTCCAGGCGGTGGCGAGCAGCTCCTGGGCATCGCCGTCGGCGTTGAGCGCGGTGAGGCTCTCGGCGCAGGACCACCGGGTGAGCTTGAGGCCGTCGGTGAGTGGGTTGAGCTTGCTCTCGGGGGCATGGAACATGGCCAGGCGGATGCGACCGTCGCCCGAGGAGCTGCGCGAGCAGGAGGCGATGGCGGCGGCGCCTGCTCCGACGCCGAGGGCGGCGAGGACCTGGCGGCGGGTGACGGCGGGGGCGGGCAGGGACATGGGTGCTCCTTCGGGCCTGGGTCGGGGTGTCAGCTGTCGGGGTGTCATCGGTCGGGAGGTCGTCAGTCGGTGGCGGCGGTCGGCAGGGTGGGGACGGCGTCGCGCAGGGCGCGGGTGGCCGTGTGCGTGGGCTTAGTGAGGAGGCGGCGCATGGGGGCGTCCTCGACGATGGAGCCCTCGTCCATGACCAGGGCCCGCTGGCAGACGCGGGCGACGGCGGCCAGGTCGTGCGACACCACCAGCAGGGCTGGGGCGGGCACGGCGCCGGAACCAGCTGGGGCGGGCACGGCGCCGGAACCAGCTGGGGCGGGCTCCGGCTCGCCACTCACGCCGGACTTGGCGGGGGGCTCCTGCTCATCGCTGGTGGTGGCGTCGGGGTCGGCCTCGATGGCCGCAAGCAGGTCGAGGGTCTGGCGGCGCAGGGCGGGGTCGAGCCCGGAGACCGGCTCGTCGAGCAGGAGGTAGCGCGGGGACAGGGCCAGGGCCCGGGCGATGGAGACCCGCTGCGCCTGGCCGCCGGAGATCTCGTGGGGCCGGCTCTCCCATATCTCGCGGCGAATCTCGAGGCTCTCCAGCACCCGCCGGGCCCGACTGGTGGCCTCCTCACGGTCGCGCACCACCCCCAGGGTGCGCAGCGGGGTGGCCACCTGCGCCAGCACTGAGCGGCGCGGGTGGAGGGTGGCGGCGGCGTCCTGGGGCACGTACTGCACCGCCCGCCGGAAGGCCCGCAGCGCTCGGGCTCCGCCTCGGCGCACGGGTTCGCCGTCGAGCAGGATCTCGCCGGCGTCTTCCGACCCCGGGGAGTCGAGCAGCAGCAGGGCGCGCAGCAGCGTCGTCTTGCCGCATCCTGAGCGTCCGATGAGGGCCACGTTCTCCCCCGGCTCCAGGCGCAGGTCCACGCCGCGCAGCACCTCTCGCCGCTCGCCGCCCGCCCCCGGGTGGGAGCGCCTGAGGCCACGGGTCTCAAGTCCGCTCATGCGGCGGCTCCCGCTGCGGCCAGGGCCCCGTCGATGGTTTCCTCGGCGCCGGCCTCGCACATGGCGGCCGTGACCGGATGCTCGGGGCGGGTCAGGACGGAGCGGGTCTGCCCCGACTCGATGATGGCGCCGTCGTGGAGGACGGCGATGTTCTCGCAGATGGCGGCGGCGGGCAGGTCGTGGGTGATGAGGAGCAGGGCGGGGGCCTGGGGCAGGCTGGTCAGGGAGCTCAGGAGCCCGAGGATCTCGGCGCGGGCGACGACGTCGAGGGCGGTGGTGGGCTCGTCGGCGATGATGAGGGCGGGTTCGGCGGCCAGGGCCAGGGCCAGGCTGACGCGTTGGCGCTGGCCTCCGGAGAGGCGCCCGGGGACGCGGTCGGCGAAGGACTCGTCGAGCCCGACGGCGTAGAGGTAGTCGGTGGCTCGCTCATCTGCCTCGTCCCGGCTGCGTCCGGCGGCCTGGGAGGCCAGGGCGATCTGGCGGCCGACCGCGATGAGCGGGTGCAGGGCGGTGGAGTGGTCCTGCGGGACCAGGGCGATCCGGCTGCCCCGGGGGCGCCGGGCGGCGGGCAGACCCAGCAGGTTGACGCCGCCGGCCTCGCCTGCCGCATCGGAGCTCGCACTCGGGTCGCTGCCTGCGTCAGCGTCATCGGGCTCAACGGTCAGGGAGCCGGCGACCCCCAGCGAGGCCGGGAGGGTGCCCGCGAGCGCGGCGCAGGTGAGGGACTTGCCGGCCCCAGAGGCGCCGACCAGGGCGGTCCGGCTTGCGGGGGCCAGGCGGAGGGCGACGCCGTTGACCAACGTCGTGCCGCCGGAGCGCACCACCAACGAACTGAGAACGATTGTCACACGCAAACACTAAATGCGAACGACATGTTTTTCAAATATGTGGTTTGTCAGCCCGGACGGTCACCACCGCCCCCTTTGAGCTACTTGATCCCGAGGCGCTTGAGGTCGCGCACGGCGCCCAGGTCGGCGCTGGTGGCGAGCATGGCGTAGGCGCGCAGCGCTGCGGAGACCTTACGGGGGCGGTCCACGTGCGGGGTCCAGGCGGCCTCACCGCGGGCCTCCTCCTCGGCGCGGCGGCGCTCGATCTCCTCCTCGCTCAGGCGCACGGAGATGGAGCGGCCCGGGATGTCGATGTCGATGACGTCGCCGCTGCGCACCAGGCCGATGAGCCCCCCGGCTGCCGCCTCCGGGGAGACGTGGCCGATGCTCAGCCCGGAGGTGCCCCCGGAGAAGCGCCCGTCGGTGAGCAGGGCGCACTCCTTGCCCAGGTGCATGGACTTGATGTAGGTGGTCGGGTAGAGCATCTCCTGCATGCCGGGGCCGCCGCGCGGTCCCTCGTGGCTGATGATGACGACGTCGCCGGAGGTCACCTGCTTGCCGAGGATCCCGGCGACGGCGTCCTCCTGGGACTCGAAGACGACGGCGGGCCCGGAGAAGGTCAGGATCGACTCGTCCACGCCGGCGGTCTTGACGATGCAGCCCTTCTCGGCAATGTTGCCGAAGAGGACGGCCAGGCCGCCGTCGGCGGAGTAGGCGTGCTCGATGTCGCGGATGCAGCCGGCGGCGCGGTCGGTGTCGAGGGACTCCCAGCGGGAGGCCTGGGAGAACATCTCGGTGGTGCGCACGCCGGCGGGGGCGGCGAGGTAGCCGGTGCGGATCTCCTCGCTGACCTGGGAGCCGGGAACGCCGTCGGGGCCGGGGCGGGCGATGTCGTAGGCGGCGAGCTCCTCACCCAGGGTGGTGCCCAGGACGTTGGAGGTGGTGGTCTCCAGCAGGCCGCCGCGGTCGAGCTCGCCGAGGATGCCGATGATGCCGCCGGCGCGGTGGACGTCCTCGATGTGGTAGAGGTTCGTCGAGGGCGCGACCTTGGCCAGGTGGGGGACCTTGCGCGAGAGGCGGTCGATGTCGGCCATGGTGAAGTCAACCTCGGCCTCCTGGGCGGCGGCCAGCAGATGCAGGACGGTGTTGGTGGAGCCGCCCATAGCGATGTCCAGGCTCATGGCGTTCTCGAAGGCCGCCTTGGTGGCGATGGAACGCGGCAGGACGGAGGCGTCGTCGTGCTCGTAGTAGGCCCGGGTGATCTCGACGATCTGGTGGCCGACGCGCTTGAAGAGTTCGCCACGGTCGGCGTGGGTGGCCAGCAGGGTGCCGTTCATGGGCAGGGCCAGGCCGAGGGCCTCGGTGAGGCAGTTCATGGAGTTGGCGGTGAACATGCCCGAGCAGGAGCCGCAGGTGGGGCAGGCCAGGCGCTCGATGGCGCTGATGGTCTCGTCGGCCACGGTGGGGTCGGCGGCGTCCATCATGGCGTCGATGAGGTCGAGCTTGCGGGTGGTGCCGTCGGCGGCGGTCATCTTGCCCGACTCCATGGGGCCGCCGGAGATGAAGATGGCCGGGATGTTGAGGCGCATGGCGGCCATGAGCATGCCCGGGGTGATCTTGTCGCAGTTGGAGATGCACACGAGGGCGTCGGCGCAGTGGGCGCTGACCATGTACTCCACGGAGTCGGCGATGAGGTCGCGGCTGGGCAGCGAGTAGAGCATGCCGTCGTGGCCCATGGCGATGCCGTCGTCGACGGCGATGGTGTTGAACTCCTTGGCCAGGCCGCCGGCGGCCTCGATCTCGGTGGCCACGAGGCGCCCGACGTCGCGCAGGCCCACGTGCCCGGGGACGAACTGGGTGAAGGAGTTCGCGATGGCGATGATCGGTTTGCCGAAGTCGGAGTCCTTGACGCCGGTGGCGCGCCACAGTGCACGGGCGCCCGCCATGTTGCGGCCGTGGGTGGAGGTGGCACTGCGGTACTGCGGCATGAGCGATTCCTTCTGGGGCAGACGGACTGGAACGGCGTCGCAAGGAGCCGGCCTCAGGGGGATGGCCAGCGCTTCACGACGCCGTGTTGCCATAGCGTAGCCCTCGTTGGCTCCGGGCGCCGCGCCGCTTCCTGTCCCTGAGACACGCTAAGGCCGACCCGGCGCGGTCACGGGCCTCCGTCCTGCGCCCCAAGGGGCCGCCCTCACCGCCGCGATTTGCGGAACAGCGGGCTTGCGTCATCGGCCGCGGTGGCGACGCTTGGCCCGCTCCCGACGACGGGCCCACTCCTCGTCCGCCTTCTGGCGACGACGACGACTCCGGTCACGGGAGGTACGGGTCGCGGTCTCCTCTCGGGCAGCGGCCAAGGCCGCCTGCGCAGCGGTGGATGGGCGCGCCCGAGCTGCCTCCTTGGCGGCCTGCCGGGCGGCGCGCTTGGGGTTGGGGCGGGGAGTCGACGACAAGCCCACCGGCCTGGACGCCGGTACCGGAGGAGAAGCCGCAGCCCGGTCGATGAGGGCCCCGCCGTGAGTCAGAAGGAAGTCGTAGAGCTCGACGTCGCTGGGCTCAGCCCCGAAGACGTGCCGTGCCGCCCGCACCGTGATGGCACGACTGATCGCGTCGCCGCTATGGCGGAGTTCATGGTGCTCGAGGACGCCGACCCAGAAGCGGCCGTCGAAGTAGAGGGTGAACTGGGCTGAGATGCAGGCGAGGACGGTGGACCGGCTGTCAGAGGCGGACATGTTCGACATGGGACTCCTTCGGGTGCGAGTGATCGCACCCGGCGCAGCAGGAGTCCCCGTGGCGACCGATGAACGGTGTCCCCGAGGTGACGAACGCCTGGTTGTCGCTTGCCCACGACGAGTTCGGGGCGGATGCAGGGCCTGTGGCCCGACGGCGTCATCCGGACTTCCTCCGGACCGTGCAGTTCGTGCTACCGGGTGTGGCGCGAGCGCGCCGCCCCCAGGCTAGCGCAGTGATCGCAACCCCGGGGCGCCGTACGCAGACGCGCGTTCGTACCGTAGGGCTCCGGGACGCACCCCTGAGGTACGTCTGGCGCCTACCGTACGAACGCGCGGACAGTGCCGGAGAGCTCGGCTCAGATGACGCCGAGGATCTCCGTGACGAAGACGAGGGTGTCGCCGCCGCGGATGCCGGCCTGCGGGACGCCGCGGTCGCCGTAGCCGAGCTCGGAGGGGATGGACAGCAGGAGGCGCGAGCCCACGCGCTGGCCCACGAGGCCGTCGTCCCAGCCGCGGATGACCATGCCGACACCGACCTGGAAGTTCAGCGGCTGGCCGCGGTCGTAGGAGTTGTCGAAGACGTCGCCACCCCAGATCTGGCCCAGGTAGTTGGCCACGATCGTGTCGCCGGCCTCGACCACCTTGCCGTCGCCGGCGTCGAGCACCTGGACCTGCAGCCCCTCGGGGGCCTCGGGCCCGGGGAAGGTGAGCGTGGGCTTCGTGCCCTTGGCGCCCTCGACGGAGGGCATGTTGGTGTTGATCATGCGGTGAGCCTACGCGAGGGCCCCGGTTCGACGCCGCAGCGGGCCTCGGCCCAGCGCGAACCCGGCGAGCGGGTCACGCAGTCCCGGGCGCTCAGGCGTTCGGGGCAGCGCCGGACATGCCTGGCAGCGTCTGGGACCGGAAGAGGCCCAATGCCGCCACGTACACGGCTGGGGCCGGGACGCATCACCTGCGTCCCGGCCCCAGCCGAGGTAGTGGCGTGAGGCCGGATCGGACGAACCGGTCCCGGCCCCGCGCCGTGAGCTCAGTCGCGGAAGTAGCTCAGCAGGCGCAGGAACTCCACGTAGAGCCACACGAGGGTGACGACCAGGCCGAAGGCCCCCGCCCAGGCGTAGCGTCGGGGCAGCCCGTTGCGGACCCCGTTCTCAATGAACTCGAAGTCCATGGCCAGGAAGTGGGCGGCAAGAATGACCCCGAGGATTCCCAGCGGAATGCCCAGTGGGATCCCCATGATGGTCAGGGAGCGCAGGCCCCAGGCGCCAGTGGTCGCGCCAGTCATCTGGAGGACGACGTTGATGAGGCTGAAGATCATGTAGCCGAAGGTGGCCACGACCACCACCTTGCGCAACCTGCCCTGGACCCGGAAGCCACCAAAGGAGTAGGCCACGAGCATGACGCCGAAGGTGGCCAGTGTTGCGAGCACGGCCTGGACGACGATGCCCTCGTAGCGGGCCTCCATGAAGCCGGAGATGCTGCCCAGCAGCAGTCCCTCGAAGGCCGCGTAGACCAGGATGAGGGCCGGGGAGGGCTCCCGCTTGTAGGTGTTGACCAGGCCGAGGATGAAGCTGCCGACAAGGCCGCCGAACATCGCCAGGAAGCTCAGCCCGGCGACCGCCTCATCGGTGCTGGTCGCCAGGTTCCAGGACAGGGCGCCCATGGCCAGGATGACGGCGAACATACCGGCGGTGCGGATGATGACGTCGTCGTAGGTCATGCGGCGCATGACCGCGTTGGTGGCCGACGGCGCCTGGTACTGGGCCTCCAGGCCGGCCATCTGCTCGGGACTCACCTGGCCGTACTGGTTGGCGGTCTGACCGTACTGCCCGTACTGGCCGTAGCCGGCCGCCTGCTGGCCGTACTGGCCGGCCTGGTAGCCGGGCATCGTGGGGTAGCCGTTGGGCGTCTGAGCCGGGGCGCTCCCAGGTGCCTGGCCGCCGGTCTGGAAGGCGGCGCTTCGGTCGAAGAAGGGGTTGGACATGTTCCTCTCATCCTCTCTGAGGGGGCTGGGACCGTCGGCCCGGAGAGGCCGCCGCTCGCAGTGCGGTCCGGCCGTCGAGGGCCGGCACCGGAAACTGCGCACATTATGCGCATCCCCAGCACGGTCAGGGGAACCCATTTCCCTCACAACGTAGTCCTCAGGGGAGAGCTCCCCACTCATGTGACGAGCGCCGTCGCCTCCTCGGCCACCTCCCACGTCTCCCCTCGACCGATCGGTTCTCATCCTCCAGGAGGACCCTCCTCCCCCTGTCGGCCCCGCCCCAGCCGGCCCGGAGTTCGTCACCTCGGCCGATTCGCCCACGACGGCGCGCTCCTAGGCTGAAGCCATCCGGTTGCTCCTTAGGAGAAACCCCCGAAAAACCACGGCGAACCACCCACCCATCCCCCTCGTCAGAGGCCCACGTCGAAGAGAGAACATCATGATCGAGGCAGTCAATCTCACCAAGCGCTACGGCAGTAAGACGGCGGTGGACAACATCTCCTTCACCGTCGAGCCCGGCACCGTCACCGGCTTCCTGGGCCCCAACGGGGCGGGCAAGTCCACCACGATGCGCATGATCATGGGCCTGGACAAGCCCACCAGCGGCAAGGTCACTATCAACGGGCGCCCCTACCGGCAGCTGTCGGCCCCCCTGTGCGAGGTCGGAGCCCTGCTGGACGCCAAGGGCCTGCACGGCTCACGCAGCGCCCGCAGTCACCTGCGCCAGCTGGCCACCTCCAACGGCATCTCCGCCAAGCGGGTCGACGAGGTCCTGGAGATCACCGGCCTGACCTCGGTGGCCAAGAAGCGCGTCAAGGGCTTCTCCCTGGGCATGGGACAGCGCCTGGGCATGGCAGCAGCCCTGCTGGGCGACCCCGGCGTGCTCCTGTTCGACGAGCCCGTCAACGGCCTGGACCCCGAGGGCGTCAAGTGGGTGCGTGAGACCTGCCGCCGTCTGGCCGGCGAGGGCCGCACCGTGTTCATCTCCTCCCATCTCATGAGTGAGATGGCGCAGACCGCGGACCATCTCCTGGTCATCGGCCGCGGCCGGATCCTGACGGCCGGCCCGGTCGAGGACGTCATCGCCTCGGCCACCACCGACCGGGTGCGCGTGGCCTCCCCTCAGGCCACACAGCTCGCCGAGCTGATGGCCTCCCGCAACCTGGCCGCCCGGCCCGTGGCCCCCAACGTCCTGGAGACCACCGCAACCACCGCCGCGACCATCGGTGAGCTGGCCGCCCAGGGCGGCATCGTCCTGCACGAGCTCACCACCATCCGCGCCAGCCTCGAAGAGGCCTACATGAGCCTGACCAGCGACTCCGTGGAGTACCGCACCGACCCCGCGTCCCAGGCCCAGATGCAGCAGGCCGTTCCTCAGGGCTCCGCCCGGGGCTGAGGTGCGCCTCCTCGGCGCACCGCGCCCGCCATCAGCAGCTCCATCCGTCTCACTCCGGAAGGCCCAGCCATGAGTACCCACATCCCAGCACATGCCTCAGCCGCCCCCACAGCCCAAGCCCCGGCGCGCACCGCCGTCGGGACCGCCCCTCGCCCAGCCGGCCCACGCATCCGGGGCCGCCAGACCATCCTGCACTCCTTACGTGCGGAGTGGATCAAGTTCTGGTCCCTGCGCTCGACCTGGATCACCTCCTTCATCACCATCACCCTGACCGTCCTGTTCGGCGCCGGCCTCACCGCCGCCTTCGGACGGTCGGAGCAGTACCAGGACATGGCCAAGGACATGATCACCTCCGGTCTGACATTCGGGCAGGTCGTGGTCGCGGTCCTGGGGGCCCTCATCATCACCGGGGAGTACTCCTCCGGTCAGATCCGATCCTCCCTGGCCGCCGTCCCCAGGCGCGGCCGGCTCCTGCTGTCCAAGGCCGTGGTCCTCAGCGTTGTCGCCTTCCTGCTGGGCTCGGTGTCCGTGTTCCTGTCCTGGGCGATCTCCAAGCCCTTCATCGGAGAGCACGCCGGTTCCCTCACCGACTCGCAGTACGCCGGCCACATCTGGGGCTCGGGCCTGGTCTTCGCCGCCATCGCCCTGATGGCCCTGGGCATCGGCTTCCTGCTGCGCTCCACCGCCGGCACCATCACCGTGATCGTCTCCCTCCTGTTCATCATCACCACTCCCCTCCAGCTCGCGGCCGGCAAGTGGGAATGGATCTACAAGATCATCGGCTGCCTGCCCAGCACCGTCTCCGAAGCCGTCTCCGACCCGTTCCAGCGCATCACCGAGTGGGGTGGGCAGGGCGCCCAGTTCCTCACCCACGGCCAGGCCATCGCGGTCTTCGCCGCCTGGGCGCTCATCCCGCTCATCGTGGCCTGGTTCGTCTTCTCCCGGCGCGACGCCTGAGCCCGGCGGGCCTCAGCCGTCAGCCGGAGGTGATGCCCCATGTCAGCCTCCACTCCCTCCCACCCGGCCTCCGGCCCCTCCTCACCTCGAGACGGCACCGGCACCCCGTCTGGCTCCTCCGCCGCTGACTCCCCCGGCAGTGCAGCCGCATCGGCCGCCGAGAGCCGGGCGGGCGCAGGGCTGCACGCGGTTCTGACCAACCCTGTTCTCCTGCGGACCCTCATCCGTTCCCTACCGACGACGCCCTTCCCCGATCCGACGATCCCCGCCTCCGACGATGGCAGGAAGAGTCCCCATCTTCGGGGGCGGGCCTCTCAGCCGCACAAGTCGACGTCGATCACGACCCCCTGGAATGACACACTGAGCCCTATGTCCAGCCAGCTGCCCAGCCCCCAGCCCGGCCGTGCCGCCACCACCATGCCCGACGAGGACGACCTGGAGCTCCAGACCGAGTCACGGGGCCTGCTGCGCGCGATCAGGCAGTGGTACTACCGCCATCCGACGATCATCGACATCTCCATCGCTGCCGGCGTCGTTACATACGCCTTCTTCGCGGGTGTCACGTTTCTTCTGCGGCCAAGCAGCCTGGTAAAGGCCCATCCCATCCTGCCTTTGGCGTTGATCGCGATCGCACTGTTGGGGATCGCGCTGGCACTTCGCCGACGCGCCCCTCTGTGGAGCTGGGCCGCCATACTCCTGGTCCCGGAGGTCTATCAGTTCGCAATCCAGCGGGCCTTCCATCTCACGATGGAGCAGCTGCTGTACGCGGCCATCGGTGTCAGCGGCATGGGGTTGATATCACTCCCCTTCGCCCTGGGCGCCATCGCCTCGCACCGCAGGCCGGCCGCCGCATGGACCGCGGGGGGCATCTCCCTGGTGGTTCTCATGCTGGACCTCAGCCTGACAACTCCTGGTCTGTCGGTTGGGGAGCTCCTGCGCAACATCGCCTTGCTGGTTCTCCTCATCCTGATCGGCATCGTGATCGGTTTCAATACCCGCTCCGCCCGCCTGCGACTCAAGGCCATAGAGCTCCGCTCGGCCCGGATGGCCCTGGCGAGCGAGCAGGCGGCGCTGCTGGCGGCCGCCGAGGAGCGCAGTCGCATCGCCCGGGAGATGCACGACGTCGTCGCCCACTCCCTGGCCGTCATGATCACCATGGCCGACGGCGCCGCCGCCACCGTGGAGCGCAATCCGGCCACGGCCAAGCAGGCCATGGAGACCCTGGCCGAGGCCGGACGCAGTGCCCTGGCCGACACCCGCCGCCTCGTGGGGGTCCTGCGGGAGGACCCCTCAGTCGCCGCGGGGCACTCCCCCACCTCGGAGGACTCGTCGGGCTCCGCCTCCTCATCCGGCGCGCAGGACGCGGCACCGCTCCCCGACCAGTCCTCCTCCACCCACCTCCCCCACTGGAACCTGAAAGGCAGGACGGCGGGAGCCTCGCAGTCCCCGGAGCCCCCAGCACCCCCTGAGAGCTCACCGTCGTCGGCCCACCAGCACGAGGTCCGAGACCTGCCGGTGCCCGAGTTCGCACCCCTGGGGACAGTGACGCCGGTCGAGCCCAGTGCCCCCATCGCCAGTCTGCGCCAGCAGGCCACCGATGGCGCGGGCGACCAGTCCCAGGGCGACCTGCCCCTGGCTCCTTCCCCGGAGCAGGCCGACATCACCGAGCTGGTCAAGCGCTTCGTGGCTGCGGGGGTGCCCGTCAGCTACCGGTGGGTGGGGGCGGCACTGCCGGAGGACAAGGCCCTCCAGCTCACCGTGTTCCGCATCGCTCAGGAGGCGCTGACCAACGTGCTGCGCTACGCCCCGACGACGCCGTCCGTCAGCGTCGACGTCGAACGGCACATCGGCACCGTGGTCCTCACCGTGGACAACGAGGCAGCCCCCGGCACACGTCCGATGCACGGATCCGGCAAGGGTCTGATCGGCATGCGGGAACGCGCATCGGTCTATGGTGGGACCGTACAGGCCGGCCCGACCCCCACGGGTTGGCGAGTCCGTGCAGTCCTGCGCTGGGACGAGCATGACGAAGGGACTTTCTCATGGCAGACGCCCCTATGAGCAGTGGCGAGCCCCTCCAGCCCGACGAGTCGGAGCGCCCCGGCGAGGTCAGGGGGCCGATCAGCGTCGTGCTCGCCGACGACCAGGCGCTCATGCGCATGGGCTTCCGCATGGTGCTGGAGGCCGAGGAGGACATCACCGTCGTCGGCGAGGCCTCCGACGGGACCTCCGCCCTGGCCCAGGCCAAGGCCCTGCACCCCGACGTCATCCTCATGGACGTGCGCATGCCGGGCATGAACGGCATCGAGGCCACCGAGCTCATCGCCCGGGACTGCCCGGGCACGCGCGTGCTCATCCTGACCACCTTCGACCTGGACGAGTACGCCTTCGCCGGGCTGCGCGCCGGGGCCTCCGGCTTCCTGCTCAAGGACACCCGGCCCACCGAGCTCGCCGAGGCGATCCGCACCGTGGCCTCCGGGGAAGCAGTCGTCTCACCGCGCATCACCCAACGGATGCTGGAGATGTTCGCCGCCTCGCTGCCGAGCTCGAACGCGCCGGCACAGCCCTCATCGGACCCGCGGATCGACTCGCTGACCCCACGCGAGAAGGAGATCCTCGTGCTCATGAGTCAGGGCATGTCGAACGCGGAGATCGCCGCGCACCTCGTCGTCTCAGCCACCACCGTCAAGACCCACGTGGGCAATGTGCTCGCCAAGCTCGACGTGCGCGACCGGGTCCAGGCCGTCGTCGTCGCCTACGAGACCGGCCTCATGGCCTGATGACCGTCCACCGGGATCGGGTGGGACAGGTGCTCGACGGAGTGGACGGGCCTGGCGGGAGCGCAGTGAGGAACGAACAGCGCGGATGGTTGCCAAGAGCATCTGTCCCACGCGGCCCGATGAGGCGTCCGCACGTCAGCGGGGGGCGTGGAGGCGCTGCTGGGCGTCGTCGAAGCCGAGGGTGACGACCTGCTCGACGGCGTCGGCGGCCTGTTCCAGGGTGACGCCGAGGTCGGCGCGCTCGCGGCCGGGGAAGTCGGACAGGACGAAGTCGGAGGGGTCCTGGCGGCCCGGCGGGCGGCCGATGCCCACGCGCAGGCGCGCGTAGTCCTTGGTGGACACGGACTTGCTGATGGAGCGCAGGCCGTTGTGACCACCCTCGCCGCCGCCGCGCTTGAGGCGCAGCTCGTGGGCAGGCAGGTCGAGTTCGTCGTGGATGACGAGCAGGCGGCTGGCAGGGTCGATGCCGTAGTAGGAAACGAGCCCGGCCACGGGGCCGCCGGAGAGGTTCATGAGCACCGAGGGCTCGGCCAGGATGACACGGGGGCCGGGGGCTCCGCCGGGCATCATGCCCAGTCGCCCCTCGGCCACGCGGGCGCGAGCCTTCTTGTGCTGGGAGAACCGGGACCCGGTGCGCTCGGCCAGGACGTCGAGCACCATGTAGCCGACGTTGTGGCGGTTGCGGGCGTACCGGGTCCCGGGGTTCCCCAGCCCGACGACGAGCCAGGCCTCACTCATGCACTCTGCCCCGGGGTGAGCCCGGCGCGGGCGGCACGGGTGGTGCGGGAGGCGCCTGCCGGCGCGTCGTCATGGCGGGACATGTCAGTCACGCGCGATTCACTCGGCCTCGGACTCGGCGTCACCCTCGGCGGGGACGACCTCGGGGACCTCGGAGGCGACGGCGTGCTCGTTGGCCACGTTGACCACGGCGGTCTCGGCGTCGGAGACGGCCTCGACGCCCTTGGGCAGGGTGATGTCGGCGATGGTCAGGACGGTGCCGGCGGCGACGTCGGTGATGTCGACCTCGATGGCCTCGGGCACGGAGACGGCCGGGGCGGAGACCATGACGGTGACAGCCTCGATCATGTGCATGGTGCCGGGGGCGGCCTCACCGATGACGGTGACCGGGACCTCGACGTCGACGCGCTCGTTGCGGTTCACCAGGAGGAAGTCGACGTGCTGCACGCCGAGGCGGATGGGGTGGCGCTGCACGTCCTTGGCCAGGGCCAGAAGGGTCTCGCCGCCGGCGATGTCCAGCTCGACCAGGGCGTTGTCGTTGCTGCGCAGGGCCAGGCGGGTGGCGTGCTCCTCGAGCAGGAGGTGGCGGGGCTCGGTGCCGTGGCCGTAGACGACGACGGGGACCTGGCCGGCGCGGCGGGCCTGACGGGCGGAGCCCTTGCCGAAGTCGGTGCGGTCCTGGGCCTTGAGGGTGATGGCGTTGTTGGCCATGTGGCTCTCCTTGCGGATGAGGCGGGGCCCGGTGCCCCGCGGCTGATGGTGGTCCGGCTGGGCGCGACGACGCGCAGTACCGCCAGGTACCACCACGTCGATCACGGATGCGCGCCTTGCTGGCGCGTCCCTCGCCGGGGCAACGTGGGCAAGACTACGGCATGGGCAGGCCGGGCGAACAGCCGCGCAGCCGGTGAGGCGCCCCACCTGGGGCCCGTCGCGGAGCTGGTACGCACGCTGAGCCCTTGTCAGACCGGACCGGCTCGCGCGTTCGTACCTTAGGTCGCGCGGTCGAGGGTTAAAGGTACGAACGCGCGCCCTACCCTACGAACGCGCGGATGCATCGGCCGGAGGTTCAGAATATGTGCTCGTTGGCCATGAGGATCAGGAGGTTGGCGTCGGCGCAGACCGCCGCCTGATCCACCCCGACACCGTCTGATCCATGGGCGTTCGGATCGTCTCGCATCATGTGCTTGACATCGAGGATCTCATCGGCCTTCTCCTTCGGGACCGTGGTGAAGACCTTGCCCACGGGGACGTACTGGCGAAGGTCCGGGTAGATGCCCGGGAGCGGATCGGCCTTTCCGGTCGAGGCCTCGGCGAGCGCCCGGGTGCTGGCAGGCTCGAGTGCCAGCACCCCGTGTATCCATATCGGGCGGTCCGGCGCGGGCAGGAGTTCGCGTTCCTCCTGCCAGTACTGCGCCACCCAGTGGGCCGAGGAGATGGTGATGCCCGGCATGCGCCTGTCGAGGCGTCCCAGATCGGTCCGGATCTCCAGCTTGTCGGGGACGTACTCGGTGAAGCTCGCGAAACGGCCATCCGACGTCGGCGTCGAACCCGACCGCGACCGGTCCTCCTGCGCTGAGGCACAACCGCCCAGCACCAGCGCCGCCCCGCCGACAAGACTCATGCCGACGACGCCGCGCCGCCCGTAGTCGGCCATGCTCGCCCCTCCTTCATTCCCGGTTCCGCCCGCGATCCGACCTGTCACAAGGCGCCGCGGGTGCAGCGAAGCCTACTCACGCGGTGCGACGAGGGCCCGTGATCACGGCGGTCGGCGGCGGGCACTTGTCCCCATGCCCCGGTCACGGGAGCACGCACGGAGCGCGGAACTGAGATCATCCGGAGGACAACGGCCACGAACCCACCAGCGCCGCCTCGCACTATTGGTGGCCCCCCTTCATCGACTACCAGAAAGCAGACCATGAGGTACTTCGCCGAGTACATCGTCGGCAGGAACGGCCCCATCGACGTCTTCCTGCAGCCCCAGACCCCGCAGCTCATTGCCGATGAGGTAGCCCGTAAGCTCACCTCACCCAACTACCTGGACGGCAAGAGGCACTTCGCCGTCGTGGTGTGGGCACTGCCCGACGGAATGACGCATATGGACGACGTCCCGGAGTCCTCCCCGGCGCGAGCCACCTTCATCCAGTGCGGCGGCTCCTCGGCAGCCATGAGCGTTGAGATCCGCGTGACCCACGAGGACGACTCCTACGAGCACTACGCCGTGGCCCGTGAGCCCGTCGCCGCCCCCGGAACGTGGACCACGATCACCTGGGACAACGGGGGTCCAGAGCCCTTCTCCCTGCGTCTGCACCCCGAGGAGGTCTTCACAGGTGAGCAGGCTGCACCCGTCTTCCGCGCCTACATCGAGGACGGGGCCCTTCCACCGGCCGGGCTCCTGCGCAGGCTCGACATCTAGCTCCCACCGAGCCCCTCATCCTCGTTACTGACAGCTCAATCACACTCCCCCACGAGTCGGCGGTCTTCCGCGCAAACGCCCGAACCTACAGTCCTGCGGCCGCGAGTGCGCGGCGCACAATGCGCCGAGCGGCGGCATCGTCAACCTCCTCGCGCCGGAAGAGAGTGAGAAAGTAAGTCTGCGCAGCAATCATCTCACCAATGGAGGCGACGACGGAGTGGTCGACGTCGTCAGCCACTTCTCCACGGGCGGCGGCACGAGCGAAGACCGGCTCGAAGCGCCGGAGGCGGGTGGCCCAGAACTGCGGCCAGTCGGAGAGGCGCTCTAGAACCTCCGGGGGCACGTGGATGAGGGCGCGAGCCATGGCGATCCCGAGATCCGTGCGCAGGAAGGCGGACACAGACACCGCTGTGGCGCACAGGTCACCCTCGAGGGAACCGGTGTCGGCCACATCGATGGCGCCCAGGCTGAGGTCCTGGGCGGCGTCGAGGATGAGAGCGTCAACGCCACGCCAGCGACGGTAGATCGAGGAGGCGTTGACCCCGGAGCGCGCGGCGACCTCGGCGATGGTGACCGCCTGGACCCCACCCTCTTCAAGCAGCTCGACGACGGCGTCCAGCAGTGCTCGACGCACGCGTGCGGAACGGCCGCCGGGACGGGGGCGCACCACGTTCTTGACGCACACCTCCGTCGCCTCACCTCCGCTACTCGGCTTCATGTCGCCAGCCTAGAGCAGCGGGTTGCCTCGACGGCGGATCGCACACTACAGTCCTAAACGCAACTTTCTTGCTTTTATAGATCAAGGGGCCCTCATGGACGTCACGTACGCACTCGACCTGGATGCACCCGCTATCGGCTTCCGCCGCCTGAGCAGCAACAGCTTCCTCAACCTGCAGGCCAACCGGTGGCTCGTCACTGAGCGGGCGGTCGCCGACTTCCTGCCGGTGGTGCCGCGCACCACCCGGATCGCCGACTGGGTGCGGACCTACCTGGACCTCGCCGATCGGGTCCGGGAGCAGGAGCACGATCTGGAGGCGGCCTTCTTCGCCCGCGGGGCGGAGTTCTTCATGCAACCCGGTAACCCGCTCAAGGCACCGACTCGTCGGAGGTTCGTCTCCTCTCTGCGACGCTGCTTCGCGCTGGAGCCCGAGCTCATCCCCTTCGAGGGCGGGTTCCTGCCCGCCTATGAGCTGACGGACCCCGACGCCGCACAGCCTCCACGAAGTACGTGGGTCGTCCTCGGCGGCTTCGACTCCTATATCGAGGAGACCTTCCCTGTCCTGGCCGCTGTGGCGAAGCGCGGACGGAGAGTCATCGCCTTCGAGGGCCCTGGCCAGGGCGGCACTCTGGAGGCCGATCTGGAGGCAGGTAAGTTGCCCGGACTCAGGACGGGACAGAGGCTCACCATGCGCACCAACTGGGCGGCGCCGGTCTCAGCGGTCCTGGACCACTTCGACATCGAGGAGACCACGCTCGTCGGCATGTCGCTGGGAGGCGGGCTCGTCATGCACGCCGCCGCCGGTGAGCCGCGAGTCAGGCGCGTCGTCGCCTTCGACGTGCTCGACGACTTCCTGGAGGTCCTCGTCTCCCAGGCGTTTCCGCCGGCTCTGGCGCGCGGTGCCGGGCGGTCTCTCGCACACCTCGAGCCGCTCATCACCCGGACTCCCACGAAGGTTCTCAACCGGGTACTGACCGAGCAGGCCCGCCGCAGCCCGGTGACCTGGTGGGGCATGTGGCAGGGCATGCACGTCACGGGGACGCACTCGCCCGCTGAGTTCCTGCGCGCTGCGGCCGCCTTCTCCACAGCTGGCGTCTCCCCCAGGATCGCCGGGGACGTCCTGCTCATGCAGGGTGCCGAGGACGAGTTCGTGCCGCACCACCAAATGATTCGTCAGGCCGAGCGCCTCACCGCCGCCCGCTCGGTAACCACCCGCACCTTCACCAGGGCCGAGAGCGCGGCGAGCCACTGCCAGACCGGCAACACCGGTCTCATGGCCCGCACGATCCTGGCCTGGGAGGAGGGTCTGTGAGGCACCGCCGGCTCCACGCGTTCGTACCGTAGGGGTCGCGGTCGTACCCTTTACCCCTCGAACGCACGACCTACCCTACGAACTCGCGGGCACGGAACATCGCTCAGGCCCGCAGGAGCTCCAGGCAGCGGCGCACGTCCTGGATCGGCATCTGGCCGGGGGCGGAGGCCCGGGCCTCTCCCTGCTCGTCGGGGACGACGGCGAAGGTCAGCGCCGACCCGAAGGCCGGCGCCACGCGGCTGACCGCCCCGAGCGCCCCCATGGACATGGCGGCCACGGGCACACCCGGGCCGGTGCCCTCTCCCCTGCCCGCCGTGGCCCGCGCGCACACGCCCAGGAGGCGGGCGACGTCGGCGGCGCTGGTGGGCCATACGGCGATCTTGGCCAGGTCGGCCCCCTCGTCGGCCATGCGGGCCAGTACCTTCTCAAGCACCTCATCGGGCGGGGTGGCCTCGAAGTCGTGGAAGGAGGCGACGACGTCGATCCCCAGCTCATGGGCCTGCTCGCAGACCCGCCTCAGGCAGCCGCGCTGGACCTCGACGTCGATGGCGGCCGGGCGACACTCGGGCGCCCAGTCGGCGAGCCCGTCGAGGACGGAGCGCAGGAGGGCGCCGTAGGCGGCGTCGTCCAGGTGGGCCCGGCCCCCCTCGGCGGCGGTGCGGCAGGTGAGCAGCAGGGGGGCTCCGTCGGCAGCGTTGACAGCATCACCCAGACCCCGCAGGCACTCCAGGGTCTGGGCCGCGGCGGTGGCCGCGTCCAGCGGATCGGAGGCGGGCGGCTGCGCACCGGTGGCCTTGGCGGAGGCGACCAGGGCGTCGACCTCCTCAAGCAGGTCGACGCGCAGCTCGAGGACGTCGGCACCGGCGTCGATGGCGCTGCGGGCCTGGGCCCGCGCGTGGGCGACGGTCGGCCCGGTCAGGGAGACGGCCACCGCGGGCAGGCCACCGGGGCCGGGGATGCGGCGCCCGCCCCAGGTCAGCGACGTCGCGCTCACGCCCGGGCCTCTTCGGTCGGCGCCTGCTCGGGCACGAGCGACAGGGCGATGCCGTCGAGGATGTCGTAGAGGCTGGTGGTGACCCGTTCCAGCGGCCGCCCGGCGGCGGTGGTCCGCTCCACCACGCGGGAGACGACCTCGCTCCATACGACGGCGCCGGCGGCGATGACGTCGCGGCGGCCGGGGGCCAGGTATCCCCAGGAGGCGCGCTGCTCGGCCGTGGAGTGGATGATCGCCTCGCAGGAGGCCAGGACCGTCTCAGGGCTCAGATCGGCGCCGTTCAGGGCCTGCGGGTCGAAGGCCTGAAGGTCCAGGGCGTGGGCGGTGACGGTGGTGATGGTGCCGGCCAGGCCGACCAGCCGCCCGGGGGCGGACAGGTCGACGACCCGCTCGGCCTCGTCGAGCAGGCCGCGCACCTCCGCCCGGGCGGCGGCCTCGGACTCGGGGGTGACGCCGCCTGCCAGGAAGCGTTCGGTGATGCGCACGCTGCCGGTGTCCAGGCTGATGGCGGCGCTGGGCTCGTCCACGCCCAGGACCAGCTCGGTGGAGCCGCCCCCGAGATCGACGACGAGTCGAGGCGCCGGCGCGCACTCGCCCTGTCCCTGGCCCGGTGCCTCGGCGCCCTCTCCCCCGCGGGCGCCCAGCAGGGAGCCGGTGAAGGACAGGCGGGCCTCCTCCTGGCCGCTGACGACCTCGGGCTCGATGCCCAGCAGGCGGCTCACCCCGGCCACGAAGTCCTCTCGGTTGCGGGCGTCACGGGTGGCGGAGGTGGCCACGAAGCGCCGCACGTCTCTCCCGGGGGCGACGCCCAGCTCGGTGCAGTCGGCGGCGTAGGAGGCCACGGCGGCCAGGGTGCGTTCGAGGGCCTCGGGGTCGAGCAGGCCGGTGCGGTCCACGCCCTGGCCCAGGCGCACGATCTCGTTGCGGCGGCGCAGCACCTCCAGGCGGGGGCGGCCGGAGTGGTCGCGGTCGGCCTCGGCGATGAGGAGGCGGATGGTGTTGGTGCCGCAGTCGATTGCGGCGACGCGGGTCATGGCGGCGGCCTCCTGGGCTGGGTCGGCAAGGTGAGAGCAGGACGGGTGAAAGTGCGGTCGTGCCTGAGGGCTCCTGGACGTACCTTAAGGGGCCGCCCCCAGGGCCGTCAGGCACGGCCACGAGGGGGCCGCAGCCGCCCCCGGCACGCGATCGCGCCCCAGGCGATCGCGGCTCTTGTGACCAGGACGTCCCTGCTGTTCAGCAGAAGCAGCGCTCAGGATCCCACAGTCCGCGCTCGCGCAGAGCCTCCAGCGTGCGGTCGCCGATGGGGTTGACGCCGGCCCCGGCGGCCAAGGTGTGCCCGAGCAGGGCGTGGAGGCACTTGACGCGCGTGGGCATGCCACCGGCGGAGACTCCCTCGATCTCGGCGACCTGCCCGAGCTCGGCGCGACGGGCCAGGTAGTCGGCGTGGGCGGCGGCGTAGGCGGCGGCCAGGTCGGCGTCGGCGGCCAGGTCGGCGTTGAAGGTCTCCATGAGGTGCTCTGCCTCCAGGGTGGAGCAGCCCTTCACGGCGGCCGGGTGGGTGAGGTAGTAGCTGGTCGGGAAGGGGGTGCCGTCGTCGAGGCGCGGGGCGGTGCGCACCACGGTGGGGCGCCCGCACACGCAGCGGGCCGCGATGGCGACGACTCCGCGCGGCACCCGCCCCAGCTGGTCGGCCAGGGCCTCGAGATCGGCCGACGACACCGACTCCTTCGCCTGCGTCTCAGGGGTGGGGCTCACGGGGTCTCCTTCGTCTGCGGGGTGGCGGCCGGTTTCGGCGTGGTCTTGGGCGGATCCGACGGCGCCTGGTTGGGCTCTCCGGTCGGCAGATCCTTCTGGGTGGGGTTGAGGGTCTTGCCGTCCGCGCTGCCGTTCGATCCTGCCGGTGCGGCGTTGCCGGCCTGGCCGGCGGCCCGCGAGGAGTCTCGGAGCTTCTGGTACCAGGGGGCGTCCTGGGAGGATGCGGTGGCCCCGCCGCCGGCCTCAGTCTGTTTCATGGAGTCCGCGCCGACGACGACGTAGCTGGTGTCGCCGGGCATGACGTAGCCGAGGCGCTCACGCACCTGGGACCGCACGTAGGTGTCGTCCTTCCACTGGGCCAGCTCGTTCTCCAGGGTGGTGGAGGTGTCGGAGGCCGCCTTGATCCTGTCGACGACGGCGTCGTACTGGGCCTGCTGGGACAGGTAGGCGCGCAGTGAGGTGAAGATGACGACGAAGGCCAGCAGGCACACGACCGCCAGGATGACGACCCTGGGCGGCAGGGCGCGCTCGGGCGCCGTCGTCGGCAGGCCCCGGGACTGGGAGTCGGACGAGCCGGAACCTGATCCGGTCGCGGATACCGCCCGCTCGGCCGGGACCTGACGGGGCCGGGCGCCGCCGGCAACGCGACGCGTCCCGGACTGGCTGGAGGAGGGGCGGCGTGGAGTCATACCGGCATCCTGCCTCACCGGGGCGCACGTGATAGCGCACCCCACCGGGCGCGTTGCTCACGGTTCGGTCATGAATCGCCCCTGGTGGGCGCATACCGGGCCTCGAGGACTGCACCCCGGGAAGCAGCCCGCGAGCACTGGACTGCTTCCGCGTGGCCGCGAATGCGGCGACACGGACGCAGACGACACTTCGGGGCAGGCGGGAGAACCCGTCTGCCCCGAAGCGGTGGTGTGCGTCGTCGAGTCGTGGCTGAGCCGTCGCGTCAGTCAGCGGCTCGACGTCGGCAGGTCGCCGTCAGGCTCAGGCCTGGAAGCGGGGGAAGGCGCCGGCGCCGGCGTAGACCGCGGCGTCGCCGAGGGCCTCCTCGATGCGCAGGAGCTGGTTGTACTTGTTGACGCGCTCGCCGCGGGCGGGGGCGCCGGTCTTGATCTGGCCGGAGTTGGTGGCCACGGCCAGGTCGGCGATGGTGACGTCCTCGGTCTCACCGGAGCGGTGGGAGGTCATGGACTTGTAGCCGGCGCGGTGGGCCATCTCGACGGCCTCGAGGGTCTCGGTCAGGGAGCCGATCTGGTTGACCTTGACCAGCAGGGCGTTGGCGGCGCCGAGCTTGATGCCCTTGGCGAGGCGCTCGGGGTTGGTGACGAAGAAGTCGTCGCCGACGAGCTGGACCTTGTCGCCGATCTTGTCGGTCAGGGCCTTCCAGTCGTCCCACTCGTCCTCGGAGAGCGGGTCCTCGATGGAGACGATCGGGAAGTCCTTCACGAGCTTCTCGTAGTAGTCGACCATGAAGGCGTTGTCACGGGCCTCGCCCTCGAACTGGTAGGTCTTGGCCTTCTCGTCGAAGAACTCCGAGGAGGCGACGTCCATGGCCAGGGCCACGTCCTTGCCGGGCTTGTAGCCGGCCTTCTCAATGGCCTCGACGATGAGCTCGAGGGCCTCGCGGTTGGAGTCGAGGTTGGGGGCGAAGCCACCCTCGTCACCCAGGCCGGTAGACAGGCCGCGCTCCTTCACGACCGCCTTGAGGGCGTGGTAGACCTCGGCCCCCATGCGCAGCGCCTCACGGAAGGTGGGGGCGCCGATGGGGGCGATCATGAACTCCTGGATGTCCACGTTGGAGTCGGCGTGGGAGCCGCCGTTGAGGATGTTCATCATGGGCACGGGCAGGACGTGGGCGTTGGGGCCGCCGACGTACTGGAACAGGTCCAGGCCGGCGGACTCGGCGGAGGCCTGGGCGGCGGCCAGGGAGACGCCGAGGATGGCGTTGGCGCCGAGCTTGCCCTTGTTGGGGGTGCCGTCGAGCTCGATCATGAGCTGGTCGAGGCCGCGCTGGTCAGCGGCGTCGAAACCGATGATCTCGGGGGCGATGACGTCGTTGACGTTGTCGACGGCCTTCTCCACGCCCTTGGCGCCGTAGCGGTCCTTGTCACCGTCGCGCAGCTCAACGGCCTCGAAGGCACCGGTGGAGGCGCCCGAGGGGACGGCGGCGCGAGCAGAGGCACCGTCCTCCAGGAGGATCTCGACCTCAAGGGTCGGGTTGCCACGGGAGTCGAGGATCTCGCGGGCGTGAACGTTCTCGATGAGGGCCACTTGGTGCTCCTTGCTGAGGGGATCGTGATGAGGTCGTCGGCGTCGGGCACGCTCGCGCGCGACTGCCGAATGCAGGATCAGCCTAGCGGGCCGACATCCCCACCACGAGGGCCATGGTCCTGAGGAATGCACAGTGTTCACGCCCGGCGAGAAACACTGGACGACGGCGACCCCTCGGTTCCGCCGTCGTCCTGGTGGCCCTGACGGACCTCCTACTGGCCGTTGGTCTCGGCCTGGTCGGCGCCCTGGCCGTTCTCGCCCGCTGCGCCGTCGGCCTGACCGGTGTCGCCCTGTCCGTCGGTCTGGCCGGAGTCGGCGGGCTGCTGACCGCCCTGCTGGGGTGCCTGCTGCTGGGGCTGCTGGCCGCCACCCTGCTGTGGGGCCTGTTGCTGGGGCTGCTGGCCACCTTGCTGGGGTGCCTGCTGCTGTTGCTGGGGCTGCTGCTGGGGCGCCTGCTGCAGGCCGCCTCCGAGGGGGCTGTTGGCGGACTCAAGGCTGGGATCGGTCTGGGTCCACCAGACCGGGCGCTCCGTGGGGTAGCGCGGGGAGAGGTCGCCGTCGAGCGTGCCGTAGACCTTCCTCAGGTCGGCGAAGACGGGCTGAGCCTGCTGCGACTGCTGGTGGAGCTTCTCGAACTGGCTGCCCATGACCTTCGCCCGCAGGTAGGTGATCGTTGTCGCCTTGCGGGGCTCGAAGCCCAGCTGCTCCTTGGCCAGCTGCACGATCTGCGCATCAGTGATGGTCAGGCCGTGGGCCTGGGCGACCTCAGACAGGATGGGCGCCTCGATGAGGGAACTGGCGATCTCGGAGCGCTTCGCACCCAGACGCTCCTGGCCCGTCTGGGCGGGAGCGGAGGCCATCTCCTTGGCCACGACGTCGATGTCCTTCTCACTGACGACGACGGAGTGCCTGGCCCCGTCCAGGCCGGTGTAGTGCATGTCGGCCGCCTGACCGGGGTGGTCGGAGCAGCCGGCGAGCGCCCCGACGGCGAGGAGGAGTGCAGCGCTGGCGGCGAGGACGCGCGTGCGTGCGGCAAGGCTTCGGGTCACGGTCTGCTCCTGGAGGGGGACGACGCCGGAGGGCGACATGGTGTCACGATATTTCTGCCCCTGACCCTACCGTTCCGCCTGCGACGACGCACGCAGCCGGCACTCCGATACCCGCCGTCAGCGGCGCTTGCGGTAGGTGGTGGCCTCGGTCTCGTAGGCGGTATCGCCCTCGACGACGGCGTGCAGGAGCACCTCGGCCCACCGCACGACCTCCTCGCCGGACAGCGCCGCCCCGCCCATGCGGTTGGTGCCCGGCGCGGGCACCACGATGGTGCGCGTGGCGGGCTTCAGCACGGTTCCCGGGTAAAGGCGGGTGACCTTCATGCGCGCCGACTCGGGCAGGTCCACCGGGGCGAAGCGCACCGACTTGCCCTGAGCCACGATCTCGCGCACCCCCAGCTGGGCGGCCAGGGCCCGCAGCCGCGCCAGCGCCGCCAGGCGGACGGTCGCCTCGGGCACGGGCCCGTAGCGGTCGGCCAGCTCCTCCAGGACGTCGTCGACCTGCTCGCCCGAGCGCGCCGCCGCGAACTTCGTGTACGCCTCCAGGCGCAGGCGCTCGTGGGGGATGTAGTCCTCGGGGACGGTGGCGTCCACGGGCAGCTCGATGCGCAGCTCGACGTCCTCGTCGTCGCCCTCCTCGAAGCCGACGGCGTCGGCCCCGGCCTTCCCGGAGCGGGCCAGGGCCTTCTTGTAGGCGGCCACGGCCTCGGAGACCATCCGCACGTACAGGTCGAAGCCGACCCCGGCGATGTGCCCGGACTGCTCGCCACCGAGCAGGTTGCCCGAGCCGCGGATCTCCAGGTCCTTCATGGCCACCTGCATCCCGGCCCCCAGATCGGTGTTGGTGGCAATGGTGCGCAGGCGCTCCAGGGCCGTCTCGGTCAGCGGCTTGTCCGAGGGGTAGAGGAAGTAGGCGTAGGCCCGTTCCCGGCCGCGCCCCACGCGGCCGCGCAGCTGGTGGAGCTGGGACAGGCCCATGCGGTCGGCGCGGTCGACGATGAGGGTGTTGGCGTTGGACACGTCCAGCCCGGTCTCCACGATCGTGGTGCACACGAGCACGTCGGTCTCCTTGCGCCAGAAGGAGTCGATGACGGCCTCGAGCTGGTGCTCGTTCATCTGCCCGTGGGCGGTGGCCACGCGCGCCTCGGGCACCAGCTCGGCCAGGCGCGCGGCGGTGGCGTCGATGTCCTCGACCCGGTTGTGGACGAAGAACACCTGCCCCTCGCGCAGGAGCTCGCGGCGGATCGCGGCGGAGACCTGCTTGGTCTCGTAGGCGCCCACGTAGGTGAGGATCGGGTGGCGGTCCTCGGGCGGCGTCGCCAGGGTGGACATCTCGCGCAGGCCGGTGACCGCCATCTCCAGGGTCCGCGGGATCGGGGTGGCGGACATGGACAGGACGTCCACGTTGGTGCGCAGCGCCTTGAGGGTCTCCTTGTGCTCCACCCCGAAGCGCTGCTCCTCGTCGATGATGACCAGGCCCAGGTCCTTGAACTTCACCTGGCCGGTGATGAGGCGGTGGGTGCCGACGACGACATCCACCGTCCCCTTCTCCAGGCCTTCGAGCACCTTGGCGGACTCGGTGGCGTCCTGGAAGCGGGACAGGGCCCCCACGGTCACCGGGAAACCGGCGTAGCGCTCGGTGAAGGTCTCGGCGTGCTGGCTCACCAGCAGGGTCGTGGGCACCAGGACCGCCACCTGCTTGCCGTCCTGGACGGCCTTGAAGGCGGCACGTACGGCGATCTCGGTCTTGCCGTAGCCGACGTCGCCGCACACGAGCCGGTCCATCGGCTGGGCCTTCTCCATGTCGGCCTTGACCTCGTCGATGGTGGAGAGCTGGTCGGGGGTCTCGGTGTAGGGGAATGCCTCCTCCAGCTCGGTCTGCCAGGGGGTGTCGGGGCTGAAGGCGTGGCCGGTGGTGGCGGCGCGGGCGGCGTAGAGGCGCACGAGCTCTCCGGCGATCTCGCGCACGGCCTTGCGGGCCTTGGACTTGGTCTTGGCCCAGTCGGCGCCGCCCATCTTGCTCAGGGCGGGGCTGTCGCCGCCGACGTACTTGGTGACCTGGTCCAGGGCGTCGGTGGGCACCAGGAGACGGTCGCCGGGCTGGCCGCGCTTGGAGGGGGCGTACTCGATGACGAGGTACTCGCGGGTGGCCGACGAGCGGGCCCCGCCCACGGTGCGCCGGCTCAGCTCGATGAAGCGCCCCACCCCGTGCTGGGCGTGGACCACGAGGTCCCCGGCGTGCAGGGACAGGGGGTCCACGGAGCGGCGGGCGCGGCG
>NZ_JASPEP010000023.1:0-44911 GCF_031292835.1 Actinomyces stomatis
CGCCCGGGAGCGGGCTCGTACCGCCGAGGTCGCCGACCTGCCCGCCGCCGTCGGACGCGCCCTGGAGACCATGCCCGACGCCGAGGCCCTCCTGGGCGTGTGGGCCTCCCAGCGCACTGATCCGGCCCTGCTGCTCTCCGGCGTCGTCACCCCCGAGGTCCCCTGGGACGAGGCGATGGCCGCTCTCGACGTCCCCACCCTGCTGCTCACCGGTGACCGGCCCGGCAGCGCCCGCGTGGGACGCGAGGGCCTGGAGACCGCCGCCCGCAATCCCCGCATCTGCCCGGTCCTTGTCCCCGGGGCCGGCCACCAGGTGCGCCGCAGCAACCCGCAGGCCTTCTACCGCGCCGTCGACACCTGGCTGGCCGAGGTCCTGCCAGTGGGGTGAGGCGAGTCCCCAGGCAGCCGGAGCGCTACCGGAGTGCCGCCGCTGGCCGTCGCCGCGGGTGCGAAGGACGGGGAGCTCCTGCGGCGCGCTGAGGCCGTGGCGTCGGGGTGCGTCGTCGGTCCGTGGGAGGATGCGCCCATGGCAGCTGTGTCGGAAAAAACTCGGAAGGCCTCCGTCCCCGTCCCCGGGGAGCGCACGCAGGGGGAGACCGTCGCCTACCTCCTGGCGGCGCTGACGATCGGCTCGGTGGGGCTCTACCTCATTCAGGACCTCTTCGCCCCGGCTTTCTTCGCCCTCACCCTCGTGGTGACGGTCCGGCCACTGGTGTCCTGGATGACGCGCCATCGGGTACCGCGCTTGGTCGCGGCGACGGCGGCGATCCTGCTCATCTTCACCTTCGTCGTGCTGCTGTTCGCGGCCCTGGCCGTCGCGGTCGCCCAGCTCGTCGACACCCTGCCGCAGTACGCCCCCAAGTTCCAGGCGATCTGGAAACAGGCCGAGACCCAGCTCAACGGCATGGGGGTCGACCAGTCCACGGTGCTCAAGCAGGTCACCGACATCCTGGACACCTCCCAGCTCGTCACGGTGGCGCAGACGGTCCTGGGGCAGCTGACCTCGGCCAGCGCGATGCTCGGCGTCATGGCGATGGTGGTCGTCTTCCTCATGTTCGACACCGCCAAGATCGAGATCCGCGCCGCCGCCCTCAGCGTCCTCAAGCCGGGTATGGCCGCCGCCATGGTCTCCTTCTGCGAGGCAGTGCGCTCCTACTGGATGGTCTCGACGGTCTTCGGCCTCATCGTGGCCGTCATCAATGTGCTGACCCTGTGGTACCTGGACGTACCGATGGCCATCACCTGGGGCGTGGTCTCCTTCATCACCAACTACATCCCGAACATCGGCTTCGTCCTGGGTGTGGTCCCGCCGGCGGTCCTGGGGCTGGTGGACTCCGGGCCCTGGACCGCACTGTGGGTGGTCCTGTCCTACGTGGCGGCCAACTTCGTCATCCAGTCCCTCATCCAGCCCAAGTTCACCGGGGACGCGGTGGGACTCAACACGACGACGACCTTCCTGTGCCTGCTGTTCTGGTCCACCGTCATCGGGGCGCTGGGGACCATCCTGGCGGTGCCGCTGACGCTGTTCGTCAAGGCCCTCCTCATCGACTCCGACCCCCGCTCGCGCTGGGTGGGGATCTTCCTGTCCGCCGGCGACTCGCCCGTGCGTGACCCCGATGAGCTCGACCAGGAAGTGCTCGACCAGCTCGACCTCGACGGCGACGGCGTCGGCGAGGCGGATCCCGACCACGGCCGGCCGGTTGTTGAGCGGATCGCCGACAAGGCTGAGAAGGTTGGGGCAACGGCCCAGAGTGCCGACAGCGCCGAAGACGTCGACGGCTCCGTGCCATCCGGCAGCCGTCAACGCTCCCAGGCGGACTGACCGCCTAAGGACGAGCTGGGCGCCCCTGGGAATCGGCGACTGCGCTTCGCCGCGAGAACGTACTTCTCCCGCAGACGACTGAGGTCCACCCCCAGTCATCTGCGGGACAACGCAGTTCTCGCGCGGAAAGTACGTTCTCGATGACGCGATCTGCCGTTCAGTTGGCCGGTGCGGGAGCCCTCGGGCTCAGGCCTCGGCGCGGCCCTGGCGCCAGTAGCCCATGAAGGCCACAGAGCGCCGGTCGATGCCACGTTCGCTGACCAGGTGGCGACGCATCGTCCGCACCGCAGCCGCCTCCCCGGCGAGCCACGCGTACAGGGTGGTGCGCTTGAGTGCGTCCCCGCCCTTGGCGTGGCGCGGCACGTCCCACAGCAGCTCACGGTCGACGTCGATCTCCTCGACCTCCTGCGGCACCCCTACCGGACACAGCTCCTCGGCGGCCCGGCGTACACCCTCGACGAGCAACTCCCCGTGCGAGCGGCCGTTGCGCCCAGCCACCCGCACCTCGATCCCGGGGTGCGTAGGCAGGTAAGGGGCATCCGCGTCACCGGGCATCTCGACGACGGCGACTCCCCGCGCGCTCGCGGGCAGGTCCTCTAGGATCCGGGCGATCGCCGGTGCCGCCGTCTCGTCCCCGCCCAGCAGGTAGCGCTCGGTCACTTGCGGAGGTACGAAGTCCACGCCCCCGGCATCGCCGTCCCACTGCCGGTTCGGCCCCAGCAGGACCGCCTCGGTACCGACCTCAGCCTCAAGGATCCACCGAGAGGCCGGGCCGAGCGGATCGTGCACCACCATGTCGACGTCCACCTCCGCACGCGTTCCGTCCGGAACCTCCACCTCGCGGCGAACCGTGCGCGTCGTGTAGGTACGGATCGGGCACCGGTGCTCCTCGGGCAGCTTCATCAACCGGCCGTACCAGTCCTCGCCGTCGGGTAGCTGCTTGTAACCCGACGCCGGCGCCGGCAGCACCAGCTTGATCCGCTGGTCCCAGCCCGGGTCGGCGTAGTGGACCAGATCATCCCCGATGAAGGTGAAGCGCCGCATGGACGGCGTCACGTCGCGGACTGCCGCCACTGTGACACGGAAGAAGCGGAACGGAGATGTCGGTGAGGCGGACGGTCTGGCTGGGCTCATCTCGGGACTCCTTCGTGCGTCTGGTGGTGTGGTGTTGGGGAAGCGCCCTCGAGGCCGCTCTGAGGACTGCTTGAGGCGGCTATCAGACGGCACCGGTAGTTGGGCGATCGGATGGGGCTGCTCCCGTTCTCCGGTGCCGTGCACGCCATGGCGGCCCTTGGGAAGGATGATGGGCGTGCCGAAGGCCGGACCGGAGATGGGCCTGGAGGGCGGGGCGAGTATGTCGACGCTAACCGAGGTAAGCCATACCTAACAATGGGTGGGTCGGTGCAATAGCTCACGCTGACGCCGCGTCATCTCGCAAGGTTCCCGTAAGAGCCTGGATGGCTGATGGTTTCCAGGCCGACCCGAGGATGGTGCCCGGGTGGTTCAGGACTGGCGGGCGAGGTCGGCGGCGCCGACGAGACCGGCCTCCTGGCCTCCCTCGGCCAGGACCACCGGAATGGTGGGCCGGTAGGTGCCGGCCGTGAGGTTCTCGGCGAAGGCCTTGCGGGCGGGAGTCAGCAGGATGTCGCCGGCCTCGGCCAGGCCACCGGCGATGACGATGACCTCAGGGTCCAGCAGCGCGCACATGTCCGCCAGCCCCACCCCCAGCCAGTGGGTGAGCTGCTCGTAGCACTCCAGGGCGGCCGGGTCGCCCTCGCGGGCCGCGGCGGTGACGGCCTTGCCCGAGATGTGCTCCGGGTTGCCGCCGGAGAGCTCAATGATGCGGGCCGCGTAGCCGGGGCGGAACTGCGCCAGCTCCCAGCCGTTGACCCCCAGGGCCGTGCCGGCGCTGTAGCGCTCCAGGCAGCCTCTCAGTCCGCAGCCGCAGGGGCGTCCGCCGGGGACGACGTTGATGTGCCCGATCTCCCCGCCAAATCCGGCCGCCCCGCGCAGGAGGTGGCCGTCGACGATGATCGCCCCGCCGACGCCGGTGCCGATGGCCACGATGAGGGCGTTGCGCTTGCCCCGGGCCGCCCCGAAGCGGGCCTCGGCCCACCCGAAGGCGTTGGCGTCGTTCTCGACGACGACGGGCAGGCCCACGCCCTCGGAGATGACGTCGCCGATCCGCATCCCGGTCCAGTCCAGGTTGGTGCCGTGCGCCATCGTGTTGCGGTCCGAGGACACCATCCCGGCCGCCCCGATGCCCACGGTGGCCACGTCGGGAAAGTCCTCCTGCAGCCGGTGCACCACCATCGTGATCGTGTCGATGATCGCCTGGCGGCTGAAGGCGGGAGAATCGCGCCGAATCGTCTGAAGAACCTTCCCGTCGTCGTCGACGACGCCGGCCGCGATCTTCGTTCCGCCGACATCCACGCCGATGCTCAGTGCCATGCTCGCGCTCCTTGTTGAAACGACCGTTGTTGACGTTGCCATCCGCGTTGCTGCTCGTCAGACGATCGATGGGACAGGTGGTGGAAGAATAGCGTCCCCGGGCCCGCCGGTGGGGCGAGTCGGGGGATGAACCCTGAGGCGGATCGAGTGAGCACGCCGCCCGACCCCGTCGTTGCTCCGCTCCGTGGTGGTCAGTTAGCCGACGCCGGTGCCGCGGGGCTCGTGGCTCCCTTGGTCTCCTTGGCCTTGGCGGCCTGGCTCTTGACGACCGCCGTCATGTAGTCGGCGTCCTGGTAGCCGTTGATATAGGTCTCGCCCACGATCATGAACGGGGTGCCCTGAATGCCGATGGAGTGGGCATGGTTGGTGGCCTCGGAGACGGCCTTGACGGTCTCGTCGGCGGTCATGTCGGCGCGGAACTTCTTCAGATCCGGCACCCCGGCCTTCTTGGCGAAGTCGACCAGGGAGTCCTCGGTGTAGGCCGGGTGGTCCTTGGGGTCGGCGGCGGCGTAGACGGCGTCGTGGAACTCCCAGAACTTGCCCTGTTTGGCGGCGGCCCGCCCGGCCTGAGCGGCCAGGGGCGAGGTCTCACTGATCTGGGCCAGGTCGCGCCATTCAATGCGCAACGTCCCCTGGTCGACCAGCTTGTCCAGCTCGGGCTCGACGTTCTGGGCGAACTGGGTGCAGTAGGGGCAGGCGAAGTCGGAGTAGATGACCATGACGACCGGTGCGTCGACCTTGCCCTTGGCCTGGCCGTCGGCCGGGTCGCGATGGGTCTCGGAGCGGATGAGCTCCAGGGTCTGCTGGTCGGCGACCGGAGGGGCCGGTACGGGCTCGCGGACCGCGGTGGAAGAATCGGAGCCGGAGGCCTGGCTGGTGGCGGCGGCGTCATGGCGCCGGGAGGCGACGTTGTGCAGCAGCACCGCGGCGAGGACGGCCAGGATGACGGCGATGACCACGAGGGTGATCACCGTGGCGCGGTTGGTCCTCGACTGGGTCGGCGTCGGAGAAGGCGGCTGAACACTCATGGCAGCGAGTCTGTCAGAGGAGGCACGCCCCACAGCACGCCTGATACGGCAGATGAGAGCACAGTTCGTCACAGCCGTCTCAGGTTGGTCTCGGAGCGACGTCGTCGCGCATACTTCGACCGAATCTTCACAGGCGACACGTATACGCGTCGTTTTTGAAGATTCGGTCGAAGTGAGTCGGGGATCCCGGCCGGACGCTGCCCTAGCGCAGTGCTGCGCCGCCGGCCAGCCCGAGTCCGACGGCGCCCAGCGTCGCCACCGTCATGAGGGTCGTGTGCACGATGGCCGGCCCCCACCGCCCTGCCAGTACCAGGCGCGCCCCCTCGACGCAGGCCGTGGAGAAGGTCGAGTACCCGCCCAGGAATCCGGTCCCCAGGACAGTCAGCGCGGTGGTGGCCCAGCTCCCGGAGTGCGGCGGGCCTCCCGCCCAACCCACGAGCACGCCCATGAGGAGGCAGGCCGTCACGTTGACGACGACGGTGCCCCACGGCATCCGCAGCGCCCGCACCCCGGAACGACGCCGCTGCAAGGCGCCCGCTGAGGCGTCCCGGACGGCTCGGCCGCTGAAGCGGCTGACGGCGGTGTCCACGCACCAGCGGCAGGCCGCCCCCACCCCGCCGGCCATCGCCAGGGGGAGCCAGTCGGCGAGCCAGGTCGCCAGTCCGGGGGCAGCGGCCCCGCTCATGACGCCTCCGGGAGGAGACCGCCGTCTGCGTGGCCCGGGCGGTGCAGGCGAGAGGCCAGCCACAGCCCGAGGCCGGCCGCGCCCAGCCCGGCCGCCATCGACCCCACCAGATAGGCGGCGCCGAGGACCGGGTGGCCGGCGTCCCCTCCGGGGGCCAGCAGCCGGTGGCTCTCCAGGATGAAGGTCGAGTGCGTCGTCAGCCCGCCCAGCACCCCCGTGCCCAGGGCCAGCCTCAGGCGGGGACGTCCTTCGCCGAGCGTCCCGAGCAGCAGACCCAGGGCCAGGGCCCCGACGACGTTGAGGGCGAGCGTCGTCACCGGCAGGTGCCCGGGTGCTGTGGGCCAGGCCCGCGCCAGGGCCGCGCGCACCAGCGTGCCCGCGCAACCTCCCGCGGCGACCAGGGCCAGGGAGGCGGCCACTGACGGAGCCCGCCCGACCACTGGCGGGGAGCCCGCAGCGGCCGTGGGTGATGGCTCAGCCTCTGGGTCGGGGACGGCCCCTGGTTGGGGAACGCCCCCGGCCGCGGAGGCGTCGCGGGTGTCAGCATCGGCGCCGGGGCCCGCCTCAGTCATCGCGCTTGGCGATCTGGTAGCCGTCCTTGTTGAAGATGAGGGAGTAGGTGGCCCCCTGCGTGGTGTGCCTCTCGCCCCAGGTGGCGGCGTCGGTGGTGCCCCACTGGTTGTTGCTGTTCCGGCTCATGACGATGTACTCCTTGTCGGGGCCGCTCGTGCCCGACCAGGAGACCTCGGCCCGGGGTACCAGGTAGGCCAGCAGCGACAGGTCGGTGACCACCGTGGCCCCCTCGGGGATGGTGGCGATGACCTCGCGGGCGGTGGCCACCCGCCGCGTCTCGGGCTTCTTCGCCTCGTCGGTCTCCTTGGCCTCGGCGCTCAGTGGGTCGAAGTTCTGGTCGGTGGC
This sequence comes from Actinomyces stomatis, assembly GCF_031292835.1. Classification (NCBI taxonomy): domain Bacteria; kingdom Bacillati; phylum Actinomycetota; class Actinomycetes; order Actinomycetales; family Actinomycetaceae; genus Actinomyces; species Actinomyces stomatis. The sequence goes on from NZ_JASPEP010000023.1 coordinate 6,905, forward strand.
CTTCCACAGCGGGAGGTAGGGGCCGGTCAGGACCCCGGTGACCACGGCGGTGAGGATGCTCGTCGCGACCACGAAGCGGTGCCGCATCGGCACCGTGAGCCAGGTGGGGAAGGCGGTCGGGTGCCGGTGCGGGACCTCGACGTCGGACTCATCAGCGGTGCTCTCGTCCTCGGAGGTCTCGGCTGAGGAGTCCATGACCTCCCGGCCGTCGACCCCCACCTCTCTGACGGGGCGGTCGGCCACGTAGGAGCCGTGCGCTCGGCGGCGGGCGACGACATCGAGCAGCGCCCCCAGGGCGATCGGCATGAGGGTGACGTTGTAGTGCCAGTTGTCCCACACCCAGTAGAACTCCACCGACCCCAGGAACCGCCACGCCAGCGTCGGCAGCACCACGAGCAGCCACGGTGAGGTCACCCCGACGATCCCGCTGGTGAGAATCAGCATGACGACCACCTTGACCTTCTGGGCCAGGGCGTCCGGTGAGGTGGGCTTGTCCTGCGAGCTCAGCCCGTAGTCCCACACCCCGTTGATGTTGAAGGCCGGCAGGAACACCAGGATGGAGAAGAGGAAGGCCGCGATCCCGCCGACGATCATGCCCACGCCCAGGCGCAGCCCCCGACGCCGGTTGCGGGCGGCATCGGCCTCAGCGGCGTCGTCGAGGACGTCGGCTCCCCGGCCACCGGCCCCGCTGACCGTGCAGCTGCGGTACCAGGCCGGCACCAGCGAGGTGAGCATGACGGCCACCCCGATCATGAGGACCGTCAGCCCCATGTCCTCCTTGACCAGGACCAGTGGCGCCGACCAGGCCGTCACCGCCACCCAGCGCCGCTCCACGAAGGCGACCGAGGCGCAGGCCAGCATCGGCATGGCGAAGGCGATCTCGTGGAACTGCGCGGCCACGGCTCCCTGCATCCCCCAGGACAGGACGTAGACGAGCCCCAGGGCGCCGCCCACCCACTGATTCGTCAGCCGGCTGGCCAGGCGGGTCAGCGGCCAGGCCGAGACCGCCAACAACAGGTCCTGGGTGATGAGCAGGCTCAAGGGGGTGGGGAAGAGCCGCCAGATCGGTCCCAGGAGAAGGAGAATCGGGTGGAAGTGATCACCCAGGAGGTTGTACCCATCACCCTTGACCGGCACGATCGGGGCCTGGAAGTGGGAGTAGGCCTTGGCCAGCTCGGAGAAGATCGCCAGGTCCCAGCTGGGGACCTGCTTCATCGTCTCCCACTGGACGATCGAGTAGTAGATCATCACCCAGGCGCCGATGACGACGACGATCGCAGCCGGAATCGAGTGGCGGACCTGCTCCTTGAAGTTCACGGCGCTGAGCCTACCCGTGTGAATCGGGGATGAACCTCGTAGCGCTAGGCTCGTGGCGTCACCCACGATCAGGAGACGAGATGTCCCACACGCCGCCGCCCGCCGATTCCACCTCGGCGGCCGAGTCCTCAGCGCCGCCCATGCGGCCTGACCTCGACCCGATGGTGGAACACGACGCCGAGCCCCGGCTCCAGCGCCACCTCACCAACCGCCACGTCCAGCTCATCGCCATCGGCGGGGCGATCGGAACCGGGCTGTTCATGGGGTCGGGAAAGACGATCGCCCTGGCCGGTCCCGGTGTGTTCCTCGTCTACGCGATCATCGGCGCCATCCTCTTCCTGGTTATGAGGGCCCTGGGCGAGGTGCTGCTGTCCAACCTGTCCTACAAGTCCTTCGCCGACGTCGCCCATGACCTCATCGGGCCGTGGGCCGGTTTCTTCGTGGGCTGGACCTACTACGTGTGCTGGCTGGTGACGGCTGTGGCCGAGGTCATCGTCATCACCGGGTACGTGAGGTACTGGTGGCCGGACCTGCCGTTGTGGATCACGCCGGTGGCCACCGTGGTCCTGCTGTTCAGCCTCAACCTCGCCACCGTCAAGGCCTTCGGGGAGATCGAGTTCTGGTTCTCCATCATCAAGATCGTGGCCATCATGGCGCTCGTCGTCGTCGGTGTCTTCATGGTGCTGCGCGGGTTCACGGCGCCCAACGGCGCCCACGCCCAGCTCTCCAACATCTGGAGCGGAGGCCTGTTTCCCAACGGTGCGAGCGGGTTCTTCGGGGCCTTCCAGATCGCCATCTTCGCCTTCGTGGGCACCGAGCTCGTGGGGACCGCGGCCGCCGAGGCCAAGGACCCGGAGGTCACTCTCCCGCGGGCCATCAACGCCATCCCGGTGCGCATCGTCCTGTTCTACCTGGGGGCGCTCGCGGCCATCATGGCCGTCACCCCCTGGCAGGAGATCAACCCCAAGGACAGTCCCTTCGTGGCCATGTTCGCCCTGGCGGGGCTCGGCGTGGCCGCCAGTGTCGTCAATTTCGTGGTGCTCACGGCCGCGGCGTCGTCGGCGAACTCCGGGGTCTACTCGACCTCCCGGATGCTCTTCGGCCTGTCCTGGGCGGACAACGCCCCCCACATCTTCCGCAAGCTGACGGCCCGTTCGGTGCCGGGTGTGTCCCTGGCCGTCACCTGCGCCAGTCTGCTCACCTCGATCCCGTTGCTCTACACCTCCAAGTCCATCATCGAGGCCTTCACGACGGTGACCACGGTGGCCAGCGTCCTGTTCATTCTCGTGTGGTGCATCATCGTCGTGAGCTACCTGCGGTTCCTCAGCCTGCGGCCCGAGCTGCACCGGGCCAGCACCTTCCGCCTGCCCGGTGAGCGCTGGGCGGCCTGGCTGTGCCTGGCCTTCTTCGCCTTCGTCGTCTGGACCCTCACCCAGGCCCACGACACCCGTATCGCGGTCTTCGCCTCACCCCTGTGGCTGGTGGTGCTGGGTGTGGCCTGGTTCGTCCACAGCCGCCGACTCGCCAGACAGCAGGAGCTCCAGTCGTGAGTGCTGGTGGTGGAGGGGCAGTGACACCGAAGCCGTCGGAGGGGTCGACGTCGTCGGCCTCCCTGGAGGACCTGCTCGCTCGCGGGGTGGCTGCGGTCCGCCGGGCGGCCGCCTTCGCCCTGGACCCGGGTGAGGAGCTGCGCGTCGAGGCCAAGGCGCATCGCAACGACCTGGTCACCCAGGTCGACCGCGGCGTCGAGGAGCGCATCGCCGGCCACCTGGAGGCCACCGGCATCCCCATTCACGGCGAGGAGGCGCACCGCGTCGAGGACTTCGAGGACTACCGCGGGCAGGCCTGGGTGCTCGACCCCATCGACGGAACCCTCAACTACGTGGCCACCCACCGCGACTGGGCCATCTCCCTGGCCCTGGTCGACGACGGCGAGCCCGTGGTCGCAGTCCTCGCCGACCCCGTGGCGGGCCGGCTCTACACGGCCATCCGCGGACGGGGCGCATCGGTTCAGCCGCTCACGGTGGAGGCGGCGGGCGCCGACGGTGCGACGCCGCGGACGCTGGAGCCGGTGGAGGACCTGCCTCTGAGCGAGGGCATGCTCATCGCCCACTACCAGCTCACGCAGGACGCGGGCATCGGTCGGGCCATCGAGGCCTCGCGCGGCATGCGCTGCTACGGGGCGGCCGCCCTGGAGATGGCGGAGGTGGCCGCGGGCGGCGCGGTCGTCTACACCCAGCCGCTGCTCCAGCCCTGGGACGTCGCGGCCGGGGCGCTGCTGTGCACCGAGGCCGGCGTGGTTCTCACCCGGATGGACGGGGCGCCCTTCGATGTGCGCCGCGCCGGCTCGCTCCTCGTGGGCACCCCGACCGCCCACGCCGAGGTGCTGAGGCACCTGCGCGCCGCCGGCGACTGAAGCTCGCGAGGATGGGCCGCTCCGCGCGGTCGTACCTGAGGGTGTGCCTTCGAGGAGTAAGGGCACGACCGAGCGACCTACCCCGCGAACGCGCGGACGGTCAGCCGGCGGCCGGGGAGACCTGGCTGGAGAAGGTCTCCTTGCCCTGGTTGTCGGTGATGACGGCGGTGACGACGGCCTGCTCATCGGCGGGGACCGTGGTGGTTGCCCGGGCACCGGTGAGGATCTCCTCGGTGCCGTCGGCGTGCTGGACGTACCAGTCGACGCTCGCGATGGCGCCGTCGGTGTCGGTGGAGGCCGAGGCGTCCAGGGCCAGCTGATCGCCGTTACGGGAGACGCTGATCGCAGCCACGGGCCGGGCATTGGCGGCCTGCGCCTCGACGTCGGCGAGCTGGGCCGGCTGGGTGGTCCGGTTGGCGACGCCCAGGGCCTTGATGACGGCGTCGGCCGTGGCGCGGTGGCCGTCGATGTTGGGGTGGAAGCGCCCGGTCTCGAGCAGCCCGAACATCCACGAGCCGTGACGGCCGCACAGCTCGTGGCGCTCGAAGTTGTCGGTGGGGTCGGCGAACAGGTAGCCGTGGCGCAGGGCCGCGGCCTTGAAAGCGGTGTTGAGCTCGTCGGTCTTGGCGTTGATCCAGCGCTGGTCCACCTTGGTGACGCCGTGGCAGCGGCCCAGGAGGAGCCCGCCGGAACCGCCCTGCTCGGGGAAGAGGCGCGGGTAGCCGACGGCGACGACCGCTGCGTTGGGGGAGCGGGTGCCGATATCGGTGATGATCGACTCGTAGCTGTAGACGCCGTCGAGCGTGGTCTTGCCGGCCAGGGCGTCGATGGCGCCGTCGACCGCACCGGTCACCTCCGCGTCGCTGCTGCAGCCGGCCGCTGAGAGGAAGCCCCGGTCTCCACCGCCGATGCAGTCGCCGAGAATCCTGGCGAAGCCGGCGTCATTGCCCCCGATGGAGAAGGTGACCAGGCCGGTGGCGGGGCCGAGTCGGTCGAGCTGGGCGACCTCTCCCCAGGACTCGTTGGCCTCGTAGAAGCTGCGGGTCCGGGCCCCGGAGCAGGCGCCCATCTCCAGGTTCCGCCCGATCCTCTTGCTCACGATGTGCGCGTAGGAGCCTGCTGAGCGCCGGCAGGTGTTGCCGTCCGTGACGTCGGTGCCCTCTGCGTAGGGCGGCACCCCGAAGCCCGAGGCGTAGGAGTCGCCCAGAGCCACGTAGGCCCCCTCCGGCAGGCCGCTGAGGTCGGGTGGGTCGAGATGCACCGCGGGTGTCGCCTGGCTCGCGCCGAGCAGAACCGCGATGACCGTGAGCATCACCAGCCGCCCGGCCGGGCGGCGCCGACGGCGTGGGTGGTGAGTGGTCGAGTCGGTAGAGCCGACCTGGTCGGCGGGCTGTGGCGGGGTGCCGGACGCGGGCAAATGGCGCTCCTCGGATCGTGGTAGGGCGTTGAGTCAACCACGACCCGGCAGCGGTACCAAGTCGGCGACTTCGGGAAGGGACGGATGCGCCGTCGGCGCCCTGATGGCCGCGCTTTGCCTTTCTAACAACAGATTCTTCACAGACGACCCGGAGCCGCGTCGTCTGTGAAGAATCTGTCGATATTGGGCCGGGATTCTGGCTGTTAACCGATGGTGGGGGAGGTCTGGGTGGTGAAGGTCTCCTTGTCCTGGTTGTCGGTGATGACGGCGGTGACGACGGCCTGCTTGTCGGCGGGGACCGTGGTGGTTGCCCGGGCACCGGTGAGGATCTCCTCGGTGCCGTTGGCGTGCTGGACGTACCAGTCGATGCTCGCGATCGTGCCGTCGGTGTCGGTGGAGGCTGAGGCGTCCACGGCCAGCTGGTCACCGTCGCGGGTGAGGGTGAAGGAACCGGCGGGGTGCGGAACTCCGCATGCTGGCTTACCTCTGCCTGCTTTACCCAGGATGTGGTGGAGCTGGGCCTTGGAGATCGGCTCGGTCAGACGAGCGTGATTGTCTGCCCCAAGGCCCAGCCATCTACAACCGCCTCGCCCAGCCCCAGACGGGCGTAGGCATCGTGTAGGGCCTCCCACATGACTTGGACACGATCTGCACCGGCGGGCCCTTGCGAGTTTCGTGGATCAGTTACTGTACAATTTGAAAGGCTCGTTCCAAATGTCTCGCTCCGTCGTTCTTACGTGAGTGTGATTGGAACGAAAGTGAGCGGTGGCTGTGCGATTTCCGCAAGCAAGCAGGCTTTCATGTCGAGGCGCTTGCGATGATCCGGGCGTGTAAAATTCGATGTCGAGTTCGCGGCACTTTCCGGAACCGGGGCCGGTGACGCTGAAATCGCGCTCGATAACTGCAGCATTGGCTGATGTCGCCAGGCTACTTGCCAGGATCACGCCAACGACGCCGGCTGTTAATGCCCCCTTGATTGATGCCTTCATTCTGTGTCTCCCTTTCGATACTGAGGTGATGGTGGGCCGGTGTGCACCACAGTCCTTTGTGGTGCACACCGGCCGATGTTGAACTGTGACTACGCGGATTTCCTGAGCTGTTGTCGACAGTTGCGCGAGAACTGAGGGCTAGGGGATTCAGATACGGTACACTCGGTTACCGATGATCCGCCACTTAGTGTGGTTCGAGTTGTAGTTCCGAACTGTTTTGCCAGTACCGCACTTAGTCATGCGTTCGATCCTTGAGTGCTGCGCGGATCCCGGCGTGTAGAATTCAATAGTAATCTCATGGCACTTCCCCGGTCCGGGGCCCGTCACGTAGAAGGGGCCTTTGATAGCGGCGGACGCGGGAGAGGCCATTCCTCCTGCAAGGATGATGCCTGCGGCGCCTGCAGTGATTGCGCCCTTCAGATACTTCTTCATGATCGCTCCTTGTTTCTGTGGTGATGACTAGTGATGTCGTCAGTTGGGTGAATAGCGCAGCCATTCGAAGATTGTGCGTAACCGTGCTATTCGTGCGGTTCGACATACGCGATGTGGGTGCTCTTTATTGCGTGATATGATCTTCCTTTCCTGGAATGTGCTGCATTAGAAATAAGGTCGATGGGTGGCAGTGTGGTTGTTCGTCGTGAAAATTGTCAGCAGAACCCAATAAGCCAACATGCCCAATCAAGGCCAGAATTTGAATCAGTTGGATTTGGTAGGCGCCTGGATGGAAGGAAGAAAAACATTGAGACTCCCTTTTAGGTTGATGTGGTCGGTGTGACGAATCAATAGTGGCACCACTTTCACGCCAGGGGATCGGCCGATCGGTTGGTCCATGTGGATGATAGTCGCATCGATAAGATATAAGACTTCCACCGCGTATATTGACAGTTTTTGCTTTTAAATGTTTTCGGCATCCCACTGTTATGGAGTGGGGAGGTGAGTCCGCCTCTACGTGACGTTCTGGGCAGTCTCAGAGTGATGGCCGTGCAGATCGCGATCAGAGGAGAGATGTTGGAGCGGAAGCGATTGCCAATACGAGCGCGGTCAACAACACCGCCGATGAGAATGTTACCAATAATGATTATCGCTGCGTTGCTCTGGGGTAGCCAGTCCCGGACCCTATCCCGCGCTGTCGATGATTCGTCGACTTCGGCCGGTTAGGCCGGTACTCGGTGATGTGAGTTGAGCCTGGTGCTCGGTCGCTGCGGAAGATGCTTGAAGGCGCCTTTGTCCATTTGGCGGCGGCAACAGGATCGACAGATCTGCCTGCGCTATGTCCCCGCGGATGGGACTGACGTGTGCTTGTGCGACGTACACCCCTGCACATCGTACGTCGCGGCCGAGCACGAGGACGACCTCAAGAAAATGCGCTACTCCAAGGAGCGACAGGATGCCTCAGGTCATTGCTGGGCTACTGGCCTTCCGCAACGGCCTCCCGCTTCAGACCGGGTGCAAGGGTGACCGTGCTGAGCCTGTCGTGATCATCCCCATCGTCGAATCTTTACCAAAGCTCATACCATTCGGAAGTCTGTAGCTATCGCTGACTCAGAACCGTTCACAATCGATGTTTCTCACTCGTGATTTCCTGCCATGGCTGGTTAGTTGCATGCCCTCATTTGTCGAAAACTATGCACGTTTATCGGGAAAATTCTAGGCGAGTCCGTGACGCAACGCTTTGACTACTGCGCCTACTCGATCGTGTACTCCAAGTTTAGCGATGAGTGTAGAAACATGAGTTTTCACTGTTGCCTCACTGACGTTGAGCCGTCTGGCGATTTGCTTGTTAGATAAAGCGTCAATCATGAGTTTCAACACTTCGATTTCGCGAGGTGATAGGCAGCTAAGTTCGGGAGGGCCGGAGGTATCTGCTGCCTTCGTCTCCTCAGTGGGCCTTGGTTTGGCTTCGTCCGCCGTTGATGGAGTTCTCGTGCGTAGCTGGTTTCCAGGGCCGGGGGATAGTACTAAATTTCCTCCGACCGCTTGACGAATTGCTCCGGCGATGGATTCGATCGAGTCTTCTTTCGCGATATAGCCGTTCACTCCGACCGCCAGGGTACGGTCAATTAGTTCTCTATTGATAAACGTCGTGAGTATCAGTATCGCGATGTTGGGCAGCTTTTTGTGAACGATAGTTGATAAGGTGATCCCATCCATTCGGGGCATTTGAATGTCAAGAAGAATGGCCTGGACAGACGAATTCTTGGGCGAGCCGAGAAGTTGGATCACTTCTTCCCCGTCGCTAGCCGTCCAGGCCACAGAAATGTCACTCTGTGCATTGAGAAGCGTGGTGAGTGCATGGCGAACAAGGGCGTCATCATCGACAATGCCGACATCAATCACGTGGTGTACTCCGTGTCCTTAATCGAGGGGATAGGAATGATTGCGCTGACGAGCCATGTTCCGTCCTCATTTGAGGTCGTGAGTGTGCCATCGAGCGCTGCCAGTCGTTCTTGCATACCCAATACGCCCATACCAGAAGAAGGTAGAGGTGAGGTTCGACTCTCGCGCACAGAGTTGGTGGAAAGCAGCCGGACATGCTGCTGGTTCTGAGAGATAAAGAGACTTGCAGGTTTATTGGGATCGCCATGTCGGATGATGTTTGCGGCCATCTCCCTGAGAACGCGAGACAAAATCGATATTTGACCTCGGTTGAGATTCACGTTGTCCGCTATATGACACTCTATCTGAAACCCTGCGTTGCGAAGATCTTGCGCCACGAGGCGCATGGATGCCTCGATGCTCTGACGTGGCTGCATGGACACCTCAAGCGTAGGAAGTGAAGAGTAGTTGGAACTTTTTCGTAGGGCGTAAAGAAGTATTCGCAGTTCATGGAGGGCGTCGGCTCCGGTTCCGGCAAGTGCAGAGAAGTCATTACGAGCTTCTTGAGGGTAAGATGGATTCTCGGCTGCGAGCCGGGCACGAAGTACGGTTTGCGACATGGAGTAGGCAACGAGATCGTGCATCTCTTTAGCGATCTCATCGCGAACTTCATTTAGGCGTTGCTCAGTAGCGCGAAATTTGTTTCTCCAATATTTTTCAGCCTGATAAACCGTGACGCCGATCGTGATTAATATTAGACCTGAGATGGCGTTAAAAAGAAAAGTCCTTATCTCTTGAGTCGGAGGCTTGGTGGGGGCGAGAGCGAGTGCGTATGCCGACTCATTGAATAGAAAAACTATGGCTAGTTTATTTATGGATAGAAAGCGACCGAGAAAAAAGTGAAATAGTAAATTGGTTATTATCATGTCGCTGACGGACGCATGCGGTGCGATGAGCAAAACGAGCCAGCATGCAGAGTATGCAATGCTCGCCGGATGGGGGAAGAAGGGGATGAGCGAACATAAAAGGGGTGCCAGCGTGACGAACGGAATGTCTGAGGGGAGCATAACGTCGCGCGCTATTGGTAGGGAGACGTTGATGAGAGCAAAAACTATGCTGATGATAATGTAGGGCGTCGGTACGGTTTGAGAGTTCTTTCTGACATGCTTTAAAAGCCTCAAAAGAGCGGGCTGGGTAGAACGGAACGCTGCTGTCACGATGTCCGTCCCTCCTGACTCATGTCAAAAACAACCACACGATCGGATCTTGCTGGTATAGCGTACGACAGGGGCGGAAGGTCAGACAAATTTCGAGTATGGAGTGTCCCCCTCTGACATCAGCGGTGTGCGTCGCTACCCGATCCCGACTTCACATCATCTTCCTGCTGTCTCATCCGAATGGATGAGCGATCGTTCCTTGGTGGGGCCGACCCTCATTCTTTGGTCGGTGCCGCTGGGCACTCGTGGCAGGTGAAGGAACGCTGTGCGGCAGGCACAGGTCGCGTTTGTAGGATGCCGGACATGAGAAGAACAGCGAGGCAGCGCCCGGTCGACTCAGGGCGCGCCAACCCGGCGCAGACGGCTGCGGAGTCCTTGATGACAGGCGGCTCGCCGCGCCGTCGACGTGCGGGGATCAGCGCCTTGGCGGTCCTCGTCGGCGGGTGCCTGAGCGCCTGCGGGACAGGAGTCGCCCCCGCAGCGGGCGGCTCGGCCACCGTCCCGGGCCCGATTCCCTCCGGCCTGGAGTCCTTCTACCGCCAGGCCGTCAACTGGTACTCCTGCGGCGCCACCGACGGCATGGAGAAGACCTCCGAGAAGACCGCCCAGGCGAGTGCCTCCACGACGACCGCAGCCACGACGTCGGCGCAGACAACGGCCGCCCCGAGCTCCGACGGCGCGACCGAGACGTCCGACTCCTCCGAGGAGGAGACCGATAACGCCAGCTTCAGCTGTGCCGTCATCACTGTCCCCCTCGACTACGCCAATCCCAAAGGCGAGACCATCTCAATCGCCATGAAGAAGCGCGCCGCCACCGGCGGCCACTCGCAGGGCGCCCTGTTCATCAACCCCGGTGGCCCCGGCGACTCCGGGGTCTCCTTCGCCGAGCGGGCGGGCAACGCCTTCAGCCCCGATCTGCTCAGCGCCTACGACATCATCGGCTTCGACCCGCGCGGGGTCGGCTCCTCCACGGCCATCACCTGCTCCAGCGACGACGACTCATCCGGTAGCACCGCCGAGCCCTCCGCCTCCGGGGACACCTCGGCGTCGCCGTTGGCCTCGAGTGCACCCTCCGCAGGCAGCACGGCTTCCGCAACGGCCTCCGCCGGGACCGCATCGAGCGGCGACTCCTACGAGGAGTGGGCGGAGTCGACCCGGCAGTCCTTCCAGGAGCTGACCGAGCAGTGCGCCTCCAATACCGAGCCCGCCGCCCTGCTCGACCACGTCGACACCGTCTCCGCGGCCCGGGACCTCGACATCCTGCGGGCGCTGGCCGGTCAGGAGAAGCTGAACTACCTGGGCTTCTCCTACGGCACCTACCTCGCCTCCGTCTACGCCGATAACTTCCCCGCCAACACCGGGCGCATGGTGCTCGACGGCGCCATCGACCCCTCCCTGTCCCTCGCCGAGCAGGGGCTGGGGCAGGCCAAGGGCTTCGAGCAGGCGCTGCGCACCTACGTCGACTACTGCCAGGCCTCCGCCGGCTGCCCGCTGAACGGCGGCACCGACGCCGGAGTCCAGCAGGTCCGTGACCTCATCACCTCCGCCAACAGCACGCCCCTGTCGACCAGTGACCCGAACCGCACCGTGACCGGCTCGGACATCGTCACTGCCCTGAGCGAGTACCTCTACACCACCGAGCAGAACTGGGAGCCCCTGAACAAGGCCCTCGACCAGGCCATCAACCACCGCGACGGCTCAGCCTTCGCGGCCACCGAGGAGCAGGACGCCGCCTCGAAGGACGACAGCGGTGGCGCCTTCCAGGCCGTCACCTGCCTGGACTACCCGGTGGAGGGCGACAAGACGACCTGGGCCGCGCAGTACGAGGAGGCCAAGCGTGTGGCCCCGATCTTCGGGAACACCTCGGTCGGCATGGACCTGGTGTGCAGCGTCTGGGGACACAACGGGACCCGGAAGCCCACGCAGATCCACGCCCACGGCGCCGCGCCGATCCTCGTGGTGGGAACCACCGGGGACCCGGCCACCCCGTACGCCTGGTCGAAGTCCCTCGCCGAGCAGCTCGACTCCGGCCAGTTGCTGACCTGGGAGGGCAACGGGCACACCGCCTACGGCGGCGACGCCTCCTGCGTCAACGACGCCGTCGACACCTACCTGATCTCCGGCACCATGCCCAAGGAGGGCCTGACCTGCCGCGGCAGCGAGTAACCGTCGCATGAGCGGGCGGGGCCGGGTTCGCTCGGCCCGCCCGCGGTCGTAGTTGAGGGCGTACATCCCCTACGAACATGCGGACAGTCAGCCGGCGGCGGGGGAGGTCTGGGTGGTGAAGGTCTCCTTGCCCTGGTTGTCGGTGATGACGGCGGTGACGACGGCCTGCTTGTCGGTGGGGACGGTGGTGGTTGCCCGGGTGCCGGTGAGGTTCTCCTCGGTGCCGTTGGCGTGCTGGACGTACCAGTCGATGCCGGCGATCGCGCCGTCGGTGTCGGTGGAGGCTGAGGCGTCCAGGGCCAGCTGGTCACCGTCGCGGGTGAGGGTGAAGGAACCGGTGGGGCGCGTGTTGTTCACCTGTGCCTGTGTTGCGGCGGGCTGCTCCTGCGCTGCCTCCTGCTCCTGGGTGTTCAAGGCGCCCATGATCGAGGAGGCCATGGCCTTGTGGCCGTCGGCGTTGGGGTGGAACCGTCCGTCCTCGATCAGGCCGTCGAACCAGGAGGACTGCTGGCCGCACAGCTCGTGTCCGGCGAAGGAGCCGGACGGGTCGACGAACCGCTGGCCGTGGCGCTGGGCGGCGGCCCTGAGAGCGGTGTTGAGCTCGTTGGTCTTGGCGTTGATCCAGCGCTGATCCACCTTGGTGACACCCTCGCAGCGCCCCGGAACCGGGAGGATCTGTCCGGCTCCCTGCGAGGTGAACATGTGCGGGTATCCGACGGCGACGACGGTCGCGCCCGGTGCGCGAGAGGCGATGTCCGCCATGAGCATGTCATAGCTGGTGATGCCCGCGCGCGTGGTCTTGCCTGTCAGGGCGTCGATGGCGCCGTCGACCTGCTCGGAGACCTCTTTGTTGCCGGAACAGGTGGAGAAGGGGGCGGCGGTGACGCACTTGGAGAAGATGGTGGAGAAGCCGGCGTCGTTACCGCCGATGGAGAAGGTGACCAGACTCGTGGAGGCGTTCAGACGGTCGAGCTGGGCGGGCTCGTTCCAGGAGGTCCTGGGCTGGTAGAAGTCGGAGGTGCGGGCTCCTGCGCAGGCGCCGAAGTCGAGTGCCTTGCCGGTCTGGCCGGCCACCTGGTGGGCGTAGGCGCCCGCGGCTCGTTTGCACCCGTTGCCGTCCTTGACATCAGTGCCACTGGCGTAGGGCGGTGCCCCGACGCCGGAGGCGTAGGAGTCGCCCAGGGCCACGTAGCCGCTCCCCTGAGGGGTGGAGTGGGCCGGTGCACCGCCGCCGATGGTCCAGGCCAGAACTGCGACAGAGGCCAGCATGCCCAGACGGAAGAGGGGACGACGACGCCTTCGAGTCGACTGTGTTGCCGCCCGCAGCCTCGTTAAGGAAGTGGAGGAGGAATGAGTGTGGTTGAGCATGCAACATCCTTAGGTTTCGGCTAGCGCACTCAAGAATTCTATCGACACAAATAATATGTGGGTGCTTCGCCTGCCTAAGACGTTTGTTGGTGAGGCGCGGTGGGGGAGCGGGTACGGCACGGGAGGTCGTCTGTGCTGCACGAGGCTGAGGTCCTCGTGCAGCACGGGTGGGAAGCCCGGTTCCGGGCGCCTTTAGCCGCCGGCCCTAGAGGTCCCCGACCTTCTGGAGGCGCTGGAGGCTGAGCCAGCCCACTGGGATCGGGATCCAGAAGGTCACCAGTCGGTAGACGATCGCCGTGGACAGCGCCACCCCGTAGGGGACGCCGGCGGCGACGAGCCCCGCGGTCAGGGCGAGCTCGACCGGCCCGATACCACCTGGGGAGGGCACGATCGAGCCCACCGTGTTGGAGGCCAGGTAGGTGATGGCCAGGACCGCGAAGGGCACCGTGTAGCCGAAGGCCCACAGGCTCGCGCTGAAGGACAGGATGTAGGACAGGGTCAGCATGAGCGCACCGCCCACGCCCAGCACCAGGCGCACCGGGTTGGACATGACCCACACGAGCCGCGGCCACACCTGGCGGTAGGTGGGTTCGATCTTGGCCCACGCCCAGGTGCGCGCCTTGGGAATGGTCAGAACAACCGCCGCCACCACGACGATGGCGCCCGCGGCGACCAGGACCCAGCCCGAGGGCAGAGTCAGTCCCGTGGACTGGCCGGTCATGGCCGCCAGCACCACGAGCAGCACCACGGTGACGACGAACTGGACCACCTGGACCAGGGCCACTGTGGCCACGCCGACCGCAGTGGGCACCCCCTTGCGGTTGAGGAAGCGCAGATTGATGGCCGCCCCGCCCACACCGGCCGGGGCCACGAGCGAGACGACGGCGCTGGCCAGGTGCACCTCGGTGGAGCGCCACAGGGAGAGCCGCTCGGGGCTGAAGGCCACCAGCGTCAGCCCGGCGCCCACGTAGGTCGCCACGGAGAAGACCAGGGCCGCCAGCATCCACCAGATATTGGCCTGCGAGACGGCGGCGGAGACCTGCTGGAAGTCCATCCCGGCCATCAATGTCCACACCGCGACCAGCCCAACCACCACCATGAGAACAACACGCGTGGAGAAGCGGTTGAGGCGGGCCGGCTCGGCGTCGGCCGTGGGGGTGAGCGCCACGAGGGCGTCACGTAGATCCTGGAGCACCTGCCGGCTGGCACCGCGCCGTCCCATGACCTCGCGGGTCTGGCGCGGCAGCACCACCCGCTGGAGCATGGGGGCGATCGAGGCCAGCTGCGCGATGGTCAGTGAGCGGGAGGCGGCGTCGATGGCCCGCTCGGCACCGACCGCCAGCGCCGTCAGCGCCAGCGCCTGAGCCAGGTCCACGCGGCGGGAGAGCTCGGAGGAGATCGTCTCGCCCGAGGCCCAGTCCAGGAGCCACAGCCTCCCGGTCGCATCGACGACGACGCTCGATGCGTCGATGCTCCCGTGCGCCAGCCCCGCGGCGTGAGCGCGCTGGAGCTGGCTCCACAGCTGGTCCAGGACGTCGTCGTCGACCTCGGCCCCCAGGTCGCTGATGGACCGGGCGCCGACGACGTGGTCGGTCACGAGCAGCACGGACTCGGCGGCCTCGGCCATGCCCAGTAGGCCGGGGGTGCGCACCTGGGCGCGGCGAGCCTCCATCGTCATGAGGGCGGCGTGCTCGGCGGCCGGGCGCAGGGACAGGTCACGGGTGGGGGACAGGCCCCTGACGCGGATCTGGTCCCAGATGTTGGAGAGGAACCCGGCCACCTGCCGATCGGCGTCGAGGAGGGTGACGTTGCGGCGCTCGCCGGCCGAGTCCCACACGGCGTACATCCGGTGGACCGAGGCCCGCTCCTGAGACAGGGCGTCGCTGGAGGCCTCGGCCAGAACCGCGGCCAGGTCGACGTCGGAGGCCGGCCTGATCGTGTTCGCGTCCGCCGACGTCTCCGTGCTCCCGGCCCCCGCCGTGTCCGACGGCGTGGGGTCGAGGGTGGAGGCGGACGCCCCGCTCGACGATCCGGCGGTCGCGTCGGTGACCTGCTCGTCGGCTGGGGTGGAGACGTCCCCGGCGGGGCGCTCGAGGCTCGCCGGCTCCTGCGGGGCCGGGTTCAGCGGGTTCTCGCGCACCTGCTCACGGACCTGCTCGGTGTAGCCCAGGGGGGCGTCGGTGGTGACGACCCAGGCGCGCGCCTCGGGGGCGCGGTCCATGCGGACCACGCGCACGGCGTCGATCCCGGCCCGACGCAGGGCGCGCACGAGCGTGACCCCGTGGGCGCGGCGGTCCTCCACTCCGAAGACGTAACGGACCAGCAGGCCGACGGTGCGGCCCAGCAGCAGGGACAGCACCGCCCCCGGCAGGGTCAGGGCGCCGCGCAGGACGGCCATGCCGAGGACCACCCACAGGGCCGCCCAGCCCGAGCGCATCACGGTGGAGCTGTTGCGATCACCGGCACCCGTGAGCAGGCCCGCCATGGAGGCGAAGACCGTGGAGACGCCCAGCTGGGCGGTGCCCGAGGCGGTGACCGTCAGCCCCATGACCAGGGCGGTGGGGCCCCAGGCCACGAGGCCGGTCATCGCGGCGATGGCGACCGAGTAGCCGGCGATCCCCGACAGGACGGCCTGGCCGCAGGAGCGCCAGGAGCGGCGCAGGACCCGGTCCAGCAGGACGGCCAGCGGCACGATGAAGGTGGCCAGGCCCTCAATGGTCTGCAGGGGGAAGACGAGGATGCGGCGCAGCACCACCGCCAGGGCGTTCTGGACGTCCTGGGTGACGCCGGTGGTGGTCTCTCGGGCGTAGATCGCCAGAACGAGGACGGCGAAGATGCCCAGGAGCGTCAGGGTCAGGTCGAGCAGGTCCTCGGTGCGGCGCAGGCGGTGCGCGGTGGTGTCCACCAGCAGCGTCGTCGAGCGGGGGGTGGCGGGGCTGGAGACCGCGGCGGGCTCGGCCATCGGGGCGACCCCGATGACGGGGATGCCGACGGGGGAGGTGGAGGCCGACTCGGCTGATGGTGCCGAGGTTGCCGAGGTGGCCGACGGGTTGGATGCCGCAGATGCCTGCTGGGCGACGGCGCTGGGCGGCTCGGTGAGCGTCGAGGCGTGGTCGAGGTCGCCGGCCGGCGGGGGCGAGCCTGGTGCGGCATCTGTCATGGCGGCGATTCTAGGGGGCGAGCCTGTGCACACCCTCCTACGTCGGAAGGAACCGCTCGGCAACGGCTGACTCATTCAAAGTAGTTTGCAACGCAAACTAGAAGCCGCTATCCTGGAACTGGTTTGAAACGCAAACCACTGTTCACGAGGAGGTCCACCATGAGTGCTGCCACTGAGCACCAGAAGGTTCCGGCGGGGCCCGACGAGGCCCTCGCTGTCATCGACGCCCAGCGGAGCGCCTTTCTCAAGCGGCACGGGATCAAGGCGACCCCGCTCCTGACCGCCTGGGGGCTGGCCTGGCTGGTCGGCTACGCCGCCCTGGCCCTCTACCGCAGGCCGGACTACGGTCTGCCGTTGGCGCCGTACCTGTTCTTCTGCGGCTGCCTCGCGGCGGCCCTGCTGTTCACCTTCGCCTACGTCGTCCCCAAGACGCGCGGTATCCGCGGTCGGAGCAGTCGCGAAGGCACCTACTACGGTCTCGCCTGGGCTCTCGGGATGCCGCTGGGCGCCATCATCCTGAGCCGAGTGAATGCCTTCCTGGCCACCCTCAACACGAGTCAGGCCAATGAGGTCTCCAGCGTCGTGTCCAACGCCGTGCCCTGCCTCGTCGTCGGCGTCATCTTCCTTATGAGTGCCGCACTGTGGAACGAGACGGTCATGGGGGTCCTGGGCGGCTGGATCCTCCTGGTCACCCTGGTGGTCACGATTGTCGGGATGCCCTGGGCCTGGTGGATCATGTCCGTGGCCGGTGGGGGCGGCATGCTGGTGGCCGCCGTCGTCGGTGCCGCCACAGGATCGAAGTGAGGTGTGTGACATGACCGGAGTGGTGCGGGCGCAACGGTCCGGAGGGGTGGAGGACTCCGGCGGGGCAGCGGAGTCGGCAGGGCCGGCCGGTGCTGGCGCCTCCGCTGCCTCCACGGTCTCCGCCGTCGATATCGACCCTGTCATTCACGCCCAGGCCCGCCTGCGGATCATGGCGACCCTGGCCGCCGTGCCCGTCGGCGACGAGCTGCACTTCCCCCGGCTGCGCGAGCTGCTGGACATGACGGCCGGCAACCTGTCCACTCACCTGTCCAAGCTGGAGGGGGCGGGCTACGTTCAGCAGAACAAGACCTACTCCGGGCGCAGTCCCGCCACGTACCTGGCGCTGACTCCTGAGGGGCGGGTGGCCTTCGAGCGGTACGTGCGCAATCTGCGTGCCCTGCTCGACGCCTGAGGTCCTCGGGGGGTAGGTCTCGACAAAGGGGTTTTATTAACCGTTCGGTTAGCGTATGGTGTGAATCAAGTCTCATAGGTGGGTGCCGATGGGGGTGCTGCCGTGAGGCCCTGTCGCAAAGGTCGGCCGGTGTCCGTCGGCCGACCGGACTCCGGGGCGGGCAGCCCGCCCCGCCATTCCCGTCACCGTCGACCACCCAAGGACACACCATGCCTCTCAGTGCACAGACCACGCCCACCGACTCGCCATCCCGTCTCCAGCCCAGCCGCGTTTGCGCCCATCGGCTCAGCCGACGGACCCTGCTCAAGGGGGTGGGCGGGCTCGCCGCCGCCTCCTTCATCGGGGGCGGCGCCGTCGTCGCCGGATCGGCCCCGGCGCAGGCCGCCCTCACCGTGGCCGAGCACGAGGACCACGGCCGCATGCAGTACTACAAGCTGGCCACGTCGTCGGTCGGCTTGCTGCCGCGCGTCAATGTGCTGCTGCCCGACGGCTACGACACCTCGCGCCGGTACCCGGTGCTCTTGCTGCTGCACGGCGGCGGCGAGAACTACTCGACCTTCGACACGAAGTACGACATCCGCAACCACACCGCGGGACGCGACCTCATCGTCGTCATGCCCGACGGCGGGGCGGCCGGCTGGTACTCCGACCCCGAGTCCTCCAACGTGGGGCCGCGCAACTGGGAGACCTTCCACATCAAGGAGCTCATCCCCTGGGTCGATGCCACCTTCGCCACCACTGCGCAGGCCTCCGGCCGCGCGGTCTCCGGCTTCTCGATGGGCGGCTTCGGGGCCTTGAAGTACGCCGCGAAGTACCCCGAGCTCTTCGGGTCGGTCTCCAGCCACTCGGGGCCGGCCGACCTGCGCATCCAGGACGGCGCCGTGGTCCACTGGGCGAACTTCACCGCCGGTGCCACCGACCTCAAGGGCGGCACCATCTACGGGATTCCGTGGGACCAGGCGCGGGTGAGCGCCGACAACCCGGTCGAGCACGTGGAGAGCTACCGCGGCAAGCGCGTCTTCCTGGTCTCCGGCACCGAGAGCGATCGGTACGAGAGTGTCGTCCTGCCCAGCCAGCAGAGCTTCGGGAAGGCGCTCGCCGGCGCCGGGATCGGCTACGAGCACTACGAGGACACCGGTGCCCACATCGTGCGCTGGGGCCGCATGCAGCAGGACATCGACTCCCTGCTCAACCACTTCGCCAAGGCCGGGTGAGAGCCGGGCGGCTGCCCTGGCCGATCTGGCTAGCGCACGCCGCCGGTTCGGCGGGCGACGAGGACCAGCAGACCCCACATGACAGCGCCTACGCCGACGGTGGAGAGCAGGAGAGGAAGCGTGCTCGTCGCGTCCAGTTCCCCGGCTGTCATGGCTGTTGATCCCAGAGACAGCGTCATGCTGACAAGCCCTTGGGGAGTGGTGTAGGCCAGAGGGCTCTGTGCCGCTCCCAGGCCGAATCCGATGATGCAGCCGACGAATCCCAGTGCCACCGGCGCGGCGAAGGACCGCATGAGCATGCTCAGCAGTGACTGCAGGGCGATGAGCGGGATGATGCTGACCACTGCCAGAAGATTTGAGGCGACGATGGTGCCGGGCATTGCAAGACCGAGACCCATCACGAATGCTCCTGAGATCCAGGCCAGCACGATGAACGCCACCTGCATGGTCAGCACCGGAAGCAGAATGACCAGGGTCTTGGCGAGGATGACGGATACCGGGGAGTGCGGGGAGGTCCGCATGGCGTTCCAGCTCGTGCCCCGGTGCTCCATCCGCCAGGCGGCGGAGGCCAGCAGGGCCACACCCAGCGAGCAGAAGAACATCGAGTAGAACAAGGATATCTGGGACGTCAGAACTCCCCATTCCGCGGAGAAGACCGCCTGATTTCGGTAGAAGTTGAAGGTGCCGGTGATAACTGCGAGCAGCGGCAGCAGGACGGCCACCACCCACACCGAGGAGCGCTTGAGCTTGATGATCTCGGAGGCCAGCAGGGACGGGAAGCCACCGCTGCCCACGCTGCGGGCCGTGGCGGGGGTACGTGCAGGAGTGCTCACGGGGGCTACCTCTCGATCCTGTTGAGCCGGTGGGTGACAACGGTGAATATGAGGGCCGTCAGGATGAAGAATCCGGCGATCCACCCCGCCGGGACGTCAATGTAGGTGACGTCCGACTGAGAGTGCGCGGTGGCGCTCATGGCGGCGGGAGTGATGAGGGCGTAGTACCCCCAGGGGGTCCATTGGACTATCTCAGGCGGTACGAGCAGGGTGAAGATTCCGATGAAGCCGCTGAGTAGCCCGGTGCTCATGACGATCATCTGGTTCTCCACCACGGCTGCGAGCCACAGGAAGTAGGTGCACATGGCCAGGTCCACGCAGATGAGGAGGGCCGTGTACGTGACCCAGGGGCCGACATCGAGCGCCACCGACAGTCCTCTGAAACGGGCGAGCATGATGATGCCCAGACTCTGAACCGTCACGGCTGGGACGATGAGGAGTGACAGCGCCGCGAGCTTGGCCCGGCACAGGGTCCCCGGTGTCAGGCCGGAGGCGGCGGCCAGGTTCCAGCCGGAGCCGGTGTGCTCGATATCCGTCTGCCGACTGGCGAGCACTGAGACGAGGATCGGTCCGACCATCGCGTTGAAGAAGCCTGTTGTCAGTAGCAGCCTTGCCCACGGCATCGCATGCGGCTCATGGGAGAGCTCCGTGAATGACGTGCCGAACAGGTTCATGCTGCACAAAGCCACCGATGCGCTGACGATCAGCATCGTGATCGCAGGGGCGCGCAGCCGACGCATCTTGAGGATCTCGACACCCACGGCCGTCAAGAAGCCAGGTCCGGATGAGCTTTGGGAGCCCGGAGAGTGGTGAGACGACGTCGGAGCAACGACGGCGGGTGCTGACGAGAGTGCGGCGCTGGTCGTCACAGCACACCTCCGCGACCGGTGAGGTCCATGAAGACGTCCTCGAGGCTCTGGGCCTCGCGCCGCACCTCGTGCAGTTCGACGCCGGCGCTCACCAGCCGGTTGATGAGCTCGGCGACCGTCTCCTTCGACATCCCCGGGATGCGCACGCCCTGTGGCGTCAGCGTCGGGCCTGTGGCAGAACCGGTGACGGGAACGGCGGTCGGGTTGGGTGAGGCGGACGCGTCGGGGGCACCGGCCGCCGTCAACGCCGCGAGTGCTTGCGTCGGCACCAGCCCGGCCAGGACCTGAGGGTTCAGGACGGCCTGCGGCGTCGGGGTGACGACGAGCACGTCCGGCACCGAGCGCTCCATGAGCTCGGCGCGCGTGCCCTGGAAGACGAGGCGGCCGGCCGACAGGATGCCGAGCGTGGATGCCATGCGGTCGATCTCGTCGAGCAGGTGGCTGGAGACCATGACGGTGACGCCCTCGTTGGAGAGCTCGACCAGCAGCCGGCGTACCTCCTCGATGCCGGCCGGGTCCAGGCCGTTGGTGGGCTCATCGAGGATGAGCAGCTCGGGCTGGCGGGCCAGCGCCAGCGCGATGCCGAGACGCTGCTTCATGCCCAGTGAGTAGGTGCGCACCAGGCGGTCCTTGTGCTCGGTCAGACGTACGAGCGCCAGGGCGCGGCTGACCTGCTGGTCGCTCAGTCCCTGCATCTTCGCCGCGATCCGCATGTTCTCCGCGCCCGTGAGATGGCCGTAGCCGGGTGGGTTCTCGATCATGGAGCCGGTGCGCGACATGATCTCGGCGCGCGTGGTCGGACTGAAGGGCCGCCCGAGCACGCTGATCCGCCCGCGCGTGGGCGCCAGGAGTCCCAGCAGCATCTTCATCGTGGTCGACTTGCCCGAGCCGTTGGGGCCCAGGAAGCCGTAGACGCTCCCGCGCGGCACCACGAGGTTGAGTCCCTCAACGACAGTGCGCTTGTCGAAGGTCTTGGTGAGGTCGTGGGTGAGGATGACGGCGTCGGAGGCCGCCGCTCCGGGGCCCGGTCCGCCGGCCTGCGGGAGGGGAACCGGAGGGGTGGTCCGGGCTGGCTGAGGCGGCGCTGAAGGCGCTGGTGGGATGCGATGCGAAGTCGTCATGGGAACAAGGCTGCTCGTACCGGGTCGGGTGATCATCAGCCCGTGGTCTGCTTCTGGAACCGGTGACATGGCGAGGCTCATACCCGGGTATGAAATCCCGGCGGCGCCCTCTGGGGCTCGCGATCGCGACGGTACGGTTCAGGCATGAGAAAACGGCTGGGTCGCGAGGCGGCGCGGGCGGACTCGGCGGCTCCAGCGCCGACGTCGGCCGGGCGTGTGCCCCCGGCGGGTCCGATCTCGGCCGCCTGGCGCGACCTGCGCTCGGCCCCGTGGACGACGGCGTCCGACGTCATCATCGCGCTGGCCTTCTTCTTCCTGTTGTGCATCGGCCGGCCCGACTCGGCTCCATGGCTCATCGAGGGGGCGGGGCCGGTGTTCCACTCCCTGCTGGTGGGGGCTTGCGCCCTGGCTCTGGTCGTCCGGCGCCACTCCCCGCTGCTCTTCGTCCTGGTGGCCGGCATCTGCCTGAGCGCGCACCTGGTGCTGTTCACGGAGTTCTCCGTCTTCTTCGTCGTGACCGGCTTGATCGCGGTGGAGACGACGCAGTCCCGCCTGGAGGCGCCATGGCGATGGGTGGCGCTCGTCCTCGAGCTCGTGGGCGTGGGCCTGGCGACAACTCGCGTGTACCACCTCATCGGTGGCTACATCCACGCGGGTGAGGCGCGGATGGTCGTCGTCGTCAATATCTGGCTGGTGACGATGGTGACGGCCTTCGTCGGCGCTGCGCGGCGCCGCAGCCGCGACCGTTACAACCGGGCCCTCGAGCGGGCCTCGGTGCTCGAGGCTCAGCAGGCCGCCGAGCGGCGCCTCGCGGTCATTGAGACCCAGCAGCGCATCGCCCGCGACGTCCATGACCTGCTCGGCCACAGTCTCACCGTCATCGCCATGCAGGCCGAGGGTGCCCGCGCCATCTTGGCCACCGATCCGGCAGCTGCCGACGAGGCCCTGGCTGTCATCGGAGAGACCTCCCGCCGCTCCGTCGATGAGGTGCATGCCCTGGTCGACATGCTGCGTTCCGATGCCGATGCCGCCGATGTTGATGCGGCCGCGGCTCCCGGTTCCGCTGCTGGTAGGGGCTCTGATACCGGTGCCGCCGGTGTGGGCGGTTCCGGGGCTGCCGGCCGTCTCACCGGTGGTACCGGCGGCGGGGCATCCGGCACTGTTGAGGCCGGAGCCGAGGATGGCACCGGAACCGGAGAGGCGACGTCGGGCCAGCACGTGGAGCTTCTGCGCGAACCCGTGCGTCAGGCGCAGCGGGCGGGACTGCCCGTCATCCTGGAGGCCGACCCGACTGGCCGGATCCCCTCGGCGGTAGCGCAGGTCCTTCACCGGGTGGTCCAGGAGTCGCTGACCAACGTGCTGCGCCACGCTCCCGGTGCGGTCACGAGAGTCTCGCTGCGCACCGGGGCGGGGCTCGTCATCCTCGTCGTCGAGAACGCCCAGGTCCCGAAGTCGCTGGTAGGAGATGCGGACCCTGCGCCGAGGACTGATGACCGTTTGTATCGCCAGAACACCGGGGAGCAGATGGACGCCATGCCGGCGGAGGCGCCGTACGAGTCGGTCGCGATGCCTTGCCTTGCGGTGAGCGTCTCCGAGGGCACGAGGCACTGCGGCTTCGGTCTCATCGGCATGCGCGACCGGGTCGCCCAGCTCGGAGGCACCTTCACCGCAGGTCCCACGGCTGAGGGTGGATGGAGGGTGACGACAGAGCTCCCCTGTGTTCCACAGTGAGAGCCGATTCCGCTCGTATGGCGAACCTCGCAGGGTGTCGTCGGCACTTCGTCAGTACAAAACCGCACAAGCCGACCCTGGAGGGCGGATACTTCCGGTGAGTTGCCGTCAAGAAGGGGAGGTGCCTGTGATCCGCCTGGGTCTGGCCGATGACGAGCCGCTGTTCACCATGGGGCTGGCCATGCTGCTGGGGGCGCAGCCGGATATGGAGGTCGTCTGGCGCGCCGTCGACGGCAACGACGCCCTCAGGCGCAACGCCGCCGACCCCGTCGACGTGCTCCTCCTCGATGTCCAGATGCCCGGGCTGGACGGACTCGCCGCGACTCGAAAGCTCATGGCCCGCGGCACCACCGGACGGGTCGTCATCCTGACCACCTTCGACACCGACGGCTACGTCATGGGTGCCATCGAGGCCGGTGCAGCCGGCTTCCTGCTCAAGAACACCCCGCCCCAGGACCTCATCGCCGCGATCCGCACCGTTCACGACGGCGACTCCGTCATCTCCCCGGGGCCCACTCGCCGGCTGCTCACCGCCGTGCGCACCGGCCAGGTCAGCGGCGTTCTTCCCGGGGGCGGTGCTGGGCGCCACGCCTCCGAGGACTCGGTCGAGGCGGTTCGGACCGCCGAGGCCTCCCAGCAGGTCGCAGCCCTCACCCAGCGCGAGCGCGAGATCCTGACACTCATCGCCCTGGGGCTCACCAATCAGGAGATCTGCGACCGGGAGTGGCTGTCCATGCCCACGGTCAAGACCCATGTGAGCCACCTGCTGTCCAAGACCGGCTGCCGCGACCGGGTCCAGCTCGTGCTGCTGGCCCTGCGCGGCGGCGTCGTCGACCTCGACGACGTCCTGGGCCGGGCCTGAAGGCGAGCACTCAGGCCGCTTGCCGCTGCACCAGGACGGCCACGGTGCGCGCGGGAACCGAGATCGTTCCGCTGGCGCGGTCGAAGCCGGTGCGGCGCACCACCTCATCGGCCCCCTCGGCCTGGATGGGGGAGAGGCGGAAGTTCCGGCCCGCCAGCTCGGGCAGCGGCTGAGTGAGCGTCTGCCCCGAGGCGTTGAAGACAGCCAGAACGGCGTCGAGCTCGGGGTCCACGTCGCTCCCACCCCGGGTGTCGTCGATGAGCATGACGATCACCCCCGCCGGCGCCCCGAAGCCCGCCCCCGGGAAGCTCAGCTTGTCCTGGATGAGGCGGGCGGACCCCAGGCTGAACAGTGGCGTCGAGGCGCGAAGCCGCAGCAGGTCCAGGGCCTGGGAACGGGCCGCCGCAATCTCCTCGGGCGAGGGCCGCAGCCAGTCGTCCTGCAGCAGCGGCCCCTGGATGCCCCAGGAGCCCTCATTGCGGCTGGCCGGCGGCAGGCCCCGCCCGAAACCATTGGACTGGCCCGTGAAGTCGATGGCATTGAACCAGTCCCCGGAGTTGTAGGAGTCCCGGTCCAGGGACTTGCTGCGCAGCAGCTCAGTGCCCGCGCTCCAGAAGGCCGGCGACTGCGCCAGCGCCACCGTGGCCAGGCACACCGTGTTCATCCGCACCCGCTCGGCCACCGGCATGCCCTGAGGCAGCTTGTAGGCCAGCAGGTCGTAGAGCGTCTCGTTGTCGTGGGCGTCGACGTAGTTGACGTTCTCCTGGGGGTGGGAGGCGAAGGCCGCCGGCGCCCCGTTGTGGATGAGGTCGATCCCGCGGCGCACCGACCCGTCCGAGATCGTCATGACGTAGTCCTTGAGATTGCCTGCCAGCCCTAAGCGCACCAGGTCCGTGCGGTGCGCCAGGTCCGCCGACTGCTCGTTCCAGCTGCGGTGGTCCAGGCCGCTGGGCTGAGTGAGCAGACCGGTGCCGAAGCCCTGGAAGACGCGGTGGTCGGAGTCGAAGGCGCCCCCGCCGTGGACCGCGTCGCGCAGGCGGTCGTTGAAGGCGCCGATCCCGGTGCCGTCGAGCTGACCCTGGGTGGCCTGCACGAACAGGGCATTGCCCGCGACCTCCCCGAAGTTCCAGCCCTCCCCGTACAGGTAGATGGAGCGGCCGTCGACGCCGTCTGCCTCCAGCGTCAGCTCGTCCAGGGCCGCCCGCACACGCTCCATGACGGCGCGTGGGTGGTGGCCCATGAGGTCGAAGCGGAAGCCGTCGACCCGGTACCAGCGCGCCCAGCGCACCACCGAGTCGACCATGAGGCGCGCGCACAGGGCGTTCTCCGTGGCCGTGTTGGCGCAGCAGGTCGAGCTCGTCACCCGCCCGACGGCGTCGAGCCGGTGGTAGTAGCCCGGCACCACCCGATCCAGGACGCTGCGCGGGTCCTGCCCGCAGGCCGCCGTGTGGTTGTAGACCTGGTCGAGGACCACCTGGAGGCCCAGGCCGTGCAGGGCCCCCACCATCTCGCGGAACTCGACGACGCGCGCCCCGCCGTCCTGGTGGTCCTCGGTCGCGTAGGAGCCCTCCGGTGCGCCCCAGTGGAGCGGGTCGTAGCCCCAGTTGTAGGCGTCGTCGTCGGCCACCTCCGCGATGGCCGCCTGCTGGTCGGTCGAGGCCGGGTGAGCGCCGTCGGGGATGTTCGGGGAGCGCTGTGAGCCGCGGTGCTCGGGGATGGTGGCGATGTCGAAGGTGGGCAGCAGGTGGATCGTGTTCATACCGGCCCGGGCCAGCTCGGCCAGGTGGCGCACGCCCGCGGAGTCGGCCACTGTGAAGGCCCGGTAGGTGCCGCGCAGCTCGGGCGGGACGGTCTCGTCGGCGGCGGAGAAGTCCCGCAGGTGGAGCTCGTAGATGCTGCGGGCCGAGTCGTTGCGGACCGCCGGCGCCCGGGTGGCGGCCCACCGCTCGGGGGCCAGATGCGGGTCGGCCAGGTCGACGGCGACCGAGCGGGTCGAGTCCGTCGTCAGCGCCGTCGAGTAGGGGTCGGTGACGATGTTGGTCTCCACGCGCCGAGTGGAGGGCACGTAGACCCGCACCTCCCACAGGTACTGGCAGCCGGCGGTGATGGGGGCGCCGGGCCGGCTCGTCCCGGCCTCGTGGCCGGGGGTGCTCGCGGCGGAGGCGGCCGGGGAGTCAGGACGGTTGGCGACGACCCAGCGGCCGTCACCCGAGCGGACCGCCGGAGTGCGTCTCGGCGGGCCGGGAACCTCGGGCACCGAGCCCAACGGGTCGCCGGTCTCCCAGGTCAGGAGGGTCACGGCCTGAGCGGTGGGTGCCCACAGGGCGAAGGAGGGGCAGCCGTCCGCGAAGGTGACGCCCAGCTCGGCGCGGGTGGCGGTCTCGGCGTAGAGGTGATCCAGGAGGATGGCGGTCTGCACCCCGGTGAAGGCGTCGAGGTGGGCGCCGCTGACGTCGGCGGTCTCGGAGGGGTCCGGGACCCCGACGTACTGGGCGATCGCGACCTGGCCGGTCAGGGCGGAGGTGACGGCGTCGTCGTCGAGCAGGGGTGTGCCGGCGGTGTCGGTCGCGCTCAGGGCGATGTAGCCCTCCAGGTGGGGGTGCGCGGCCAGGACGTCGCCGGGCAGGTTCCCGACGATACGCAGGGGCGTGACCGTCGGGGCGGGCATACCGTCCGCGCCCAGGATCCGGCCGTGGATGGCCGCGGCGCCGCCGTCGGGCGCCGTGATGAGACGCAGGGCGAGGCCGGAGTCCGGGAGGGGGTCACCGGCGTCGGTGACGACGACCTCGCGGTCCATCCCCCTGGGCAGCAACGACAGCGGCCACGCCAAGGTGGTGGGGGTGACCCAGTAGGCGCGCTGCTCCTCGCTGCCGGCCACGGGTGGGAGGGCCGCGGTGGTGTCGAGTGTGCAGGTGAGCGTGTAGGTGAAGGTCATGGTGGTGTCCTCCCGAGTGGAGGCGCCGTGGTGGGACGCCGCCGGTCCTGCCGGTCGTGTCGCGTGCGGCCCCGTGGTGCGGGGATCGGCGGTGGGACCGCTCACCTCGTAGTCTCCCCTGGGCGGTGGGGCCCTGTCAGCCCGATGGTGGAATTGTCCTGCCCCGCCTGTGGACGTCGGACCGGGCGCCTCGAGCCTGGCAGGTGGACGTCTTTGTCGCCGCCTCAGGCGCTGTGGGCCGCCTTCGTGTCCAAATCGGTGACAAAGGCTGTTCTCGGCCTCTGCGTGCCGATATAGAACCGCATGATTCCGCGGTTCTGTCGGCGGCCCGCTTGGGGCGCGGGCTTCTTTGCCGCAGATTTGGACATCCCACGTCCGCTGTGCGCAGTTCCGGTCGTATACGACTGGCCCGGCTCGCCCAGACTGTGGGGCAGACCGGGTCGGACCGTCGAGTCCCGGCTGCGGTGGCCGTCTCGTCTACTCGCTGCTCGCAGCGGGGCCGAGGTTGTCGGACGGCTCGGCGGCGCGGATCTTGCCGCCATCCTCCCCGCCGTCCTTGCGCGGTCGGCCCCGCCCACGCATGGGGGCGGCCTTGACGCCGCGTCCGGCGTCGTCGAGCGCGCGGCGCAGCAGGACCTCGATCTGGGCGTTGACCGAACGCAGGTCGTCCGCCGCCCACTTGGCGATGGCCGCGTGGACGGCGGGATCCAGCCGGAGCAGGACCTGCTTGCGCTCTCTGCCGGCCACGGCTCAGGCGTAGAGAGAGCCGGTGTTGACGACGGGCTGGGTGCGCTGGTCGGAGCAGAGCACCACCAGGAGGTTGGAGACCATCTGGGCGCGGCGTTCGTCATCCATGGTGACGATGTCGTCGGCCTCGAGGCGCTTGAGGGCCTGGTCGACCATGGACACGGCGCCCTCGACGATCTGCTCGCGGGCGGCGATGACGGCGCCGGCCTGCTGGCGCTGAAGCATCGCCTGGGCGATCTCGGGGGCGTAGGCCAGTGAGGAGATGCGCACCTCGACGATCTCCAGGCCCGCCAGTGCCACCCGGGCCGCGACCTCGGCCGCCAGCTCGGCGGAGACGAGATCCGTGCCGCCGCGCAGCGAGGTCTCGCCCGGGCCGGGCTCGTCGTAGGGGTGGGTGGTGGCCACGTGGCGCAGCGCGGACTCGGCCTGCGCCTTGATGAACTCCTCGTAGGCCTCGACGGCGAAGACGGCGCGGGCGGTGTCGGCCACCTGCCACACGACGATGGCGGCGATGTTGACGGGATTGCCGTCCAGGTCGTTGACCTTGAGCTCATGAGTCTCGAAGTTGTGGACCTTGATGGAGACCTTCCTGCCGGCGGTCAGCGGCGGGACGAGCACGAGGCCCGTGTGACGCACGGTGCCGATGTAGCGGCCGAGGAACTGACGGACGCTGGTCTCCCCGGGCACCACGACGGTGAAGCTGCTGAACAGCGGAAGGGCGATGAGGAGCCCGACGCTCCCGGCGGCGATGCGTAGCACGGCTCCCGGCTCGCCCGCGTCGGCGGCGACGCCGCCGACGATGAGGAGGGTGATCGATCCGGCGGTGAGCGCCAGGATGAGGAGCAGGGCGAGGAAGGCGGGGCCGGATCCCGCGGCCAGGGCCGGCTTCTCGGTGATGTCGACGCGGCTGGAGGCGTGCTCGGGGGCGTTGACGGGCTGGTCGGGCGCGTCAACAGGGGCGGGGGAGTCGGTGGCGTGAGACGAGGGCGTGGGCATAAGAACCTCCTTGGGGTAGCAAAATGATATCTATTTTTTGCGGAGGTGCAAGCGATACGGCCGGACTGCGCCGTCTGTGTGGGGTGGCAGGGTGCAGAGCGGGGGTGCTGAAGGCATTGCGTCATGGCCGGGGACATTCGACGCGGGCGGGTGCCGTTTCGTATGGGCGGGTGCCGTTCCACCCGGTCGGGGACAGTCGACGCCGTCGGGGACGTTTCTGTGCGGCCGGGTGCAGTTCGCGCGTGCGGGGACCGGATTCCTGTCCCTGCACGCGCAGGATGTCCCCGGTGGGAGGGAAGCGTCCCCGGCCGGGCCGACGGGCCATGCCCGCTTCCGTTTACTCCTCGCCGCGGCGCACGGCCTCCAGCATGAGGGTGGCGACATCCGTGACCCGCACGTCCGCCCCTTCAGAGGCGACGCCGTCGGAGAGCATCGTGGTGCAGAAGGGGCAGGCGGTGGCGATGACCTGCGCGCCGGTGCCGATGGCCTCGCGCGATCGTTCCACTGCGATGCGCGTCCCGATCGTCTCCTCCATGAAGGCGCGCGCCCCGCCGCCCCCGCAGCAGAAGCCCCGCTCGCGGCTGCGTGGCATCTCCACCGTGGTCGCGCCGGTCGCCTCCAGCAGCTCGCGCGGCGGAGAGTAGACCTGGTTGTGGCGGCCCAGGTAGCAGGCATCGTGGTAGGTGATCGTCGGGATCACCGGCTCGCCCGTCGCCTTACCGGGCGCCTCCCGGTTCGACGACTCCGCCGGGGTCTCGCTCTGAGGCGCTGCGCTCTCTGTGCTCTCCGCAGGAGTGTCGGCGGCCGGTGAGTCTTCGGCTGCCTCCGAGGCGGGCGTCGACGTGGCCGGGGATGCGGAGACGGATGGGTTGTCGGGCGCCGTCGAACCGCCCGCGGCCTGTGGCGGCAGGGGGCGCAACCGGCCCTCGCGCACGAGCCGGTTGAGCAGCTGGGTGTAGTGGAGGACCTCGTAGCGGCCCCCGATCTGCGGGTACTCCCGCGAGATCGTGTTGAAGCAGTGCGCGCAGGTCACCACGATCCTCTGCGCCCCGGCCTCGTTCAACGTCTCCACGTTCTGCGCGGCGAGCATCTGGTAGAGGATCTCGTTGCCGGCGCGCCGGGCCGGGTCGCCGGTGCAGGTCTCGGCGTCGCCGAGCACCGCGAAGCTCACCCCCGCGGTGTGCAGCAGCTCGGCCACGGCCCGCGTCGTCTTCTTGGCCCGGTCCTCGTAGGCGCCGGCGCAGCCGACCCAGAACAGGTAGTCGATGTCCGCGGCGCTCTCGACGTCGTCGCCGATGACCGGCACCTCGAAGTCCAGGTTCTTGGCCCAGTCCATGCGCTTGCGCGCCGGCAGGCCCCACGGGTTCCCCTTGGACTCCATCTTGCGGAACATGCCGCCGAGCTCCTTGGGGAAGGCCGACTCCATGAGCACCTGCTGGCGGCGCACGTCGACGACGTGGTCGACGTGCTCGATGTCCACTGGGCACTGGTCCACGCAGGCCCCGCAGGTGGTGCAGGCCCACAGGACGTCGGCGGGGATGACCTCGCCGGCCAGGGGGGCCGGCCGCGTGGCCACGCCCGTCTCGGTGGGGGCGGCCTTGGCGGCCAGCAGCGCGCCGAGCACGTCGCCGGTGTGGGCGGTGCCCGGCTCCAGGCCCAGGTTCGTCTCACGCGCCAGGCCGTCGTGCATGCCCAGCGCCTTGCCGACCAGCCCGCCGGAGGTGGGGCGGGAGGCCACCATCTCCTCGGTGACGTCGTCGGGCTCGACCCCCAGGGCGCTCGCGGCCCGCAGGTAGGGGGCGGCCGCGGCGTGGTGGTCGCGCAGCGCCATGACGAACAGCTTGGGGGACAGGGGCTTGCCGGTGTTCCACGCCGGGCACAGGTCCTGGCAGCGGCCGCACTCGGTGCAGGTGGAGAAGTCCAGCAGGCCCTTCCAGGTGAAGTCCTCGATACGGCCCACGCCCAGACGCACCTCGGGGCCCTCGCCGGAGTCCGCGGCCTCCATGGCCTCCTCCAGTGCGTCCATGCTGGCCTCGGTCAGCGGCTCGTCGCCGACCATGAGCGGCTGAAGCGGGCCCAGGGCCTTGGTGCCGTCCACCTCGCGGCGCGCGTAGACGTTGAGGATCGCCAGGAACCGGTGCCAGGCCACGCCCATCGAGGGCTGCAGGCCCACGACGACGAACCAGGTCATCGACAGCACCACCTTGATGGTGGCGACGACGAGGATCGCGTTGCCCAGGGCGCTGGTGCTCAAAGGGGCGAGCAGCGGGCCGGTCCAGGCAGTCAGCGGGAAGTGCGTCCAGGAGGCCAGAGCCCGCTCGGCCGGGTCGGTGGAGGCGGCCAGGAGGGCGTGCTCCAGCATCCGCAGCGCCAGCACGCAGACGACCACGCCGATGATCGTGGCCTCGACGAACTTCGCCTGGGCCGACGTCGACCCGGCGAAGCGCGAGGTGCGCGGACGCTTGCCGCCGTCGGAGTCCGGGGCGTAGGGCGGGGCGGCCCGGCCGGCCCGGGTCAGGCGCCAACGCAGGATCGTCAGCCCCACGATCCCGAACGTGGACAGCCAGGCGATGAGCTCGACGATCCAGGCCCACCAGGCGGCGTGCCCGATGAGCGGCAGCGCGAAGCTGGGGCCGCCCAGCACCTGCCCGTAGCCGGCCACGAGCGTGAGGAACAGCAGTGGGAAGGAGACCATGACCAGCCAGTGGGCGGCCCTGATGAAGGGGCGGCCCTTGAAGGCGGTGTGGCCCACGAGCGCGCCCAGCGTGAGCGCCAGGCGCCGGCCGACCGGGCGCAGGCGCTCCGGTGCGGTCGCACGGCCCACGGCCATGCGGGCGCCAATAGTGAAACAGGCGCGTGCGAAAACTGCGATACCGATCGTCGTGGCGATGACGACGATGACGACACAGACGATCTGCACGGCACTCATCGGGGCGGGCTTCCTCAGGTCTCCGAAGGCAAAGGCGGAAGCGCTGGGAGATGGCCGGTGGCGCCCCGGAGGGTCGCCTGCGCGGCACACCGTTGGCGCTTCCCTTCAGCCTACCTGTGGGTCGGCGGGGAGCTGGAAGAGGCGGCTGAAGCGCGGCAGAGGAAAAAGTGTCACGATTGGCGACTTTTCGAGGCGCGGCCGGCGGCCCCGAGCCCGGCTGGATCCCCGGAGACTAGCTCTGACCTGCGCAGACGCCGTGGTGCCGAGTGTGCGGAGGGTCTTTGCGAACGGTGTGCCGGCGGGAAAAGTCGCCAATCGTGACACGTAGCCACCAAAAAGTGCCGGCCCCGCGATGGGGCCGGCACGGATGGAGTCCTCAGCTGTTGATGGCGCGCAGCGCGTAGGGGGAGTCGGGGCGGCGGGCGCTGTACCACTTGGCGGCCTGGCGCAGCCCGAGCTCACGCACCAGGGTGACAGTGGCTCCGGAGATGATGGCGAAGGTGACGATCTCGGCCAGCTTGTAGTTGAGGAGCTGGTCCTCCTCACGCGGGGCGGGCCGGCCGGAGATCGCCCGCCAGCCGAGCGCCACGACCTTCTCGGCCACGAACCCGGAGGCGAGCGTGGCCACGGCCGCGGTCGCCTTCCACATGAAGTCGGTGGTCTGGTCGATCTCGACGGGGTCCTGTGCGCTCATTGAGTCCTCCTTGCGCCCCGGTCGGGCGGCGTCGTGGGTGCCTGCGTACTGGTGGTGGGCCGGCGGAGTCGGCCCGTTCCGTCCCGATCATGCCGCACCCGGGCCGACGGCGCAGCCAGTGTCCGCCCGCGTGGCGCCGACTGCGGGCCTGCGTGGTCGTACCTTAGGTCGCGCGTTCGCGGGGTAGAGGGTGCGAACCGGCGACCTGTCCTGCGAACGCACGGGAGGGTGAGGGGTCTCGTGGCGCGGGGCGCCTGACTGGACGAGGCAACGGGCTCACGTCCGGGCGGGGCGGATGGCGGCATTGATCTCCACGGCCAGGCCGGCGGGATCGTCGACCGTGAGGTAGAGGTGTGTGAAGCGCTCGTCCTCCAAGGTGATGACCAGCGTGTTCTCGTAGCCGGAGATGTTCCAGAACTGCGCCGTTCCGTTGGCGTGGAAGGTCCCGGAGACCTTGCCGCCCGTCTGCAGCCCGGGCACGTTCCACCCCTTGGGCTCGTGACGCAGTCCGGGGTCGTGCGTGGCGCCGCGCACGTGCACGAGCGGGAACTCCAGCCGGGAGGTGAAGGACCAGATCTTGTCCAGCCCGTGCGGCTCGACGCTCAGGGAGGTATCGGTGATGGTAACGGTGTTGCGGCTCATGATGTCTGTTCCTTTCGTGGGCAGGTCGGCTGGGAGGTGTGCTTCTGGCTGGTGCTGGCGGGGTCGGTGCAGGCTATGCCGGCGGCGAGACCGGTGCTGTTGAGTCCGACGCCGTAGCGCCGGCTCGCTCCAGCAGGCGTCGGCCGAGCGCCTCGGCGGTGACGCCCGCCTGGTGCAGGGTGGTGACGAGGGCGTCGCGCACGGCCGGGTCCCAGGGGGCGAGCTCCATGAGCGCCACAAGGACCAGGTCGAGCTCGTCACGGCCCGCCCCTGCGGAGTCGGCGGATTCGCTCCGGGTGGCCCCGGGGATCAGAGCGGTCAGCGCGTTGGTGAGGCAGTGCTGGAAGAGTCCGTCCTTGGAGCCGAAGACCCCGTAAAGGCTGGCGCGGTTGACGCCGGTGGCCCGCACCAGGTCGTCCACGGAGGCTCCGGCGAAACCGCGCTCGGCGAAGACTGCTGTGGCGGAGTCGATGGCTTCGTTCTCAATGAATGTTCGTCGTCGTCCCATGAATCCAGAATAGACATTCTGGAACGCTCGGTCAAGAACGTTTGTTCTGAAATCTGTGGCTGAGGGATGCCGGGGGATGCTGTTCCGCTCAGCCGATGAGCTCCGTCTGGGCGCCGAGGACCAGCAGCGCGTACAGCACGGCGAAGACGCCGGCGACGGCGGCGCAGGCCAGGGCGGGGCGGCGCCGGTAGGTCAGGACGGCGACGTACTCGCGCAGCCAGGCGTTGACGATGTAGAACCAGGCCGTGCGCGCCGGCGCCACCGCCCACGGAACCCCCATGTCGGAGGCGAGGATCGCGGTGCGCACCGCGTGGAAGGAGCTCGTCACCAGCAGCACCTGCGGGTCGACCATGCCGCGCTCAGCCAGGAGGTCACGGGTGCAGGAGATGTTCGTGCGGGTCGTCGTCGAACGGTCCTCCAGGAGGATCCGCTCGGGTGGGACGCCGCGGGCGATCGCGTAGTCGGCCATGGCGCGCGCCTCGCTGATCGGCTCGTCGGGGCCCTGTCCACCGCTCATGACCAGCAGCGGCGCTCCGGGGCGCAGGGCGTCCTCATCGCGCCAGGCCTCGATGCCGCCCTGGATCCGTGAGCCCAGCAGCGGCCCGACCTTCCCGTTGATGAGCCCGGCGCCATGGACCACGACGACGTCGGGGTGCGGCACGGTCCGGCGCCCGCCCCAGATCCGCTGCACCACCGTCTGGCCCAAGAAGATGAGGAGGAAGACACCCAGGTAGGCGCAGGCGCAGAACATGAGCGCGGCGAGCAGCAGGGCCCAGGGGTTGGCGGTGGCCACCAGGGCGGCGGCGGTCATCGGCGTGGCGATGAGTCCCAGGCCGGCCGCCAGGCACAGCAGGTTGCTCAGGCGCCGGCCCTCGCGGCGGATGAGGACGACGCCGTTGAACATGAGCAGGAACGGCATGAGGGCGATGAGCAGGAAGAAGGTGACGCTGCCCAGTCCCACCGGGACCTTGAGGGCGGGGATGAGTGAGGCGAGGTGGAGCAGTGCTCTCACTGCGGTACCGGCCAGGAGCATAAGAAGGAGACCGTTGCGCAGCCGGCGATTGTCGCGGCGCCGTGAGAGCTTGAGGAGCCCCCACCACAGCGCCAGGGCGGTGATATCGATCAGCGGAACGGGGAGGAGCCAGGGGGTGCTCATGGGGTGGGCTCCTCTCGTAGGACAGGGGCTGGATTTTCTTAGGTGCGGGGGAGGTGGTCTCTTCCCGGCACGGCGCGGGGTGGTGGGTGCCGGCGGGCCGGCGCTCATCATAGGTATGGAGCCGGCGGGTGCCGCCTTGCGCTCACGCGATCAGGCTAGGAGGCGGCCACCGGTGAGCGGGAGCGTCGTGGGGATGATTCGTGGGAGCCGTTCCTCCGCCCTTCGGATGAAGGCGCCGCATCCGGTTCCTCCCCAGGGGGAGGTCGCCGAGCCCGCCTGCGCGGGAAGCTCACACCACGATCTAACGCACGGGTCTGCCCGGGTGAGTGCGGTCGTAATCGGCCTGAGCGTGGGCAATGTCCTCCCGGTGTGCCAGCGACCAGTCGGCGAGGGCTTTCAGCAGATGTGTCAGACTCGCCCCCATCTCGGTGAGGCGGTAGTCGACCTGGGCGGGAACCGTGGGGTAGACCGTGCGGCGCACCAGCCCGTCGCGCTCCAGACGCCGCACCGTCAGGGTGAGCATGCGCTGTGAGATGCCGCCGACGGCGCGCTGCAGCTGACGGAAACGCAGTGGACCGCGCGTCAGCTCCACGATGACCAGCAGAGACCACTTGTCCCCCAGTCGGTCATGAACCGCCCGGATGCCAGGATCCTCGCGGTGTGCCTGGGTGCAGCGCTCCAGAGGTGCCGGATTGGGATTGCCGGTGGTCACATCGCTGTGCGTCGGTGACAAGAAACTGCCTCCTTGTAGGTGCGTGCGCGATGCCTCAGGCTCATGCGCAGAAGGTTCGGTGGCCGCGGGAGCCGGCTTCCGGAGCGCGGTTAAGTCTGAAGGAGCCTACTCATGATCATGGTGACCGGTGCGAGTGGACGGTTCTCCTCAGCCGTCCTGGCGGAGCTGAGCGCTCGCGGCATTCCGGCGGTGGGCGGCAGCCGCACGCCGTCGGCGGGGCAACGGCATGTTGACTTCAGCGTCCCGGACAGCCTGGACTTCAACGGCGTCGACATCCTGCTGCTGGTGCCCGCCGGGGCGCAGGAGGACGACCGGCAGATCGCCTTCAACCGCGCCGCCATTGAGGTCGCGGCGCGCGACGGTGTCTCCCATCTCGTCTACACGAGCCTCACCGGCGCGGGCGACCACCTGTCAATGGCGCTGCCGCACCGGATCACGGAGCGAATCATCATGGCCAGCGGCATGACATGGACCATTCTGCGCAACGGTGTCTACGCCGAGATTCTCGGTGCCCCGCTCTCGTGGGAGAGACAGCAAGAGGAGCCGGCGAGGATCGTGTCGCCGTTGGGAGACGGGGCTGTGGCTGCGGTGGCACGGCAAGACCTGGCCTGCGCGGCGGCTTCCGTCCTCAGCGACCCGGGTAGGCACGAGAGGAAGGTCTACGAGTTAGTGGGAAGTAGAGCGGTCTCCACCGCCGACGTCACAGGCCATTTGGGCTGCGAGGTGAGAGACATCAGCCTGGGCGAGTACCGGCAGCTGCTTGCCGAGGTTGGAATGCCGGCCTTCCGCCAGTCCTTGATGCTCTCGATCTCCAGCGTCATCAGGCACGGGTTCCTGGCCGGAACGAGTGGCGACCTCCCCCGTCTGCTGGACGGGGATCCCATGGATCCGCTCGGTGCCGCAGCCGAGGCTCTGGCTGCTCGGCGCGCGGTCGTACCTTAGGCTGCGCGTTCGAGGGGTAGAGGGTACGAACGGGCGACCTACCCTACGAACACGCGGGAGAGTAACGCGGCAGGGTGATGGGTTTCGTGGTCCGGGCTGCCGGAGTTGGTGTCGGCGGGCGGCCTCGAACTACAGTTGACCTGCAACGACAGGGGAGCGCCCCGTCGCCGGCCCGGCCGCACTGGCTGATGGGCCGCCGCCGACGGCGCTGAGAGTGCGGAAGCCCGCAGACCCTCGAACCTGCTCCGGTTAGTACCGGCGAAGGAAGTCGAGACCATCTCCCCGGCGCGCCGCAGGTGGTCGCCGGGCCCTCCGGAGAACCATCCAGGAGGCACACATGAGCATCCAGTCCACCCGCCGTCCCGGCCGGCCCCATCCGGCCCTCAGCCGCCGCGCCCTGCTTGCCGGAACCGCCGCAGGCGCCGTCGGCCTGAGCCTGGCCGCCTGCGGCAAGAGCAAGAAGACCGACTCCAAGACCGTCACCGTCGTCACCCACGACTCCTTCCACGTCTCGGAGGACCTCCAGAAGGCCTTCACCTCCGAGACCGGCTACACCCTCAAGGTCGCCACCTCCGGGGACGCCGGCGCGCTGGTCAACAAGCTCGTCCTGACCAAGGACGCGCCCCTGGGTGACGCCGTCTTCGGCATCGACAACACCTACGCCACCCGCGCCCTCGATCAGGGCGTCATCGACACCTCCGCCACCGTCACCCTGCCCAAGGGGGCCGAGAGCTACGTCGTCGCCGACACCCCGGCCCTGGCGCCCATCGACGTCGGCGACGTCTGCCTCAACATTGACACCGGCTACTTCTCCGGCAAGGGCCTCAAGCCCCCGGCCACCTTCGAGGACCTGGTCAAGCCCGAGTACAAGGGCCTCCTCGTGGCCATCAACCCCACGAACTCCTCTCCCGGCATGGCCTGGCTGCTGGCCACCATCGGCCACTTCGGCGCCGGCTCCTTCGCCGACTACTGGAAGAAGCTCATCGCCAACGGAGCCCGGATCGCCGAGGACTGGACCGCCGCCTACGAGACCGACTTCTCCGGCAGCGGCAAGGGCACCTACCCCATCGTCGTCTCCTACGCCTCCTCGCCTTCCTTCACGGTCTCGAAGGACAACAGCTCCAGCTCCACCTCCGCCCTGCTGGAGACCGCCTTCCGCCAGGTCGAGTACGCCGGCGTCCTCAAGGGTGCCGCCAATCCCGAGGGCGGCAAGGCCTTCGTGACGTGGATGCTCTCCAAGGCCGTCCAGGAGGACATCCCCGGCCAGATGTACATGTACCCGGTCCTGCCCGACGCCACTCTGCCCGAGGCCCTCACCAAGTTCGGGCCGCTGTCGAAGTCGCCGGTGAAGGTCGACCCCAAGGAGATCACCGCCCACCGTGAGGAGTGGCTCAACTCCTGGACCGGGGCCGTCGGCAAGTGAGCGCGCCGCGCGAGGAGACTCCAGGGGCCGACGTCGCCGCGCCAGCCGACGCCGGAGCCTCCCCGGTGCCGGCACCGGCATCGGGGGCGG
>NZ_JASPEP010000024.1:0-44606 GCF_031292835.1 Actinomyces stomatis
CACCGGTGAGTTCTGGAGCCACGGGCTCCTACGTCACGCCGATCGTGCGCAAGCTCGCCAAGGACAAGGGCGTGGACCTGTCCACCGTCACCGGCACGGGCGTGGGCGGCCGCATCCGCAAGCAGGACGTGGAGGCAGCCGCCAAGGCCGCTGAGGAGGCTCGCGCTGCCGCATCCGCCGCTGCTCCAGCCGCTGAGGCGCCGGCACCTGCCGCTAAGCCGGCCTCGGCCAAGCCCGAGGTGGACACGACCCTGCGTGGCCGCACGGAGAAGATGAGCCGCCTGCGTCAGGTCATCGCCGATCGCATGATCGACTCCCTGCAGACCTCCGCCCAGCTGACCACTGTTGTCGAGGTGGACGTGACTCGCGTGGCCGCGCTGCGGGCCCGCGCGAAGAACGACTTCCTGGCCAAGAACGGCACCAAGCTGACCTTCCTGCCCTTCTTCGTCCAGGCGGCCACGGAGGCTCTCAAGGCCCACCCGAAGATCAACGCCTCCATCGAGGGCAAGAACGTCACCTACCACGACGTCGAGCACGTTGGCATCGCGGTGGACACGCCGCGCGGCCTGCTCGTGCCCGTGGTCAAGAATGCCGGGGATCTCAACATCCCCGGGCTGGCCAAGCGCATCAATGACCTGGCCGCCCGCACCCGGGACAACAAGGTCAACCCCGATGAGCTCAGCGGCTCGACCTTCACGATCACCAACACCGGCAGCGGCGGTGCTCTGTTCGACACCCCGATCATCAACCAGCCGGAGGTGGCGATCCTTGGCCTGGGCGCCATCCAGCGCCAGCCCCGCGTCATCAAGGACGCCGATGGCGGCGAGGTCATCGCCATCCGCTCGGTGTGCTACCTGGCCCTGTCCTACGACCACCGACTGGTGGACGGCGCGGACGCGGCCCGCTACCTCATGACGGTCAAGAAGCGCCTCGAGGAAGGCGACTTCGGCGGCGAGCTGGGTCTGTGAGCCTGCCCTCGGCAAGCTAGGCCGTCAACGGGGCCCCGCACCATCACGGTGCGGGGCCCCGTTCGTTGTACCCGGTCTATCGGTTCCCGATGATCGGGCGCATGACAACCACCTCGGTCCGTTCCCGGGTTCGCGGCTCGGCTCAGGAGTCCTCTGCCCCAGCCCGTGCGATACCGGCGAGCGTGTTGTCCAGCCCCAGACGAGTTCCTCGCCAGAAGAACGGGTACAGCAGCGCTCCCAGCCGCCCCCATGTGCGATGCGCCAGAACCAAACGGACACGAGTGCCGCCCGGCGCCTTGATCAGGTGAAGGTCACGAACGAATGCCACCTCACCATCGCGAGGCCCTGAGACGACGGTGCACGACCAGGTAACCCTTGCGGCCACGGATGTTTCCAGCCGCCACCTCAGGAAGCCGGTTCGGCGGCGCCCCTCCACCCTCTGCACGGCCCCGTCGGAGAGAACCTCAACGAGCTGCTGTCGGGGCAGAACCCACCACGTGAGCCGGTTCGGGTCACAGAGCAGGGTGGCCAGACGGGCTACCGGAGCTGAGATGAAGCGTTCCTGACTCAGCTCCCGATCCAGGCCGTACCCACGGTACTCATCAGTCATCCGGTAGCGTCCCAGAGCTGGTTCCTGATCGGCCACCATCTCAGTGAGCTCAGTACGCAGGCGGTCGACATCGACACCGCAGCGAGTAAGGAGCCTGACAGCAGGGGGCTGGAGCGGAGCGGCGGACGAGGAGATGAGGGCTTGCAGAGCCTGTGTGCTGGTGCTTAACGAAGTCCCCTTACTGTCAATGAGCTCGGCAGCAGCGTCCGAGAGAGGGATCTCCTCTCCTGCCCTCACGGCCAGCTCTTCAGTGGCGATCGGCACAGGTCTGAGAGTGTCGAAAAGGTTGATGCCCACGCGCGCAAGGTCCGTATCAGTCATTTCGTCGACGGCGGCGCGCGCTCGCGCGAGAGTCACGCCCTGAGCCGCCAGGACGGCTGCAGCCGTCCCGCCTTGTGCGAGAAGACCGAGGAGCATGTGCTCCGGCTCGACCTCCCGGTGACGAAGGCGCGCGGCCTCCGTGCGCATGGCTTCGAGCCAGGTCAGGTAGTGGGCAACAGCAGGCATCGTCATCTCCTCCGGGTCGGGGCCAAACCGGGCTGAACTCGCTTGGCGTACTTCTTGTGGACCGCCTGACGAGACACTCCAAGACAGGAGGCCATCTCGCTCCACCCCATGCCCGCGCGCAGAGCGGCCTCGACCTGCGCAAGCTCAAGGCTGTCCGTCAGTCGTCGCAGAGCCGCCACGGCTCGTAGCCCATCCTCGGGGCGAGTGGTGTCAGCAGCTTCGGTGGCTGCAGTGAGCGCATCCATACAAGCAACATAGGTTGACAGAACTATATTGTCAACTTTTGTTGCTATTCACCTCCGACAACGACATTCAGTCAGGAGACCGAACACCCTTCCGCTTCCGCCACACACCCACCACTATGCCGATTCCCGCACCCGCAGCCCCCGTCAACCACGGGCACCTCGACCAGGCCGACGACACCTCGAGCGAAGTCGATGCGCTCCTCCATCGAGCCGAACTCGCCCACCAACGGCCCGTCGAGCAGTAACGAGGCCAGGCCGTGCACGCCGGACCAGATCAGGACCTCAACCTCGAGCTGAGCACCATCGCCCATCATGGCCCTCGCCAGACGGGCCAGCTCATGACGCGCACGCTCACCGGCCTGCACCACCTCCGGAAAGCGCTCGGGATCGCAGACATCGGGCCGGAACATCACCCGGAACACCCCGGGGTGACGTAGCGCGAACTCGACGTAAGCGTTTCCCGAGGCCACCAGGATCGCATGCAGATCCGCGTTCCCAAGCCCCTCGTGCGCCGCAGCGAGCATGTCGGCGAGCTCATCGAAGCCCTCACACACCAAAGCCGCCAGGATGGCCTCACGGTTGGCGAAGTAGTGGTAAGGAGCCTGGTGCGTACAGCCGGCACGACGTGCGACCTCCCGCATGCTCAGTGCACTGGGGCCAGATT
Source organism: Actinomyces stomatis (assembly GCF_031292835.1). NCBI lineage: Bacteria > Bacillati > Actinomycetota > Actinomycetes > Actinomycetales > Actinomycetaceae > Actinomyces > Actinomyces stomatis. The sequence continues at coordinate 2,995 of NZ_JASPEP010000024.1, forward strand.
CATCGAGGAGCTGCCTGCTGGTTTGCAGCAACTCGGAGCGCAGGTCCCGGCCGCCGCGGCGCCCTGAGGCGCCTGTCGGTTCAGAGGTCATGGCAGAAGTCTAGAACCGCACTACTAGACAGTGTCCAGTTCACTGCTATGCTGACTTGACACTGTCTAGTATGTGAGGGGTAAGGATGTCCTACGACGTCATCGTGATCGGTTCGGGTATCGGAGGCCTGACGACTGCCGGACTGCTGGCGCGCGCCGCCGGTAAACGAGTCCTCGTCCTTGAGCGACATACAGAACCGGGCGGCCTGACTCACACCTTCCGGCGCGATGGCGCTTCCTGGGACGTGGGGGTGTACTACATCGGGCAGGTCGGCCCCGGAAGCCAGGGCCGTGCCTACTTCGACTATCTCTCCGGCGGAGAGCTGGAGTGGAACCGCATGCCCGACGCCTATGACAGGTTCGTCTACCCGGGAGTGGACCTGCGCGTTAGCAGTGATCCGGTTCGGTACGAGCATGACTTGGTTGCCGCCTTCCCTCAGGAGGCCAGAGCAATCCGCCGTTACTTCCAGGATGTTCGCCGGGTGACACGGTGGCTGACACTGGGCTTCGTCCAGGGGATGATCCCCCGAGCCGCGGCCTCGCTGCTCAGAGCGGCTCAGCGTCTGGGAGGACGACGAGCCACCGGGACGACGAAGGCGTATCTGGATGCCCACTTCCGCTCCCCCGAGCTCAAGGCCGTCCTGGCCAGCCAGTGGGGGGACTACGGGCTGCCGCCGTCCCGATCAGCCTTTGCCGTGCATGCGCTGATCGTCTCCCACTACCTCCAGGGCGCTTGGTTTCCCCGCGGTGGCAGCGCTCGGATCGCCCGCACTATCGAGAAGGGTATCGAGCAGGCCGGAGGCGCCGTCCGCGTCGCTCAGGAGGCGACGGAGATCCTTACCGAGAACGGGGCGGCCGTCGGGGTCCGAGTCATGGACCACCGCGGCGCGCAGGTACGGGAACGCATCTACCGTGCCCCTGTCATTGTCTCCGCCATCGGCGCCTCCAACACCTTCAACCGCCTGCTGCCCACATTCGGTGAGATCGGGCGGCGCACCGAGTCAGCACGCCGCACCCTGGAGCATCTGGGCACTGGCACATCAGCGGTCAGTGTGTTCCTGCGACTGCGTGATGACCCACGCAGTATTGGCATCGATGGCGGCAACATCTGGGTCAACCGGGATCTCGATCACGAGGGCTCACAGAGGAGCAACGATTCGCTGCTCGAGGGTCATCCTCACGACGTCTTCGTCTCCTTCCCCTCCTTGAAGTCCGGCGAGTCCCCGCACACCGCCGAACTCATCTCCTTCTGTGACGTGAAAGCCTTCCAGCAGTGGGCCGAGCACCCCAGAGGACACCGTGGCCCCGAGTACTCAGCCCTGAAGGAGCGTATCGCCCGCGGCATGCTGGAGCTGGCTGAGAGCGCGGCTCCGGGGTTGACCGGACTCGTGGACTACGCGGAGACCTCCACGCCTCTGACCTACGAGCACTACACCGCCCACCCTGCTGGCGCCTTCTACGGACCTCCTGCCACTCCGCTGAGGTACCGGTCCCGGCCTCTGGGACCTCGCACAGCAGTTCCCGGCCTGTTCCTCTCCGGCCAGGATGCCGGCAGCACCGGCATCATGGGCGCCATGATGGGCGGGGTGGCGGCCGCGTGCCAGGTCCTCGGGCCGCGTGGGTATTCCACCATCGTCTCCGCCCTGCGCACGGCTCCCGCACCGTCCGTCTCTCGCGGAGGACACGCGCTGCCCGAGGGCAAGCACCGTGCCACCCTGGTCTCCAAGCGTCGTCTGACTCCCAGCGTGTGGGAGGCGGTGCTGCAGCTGGACGGCAGGATCGGCCCGTGGACGCCAGGACAGTTCGCCCGCCTGCACGTGGGTGATGACGCATGGCGCGACTACTCGATCGCGGGACTGGAGGAGGATCGTCTTCGTCTGCTCATCTCCACCCGGACAGGCGGCCGAGGCTCCCAGTTCATCGAGAACGTGGACACGGGTGCACGTACGGTGGTGGAGCTGCCCCTGGGCGGATTCGGGCTCGCCGACTCGGGTAGGCGCCGCCTGTTCATCGCCACCGGCACGGGAATCGCCCCCATGCTGGCCATGTTCGCTCAGGCTCCTGGTCTGGAGCACGACACGCTGCTCTTCGGGTGCCGTCACCGGGAGGAGGACCTGACCACCAGGATCAGTTCTCCGATGCCGGGGACTGTGGTGCGCTGTCTGAGTCGCGAGGAGGTGCCGGACGCATTCCACGGACGAGTCACCCAGGCCGTCACCGCACTCGCTCACGATCTCCAACTCGACCCCGACGGCACGGACGTCTACCTGTGCGGCTCGGCGGCAATGGTGGCGGACACACGGCACGTGCTCGAGCACGAGGGCTACACGTCAATCCTGACCGAGCCCTACTGAGCGCCACGCGGGCCGTCCCCACCCCGAGTCCGCACCGATCATCGACCACGCCTGGCGGGCGGCGCACCTGGGGGTCACTCCACGGTTCGAATGTCGGCGACGCGCCACGGCGCCGGGACGACAATAAGCACGACCTGCCGGGGCTGGAGGGCCGGAACCGTCCGCGTTCCCTCAGGTCCCGAACGCGTTGAGGCACTTTGAGACAGCATCACCTGCAGCGCTCTGGCACTGGGCCACTGTGCTGCCGCGTCGTCAGGCAGCGTCACCTCAGCGACCTGGCTGATGGAGGTGTGCAGCTCCCCGACGCCTTCACCGGAGTCCAGCAGCTCGGTGAGAACCCGGGTGTCGGCTTCGGCCGCGGGCGACCCCGGTACCGTCGTGGCCGCCAGCGCTGTCGCATCGCCGGCCATGAGGGCCCGGTCTCGAGCCGCGGACAGTCCGACGACGACACTCGCCATGTCCGAGCCACCGTTCCCGCCAGGACCCGGTGTCGACGCCGTTGCGGCCGGACTTCCGGCGGCGACGGGAGATGGGCTTCCCGCGGGGAGGGCGGAGGCCACCGGTCGCGCCGGGCTCGATGGGCTCGTGGCCGCACCGAGCGCCCATGCGGGCCTGTACGACACCAGTGCCTTGGCAGGCCCCCAGGCAGCCAGGCAGACGGCCGCCAGCAGTGCCGCCGCAAGCCCCCAGGCGCGGGAACGTCTGCGCCCCGCTCCTCCTCTTCTCCCCCACCGTATGGCCGCAGGGCCTCGCCCGGTGCGGCCGGTGCCGCCACGGTCCTTTCGGGGCTCGCGCTTCGTCATCGGCCGGGTGCCCGCCCTGGCCTGAGGTCTGAGCCTGGAGCCGACCGTGCGAGTCGGAGTGCGGGCCGCTGCTCGCAGAGAGCCTGCAGCGAGGCGGGCGCCGTCGGGCAGCTCGATGGGTGAGGCGTTCCCCAGCTGAGGCGCTCGGGCGGTCAGGTCCCGGGCCGTGGGACGGTCGACGGGGTCCTCGGCCAGAGCGTCGGTCAGGAGCCCCGCCAGACGCCGGTGGGCGGCACCTCCCTGCCCCGAGCACTCGGTCAGCAGACGAGCAAGGGCGTAGACGTCGCAGGCCGCGGACGCCGGAGCACCGGCAAGACGCTCCGGCGCGGCATACTCCTGCGTGCCCGTCTCCATGACGGAGCCCAGCAGGTCGACGAGAACCGGTTGCCCCTCCGTGGTCACCAGGACGTTGCCGGTCGATACGTCACCGTGGGCCGCACCGTGCTCATGCAGGTAGGCCAGCGCCGAGCCCAGAACGTCCAGGAGCGTGGCCAGGTAGGAGGCGCTCAACCTTCCCCGTGCCCCCAGAACCACGTCGAGTCCCGCCCCTTCGACGAGGTCCATGATGACGCCCGCACGGTGCTCGGGCAGCGAGACCACCTCCCGGATGGTCACCAGACCGGGGTGGCGCAGGACGCGCAGATCGGCCAGGCGCCGCAGGACGGCCGCACCTGCGCGTCCATGGGGCAGGTCGACGACCCGGATGACCACATGATGGCCCTGCGCATCCAGACCGCGACGAGGCGCGCTGGGGGCCGTGGAGCGTCCCATGACCTCGCCGATGGTGTAGCCCTGCTGCGACAGGGCACTGAGCGCCGAGTCGGGAATGCTCGGCTCGGCGTCGGATGTCGGGAGCGAGGGAGGGCGAGCAGCGCCGGCACGACGGGGCCGACGTCGAGGCACGGGACGGCGCCGGGGCCGCGCACGGTTGGAGGCGCCGTCTCGAGGGCGGTCGGCAGGGCGGGGGCACGTCGTCGGGCTCATGCATTCCATGGTCATCACGGCGCTGCGGGATGACCAGCCCATTCGACCGGCCTGTGGATAACTCGAACTCCGGTTCCGGTTGTGGTCACGTAGACTGCGCCCGTGCTGCGCGAGGACATGGAGCTCGGTTCCCGGCTCATCCCCTTCCATGAGGGCTGGCAGCGGCAGCGGGATCTCCATGCCGAGGTCGTGGAGGGACGGCGTCCCTCCACGCTCCTGCTCGTGGAGCACGAGCCGGTCTACACCGTCGGCAGGCGGACCCACTCCTGGGAGCGGCCCAGTGCCGACGTCGTCGAGCCGGGGCGCGTACCAGTGGTCGACGTGGACCGGGGCGGCAAGACCACCTGGCACGGGCCGGGCCAGCTGACCGTCTACCCGATCCTGCGCCTAGCCCAGCCGATTGACGTCATCCGTTACGTGCGGGCGTTGGAAGCCGCCGTGATCGAGCTGTGCGGCCTCTACGGCCTGGAGACGATCCGCGTCGAGGAGCGCTCCGGGGTCTGGCTGCCGGCCGATCCTGAGACCGCGGGCGGAGCCGACCGGCCCCCGCGTCCCGAGCGCAAGATCTGCGCTCTGGGGGTGAGAGTCGCCCGCGGTGTGACGATGCACGGAATCGGCCTGAATGTCGATCCAGATCTAGAGGCCTTCTCCCTGGATCGCATCATTCCCTGCGGAATCGACGACGCCGGCGTGACCTCGTTGAGCGCGGAGACCGGCCATCACCTGTCGACCAGCGCTCCCGCGAACGCACTGGCCTCTGCCCTGGAGAATCATCTGATCCCCTTGGTGGCGGACACCACGTGACAACAGGAGTCACTCCTAGGTCGGAGGTCCTATAAGCCTCGGGAGAGTACTAGACTCCCTGTGGAAACGTCGTCGGCGAGGAGAGGTAGACGTGAGCACCACCGTGGCCCCTGAGGGACGCAAGCTCCTGCGGGTCGAGGCGCGCAACGCCCAGACACCCATCGAGTCCAAGCCCGACTGGCTGCGCACCCGCGCCGTCGTCTCCGACACCTACCAGGCGGTCCGCGGCCTGGTGAGGGAGAAGAGTCTGCACACGGTGTGCGCCGAGGCGAACTGCCCCAACATCTACGAGTGCTGGAACGACCGTGAGGCCACCTTCCTGGTGGGCGGAGAGATGTGCACCCGGCGCTGCGACTTCTGCGACATCGCCACCGGCCGCCCCACCGAGTACGACGTCGATGAGCCCAGGCGCGTGGCGGTCTCGATCAAGGAGATGGAGCTGCGCTACGCCACCGTCACCGGGGTGGCCCGTGACGACCGTCCCGACGGCGGCGCCTGGCTCTATGCCGAGACCGCCCGCCAGGTGCACGAGCTCTCGCCGGGCACCGGGGTCGAGCTGCTCATCCCCGATTTCCGGAGCAACCCGGAGGCCCTGGAGGACGTCTTCTCCTCGCGCCCCGAGGTTCTCGGCCACAACCTGGAGACGGTCCCACGCATCTTCAAGCGGATCCGACCGGCCTTCTCCTACCAGGGCAGTCTCGACGTCATCACGGCCGCCGCGGAAGCGGGTCTGGTCACCAAGTCCAACCTCATCCTGGGCATGGGCGAGACCCGCGACGAGATCGAGGCGGCCATGGCCGCCCTGGTGGAGGCGCGCTGCGACATCCTCACCATCACGCAGTACTTGCGCCCCTCCAAGCTTCACCACCCTGTTGACCGCTGGGTCAAGCCCCAGGAGTTCGTCGACCTGAGCCGTCTGGCCGAGGAGATCGGATTCGCCGCCGTGATGAGCGGGCCCATGGTGCGGTCCTCCTACCGTGCCGGGATGCTGTGGGGACGGGCCATGGTCAAGCGCGGCCGCCCCATCCCTGAGCACCTGTCGCAGCTCGCCGAGCCCGCCACCGCCCGCCAGGAGGCGTCGGCCCTGCTGGGAGCCCATCCCCACCTCGTCGCCGCCTGCTGAAGACGGATCGCCACTCCCACGTAGCCGGATTATCGATGCGTTCCACCCAGGCACGCTGACGGCGAGACCGTGTGTGCCGGCCAGCGACGTCGTCTATTGTGTGCCCGTGAGTAGTGCCCAGTCCCCCCAGCCGAAGAAGAAGCGCCGGCTGGCTCAGTACCTTCAGAACATCAAGGACTCCTACACGATCTCGCGGCGCAGCTATCCGTGGATCGGGTGGGCGATGCTGGCGGCGACCGTCGTCTGCGTCGCCGTGGGCCTGGCAATATCGTTCGCCAGCGGAATGTCCCTGTGGTACTGGCTGTTCCTGGGCATCCTCATGGCGCTCATGGTTGACATGATCATCCTGTCTGTCACCGTGCGTCGCGCCTCCTACTCCCAGATCGAGGGAATGCCGGGAGCGGCGAAGGCCGTTCTGGACCAGATCGGCCGGGGCTGGTACGTCGAGTCCGAGCCCGTGGCCTTCACCAAGGATCAGGACCTCGTGTGGCGGCTGGTGGGACGCCCCGGGGTCGTTCTCATCGCCGAGGGACCGAGCACCCGCACCCGGCGCATGCTGGCCGAGGAGGAGCGCAAGGTCCATCGGCTGCTGTCAACCGTTCCCATCCACACCCTTCAGGTGGGCACTGACGCCGGACAGGTGCGTCTGACCGACTTGTCCAAGACGCTGCGCCGGCTTCCGACCAAGCCCACGTCGCTGACCGACAGCGAGATCACGCAGGTCTCCAAGCGCCTGACGTCGATGGCGGGCAAGAACCTGCCGATTCCCAAGCACATTGACCCGAATCGGATCCGTCCCGACCGCCGTGCGATGCGCGGCCGCTGAAACGCCTCCCGGGTCACCTCCACCTTCCATCACTCAGCGCCTGCCGCCTCAAGGGGCCGGAGAATAACGGGCGAAACACTCAGGCAACACTGGCGCCATTCCTTTGTCACGGCAGCGTCAATATAGTTGCCGATGTCAGCCGCAGTGCATACGTGTGGAGTATGTGCGCCGTTCCCACTTGGAGGAGATATGTTCAAGGACGCATCCGAGGCACTGACGTTCATCGAGAAGGAGAATGTCGCGCTGGTCGATGTGCGGTTCTGCGACCTACCCGGCGTCATGCAGCACTTCACTATTCCTGTGGCCGCTTTCAAGGACGAGGCACTGACCGACGGCCTCATGTTTGACGGCTCATCAATCCGAGGTTTCACCGCGATCCACGAGTCGGACATGAAGCTGGTTCCCGATGTGACCACAGCCTTCCTGGACCCGTTCCGTGAGGAGAAGACCCTGGTCGTCAACTTCTCGATCGTCGATCCCTTCACGGATGAGGTCTACTCGCGCGACCCTCGCTCGATCGCCGCCAAGGCGGAGGACTACCTGCGCTCCACCGGAATCGCCGACACCTGCTATATCGGAGCGGAGGCCGAGTTCTACCTCTTCGACTCGGTGCGCTACGAGTCCTCACCGGCCGAGTCCTTCTACGCCATCGACTCCTCCGAGGCGGCCTGGAACACCGGTCGTGAGGAGGAGGGCGGCAACAAGGGTTATAAGACCGCTTTCAAGGGCGGCTACTTCCCCGTCTCACCCAACGATCAGATGGCTGATATCCGCGATCGCATGGTCCGCACATGCCTCACCTCCGGCCTGGAGATCGAACGGGCGCATCACGAGGTCGGCACTGCCGGACAGCAGGAGATCAACTACCGCTTCAGCTCTCTGCTCGCGGCGGGTGATGACATGATGAAGTTCAAGTACATCATCAAGAACGAGGCCTGGCGCAACGGCAAGACGGCCACATTCATGCCCAAGCCGATCTTCGGTGACAACGGCTCCGGCATGCACACCCACCACTCACTGTGGAAGGACGGCAAACCGCTGTTCTTCGACGAGCGGGGCTACGGCCAGCTCTCGGACCTCGCTCGTTGGTACATCGGCGGGATCCTGGCTCACGCCCCGGCGCTGCTGGCCTTCACCAACCCGTCGGTGAACTCCTTCCACCGCCTGGTCCCCGGCTTCGAGGCCCCGGTCAACCTGGTCTACTCGGCCCGTAACCGCTCGGCCTGCATCCGCATCCCGGTCACAGGCTCCTCCCCCAAGGCCAAGCGGGTGGAGTACCGCGTACCGGATCCGTCCTCCAATCCCTACCTGTGCTTCGCCGCCGTACTCATGGCGGGTATCGACGGCATCCGCAACCGCATCGAGCCCCGTGAGCCCATCGACAAGGACCTCTACGAGCTCGCTCCCGAGGAGTACTTCGACATCGACAAGCTCCCCGACAGTCTGGACCAGGCCCTGGAGGCCCTGGAGGATGACCACGACTTCCTCACCGAGGGGGACGTCTTCACCCCTGATCTCATCGAGACCTGGATCGAGTACAAGCGCACCAACGAGATCGAGCCGCTGCGGCTGCGCCCCCACCCCTACGAGTTCCAGCTCTACTACGACCTGTGAGTTGTTGACTCAGCTCAGACGGCGGCCCTGAGCCTCCTACGCACGAGGCTCAGGGCCGCCGTCGTGCTGTACGCCACCCTCCCTACTTGCATATCTATACTGCATTGCGGATATTCTTTCTTTGTCTTGATCCACTCCGAAGAGGAGATCCCACAATGAGGATCCGCCAACACGCCGCCCTCGGGCTGGCAGCCACAGCCTGCCTGGTCCTCAGCGGATGCACCAACGCCGCTGACTGGAACGCGGACCGGAGCTCGCAGATCCACTCCTACGACACCTCCTCGATCCAGGCGCAGCCCGACATCATCGCCAAGCTCCCCCAAGGCGCTCTCGAGGACGGCGTCCTCAACGTGGCGGCGTCCACGGACTACGCACCGGCGGAGTTCCTCGATCCCTCGGGCAAGGCCGTCGGCTACGACGTCGACCTGACCAACGCGATCGCCGCCGTCCTGGGCGTCAAGGGCACGGTGCACACCGCCGAGTTCGACTCCATCATCGCCTCGATCGGCTCGAAGTACGACGCGGGCATCTCCTCCTTCACCGTCACTCCCGAGCGGATCGCGGAGGTCAATATGACCGCCTACATCAATGTGGGTTCCCGATTCAACGTCCAAGCAGGCAACCCCAAGGGCGTTGAGACCTCCGACCACCTCAAGCTGTGCGGACGGACCGTCGGCGTCCAGGTGGGAACCGCCCAGGAGACCACCATGCGCAGCGCCGCCGAGAAATGCGCCAAGGAGGGCAAGGCGGTGCTGTCCGTACGTTCCTACTCCAAGCAGTCCGAGGCCACCACCGGCCTGGTGGGCGGCACCATCGACGCCACCTACTCCGACTCCACCGTGGCCGGATACGCCGTCGAGCTGACCGACGGCCAGGTCGTCACCCTGGGCGAGGTGGAGGACGCCGCCCCCCAGGGTGTGGTGACCTCCAAGGCCGATCCGCAGTTCACCGCCGCGATCCAGGCCGCCATCCAGTACCTCATGGACCAGGGCATCTGGCAGAAGATCCTGGACAACTGGGGCGTGAAGGACGCCGCCTTGACCACCGCAGAACTCAATCCCGCAGTGAAGGAGTGAGCCGTGACCGCCTCACCCGCCTCTGAGGACGACAAGGTCGTCCTCAACAACCCCAAGCCCGTCCCCCGCCCGGGGACGTGGATCAGTGCCGCGATCGTCTCGATCCTGGGGGCAATGCTCATCCACGGGCTGGTCACCAATGAGAAGTTCCACTGGTCCACGGTCTGGTTCTTCCTGCGTGAGGTCCACGTGGTCAAGGCCGTCGGCTGGACACTGCTGCTGACCTTCATGGCCATGGCCATCGGCATCGTGCTTGCGGTCACCACGGCGATCCTGCGCCAGTCCTCCAACCCGGTCCTGCGCTGGGTGGCGCTGGCCTACCTGTGGTTCTTCCGCGGCACCCCGATCTACACCCAGCTCGTGTTCTGGGGGGCGCTGTCCGCGCTCTACCAGAAGCTGAGTCTGGGAATCCCCTTCGGCCCCGAGCTGCTGACCTTCAAGACGACGACCGTCTTCACCCCCTTCGTCGCGGCGGTCCTGGGACTGGGCATCAACGAGGGCGCCTATCTCTCCGAAATCGTCCGTTCGGGCCTGAACTCGGTGGACAAGGGCCAGAGCGAGGCCGCCGGGGCCCTGGGCATGAGTAAGAGCCAGATCCTGCGCAGGATCGTCCTGCCGCAGGCGATGAGGGTCATCGTCCCGCCCACCGGCAACGAGACGATCTCCATGCTCAAGACGACCTCCTTGGTGCTGGCAGTCCCCTTCACCCTGGATCTGACCTTCGTCACCAACTCCTACGCGTCGCTGACCTACCAGATCATTCCGCTGCTCCTCGTCGCGGCCATCTGGTACATCATCATCACCTCGATCCTCATGGTGGGGCAGCACTACATCGAGCGCTACTACGGCAAGGGCTTCGATCCTGACAAGTCCTCCGCCTCCCCCGGCCGGGGCCTGTCCGCCCGCCAGCAGGCCATCCTCGATGCGCACACCACCAAGGACAATCCCTTCCTGGAGGTCACCCCATGAGCACATCCACCCACGCCGCGGCGGGGACGCCCAAGGTCGAGATCAGCGACCTGCACAAGTTCTTCGGCGAGCTGCACGTGCTGCGGGGTATCGACCTCATCGTCCCGCCCGGCTCGGTCACGGTCCTCATCGGCCCATCCGGCTCGGGGAAATCGACGCTGCTGCGCTGCATCAACGAGCTGGAGTCCATCGACGCCGGCCGGGTCAAGGTCGACGGCGAGCTCATCGGTATGCGTGAGGTCGAGCGCGGTGGTCGCACCGAGCTGCACGCCCTGTCGGACAGGGCCCGTGCCGCTCAGCGCGCCAAGATCGGCATGGTCTTCCAGCGTTTCAACCTCTTCCCCCACATGACGGCTCTGGAGAACGTCATGGAGGCACCGATCCTGGTCAAGAAGACTCCGAAGGCCAAGGCCCGCGAACGCGGCATCGAGCTGCTGGAGCGGGTGGGACTGGGTGACCGGCTCGACCACTACCCCTCCCAGCTCTCCGGCGGTCAGCAGCAGCGGGTGGCGATCGCCCGCGCCCTGGCGATGGACCCCGAGCTCATGCTCTTCGACGAGCCGACTTCGGCCCTGGACCCCGAGCTGGTCGGTGAGGTGCTTCAGGTGATGAAGGATCTCGCCGCCTCCGGGATGACAATGGTCGTGGTCACCCACGAGATGGGCTTCGCCAGGGAGGTCGGCGACCAGCTGATCTTCATGGACGGCGGTGTCATCTGCGAGTCCGGTGACCCCGTCAAGGTCCTGGACGATCCCCAGGCCGAACGTACCCGGGCCTTCCTCTCCTCGGTGCTCTAAGGCGGGCCGGTCAGGAGGCGGCCCGGTCCCAAGCGCCGTCATCCCAGGAGATCAGGCTCCACCCGGCACCGGGATCGCCGTCGACGATGGTGATCCCGGTGTTGTGCATGGGGCGGTCGGCAACCCACAGCGGGTCCACACCGCCTCCGGCCGCGGCCTTCAGAGAGGTCCACAGGCGCAGCGCGGTGCCGTGGGAGACGAGCAGGGCCGCCGAGTCCCCCGCCTGGGCGGTCTGCTCGTAGATGCGGCCGACGGCGTCGTCGAAGCGCTGAAGCGTGTCGTGTCCATCCTCCGGGGATCCGGGGATGCGGCAGGCGGAGCGCCCCGCCATCCATGCCCGGGTGGTGTCCACGTAGCAGGCCACCGAGCGCGCATCGGTGTTCATCTCCAGGTCGGCGGCGAGGACCTCACGCAGTCCTGAGTCGACGGTGGCGCTCAGGCCGGTGGCGGTCTCGATGGGGGCGATGGTCTGCCTGGCGCGCAGGATCGGGGAGACCCACAGTGAGCCCAGTCCCCGAAGCAGGCCGGCCTTCTCCAGGCGGGCCGGCAGCCCGTCGGCCTGTCCCAGCCCCACGTCATCCAGGGGATTTCCGGGGAAGGCGGTGTCGAGTGCCTGCATGACATTGGCCGCGGTGCGACCGTGGCGTACGAGAATGAGCCTCACGGCGCCAAGTCTGCCAGGTTCGCGGGGCGGCGGTCCTCGACGACGGTGCGATCCTCATCGCCCGGCAGCGTCCGCCTGGTATCCGGCTGGTGTCCAGCTGGTACTGACTCTGCCTGGTCAGCTCCAGGGGTAGGGTCCCTCCGGTCGCCTTCTGGTGGCGCGGCTGCGGTTTGCCCGCCTGGAGCTCTTGGAGCCTGCCGCTCCTGCACCCCGACGGGGCTGCGCGCGAGCGTTCCGGGCCCGGCCTGTTGAGTGGGGCGGCGGTGAGTCCCCGCTGTGCTGCTGAGCCTGCGACATAGTGGTCGGCGGCGTTGATGCGGAGGAGCCGTGGGCGGCGGTATCGGTGAAGACGATGCGTTCGGCCACCACGCGCGCGTGGCGGGCGCTGCGACGGTAAAGGTCCTCGAGCTCTCTCTCCCTGCCCGCGCCCAGGCCGATGAGACGCCCCACCAGACGGATCTCCCGGATCTGGGTAGGAAGGACCTGGGAGCGCGGCCCCGAGGCGCGCCCGGTTCCCAGGACGATCGCCGAGCGCAGCCGGCTGGCCAGGATCCAGGCCGCCACCAGCTCTCCCCCGCCGTCCGCGCTCAGTACTCCGGCCTGGACCGCAGCCTGGAGCGCGCCGACGGTCGAGGTGGTCCGCAGCTCGGGTATCCGACCGGCGTGAGCGAGCTGAAGTACCTGGGCACTCCATTCCACGTCACTGAGCCCTCCGGGGCCGAGCTTGAGGTGTCGGGCAGGGTTGATGCCCCGGGGCAGGCGCTCGGCCTCCACCCGTGCCTTGATCCTGCGGATCTCCCGCAGGTCCTGGGGCTGCAGTCCGTCCTGCGCCCAGCGCAGGGGGTTGATGAGCTCCTCGAACCGCCGGCCCAGGTCCCGGTCTCCGGCGCAGGAACGGGCGCGCAGCAGCGCCTGACGCTCCCACAGGGCGGACCATCGGCCGTAGTACTCGCGGTAGGCGTCCAGCGAGCGGCTCATGACGCCGTTGCGGCCCTCGGGCCGCAGATCGCAGTCCACTTCGAGGGGGTGTGGGAGCGCCGAGGCCAGAAGCCCCATGACCTGCTTGGCGACGGCCTCGGCCTCCTGGGCGGCGGCCTCCTCACCCACCCCGTCACAGGCCTCGTGGACGAAGAGGACATCCGCGTCGGAGGCGTACCCGATCTCGCGGCCTCCCAGGCGTCCCATGGCGACGATGGCGTGGCGGGCAAGAGCGGCCTGCCAGCACCCGTCGGCGTCGGGTCCCGAGGAAACGGCCTCCAGCCCGTCGCGCTGCGCGATGACCAGCCCGGTGGCCACGGTCAGAGCCCCGTCCAGGACCGCGTCAGTGGCGTCGGAGAGGATGGAGGCGGTGCGTTCGGGGTCGATGCAGTCCAGGCAGTCCGCCAGTGAGGCGCGTACCTCCTCACGGGCTCGCACTCTCAGGATCGCCTGGGTCGCCTCGAGCGCCTGCTCGGCAAGGGCCGCGTCATCGGGGCCGGTGAGGCTGCGACGGCGCAGGACGGCGGCGACCTCCTCCGCCAGGGCGACGGATCGGCGGGGCTCGAGCTCACCGTCGTCGTCGAGCCAGGCGATGGACTCGGGGAACTCCGCCAGGCGCTCGGTGGCCCAGTGGGCGCTGGAGAGGACCTGGCACAGTCTGCGGGCCGCCACGGGCGAGTCCCGCAGCATGGCCAGGTACCAGTGCGACCCTCCGATGGCCTCGGACAACCGTCGGAAGGACAGCAGGCCGAAATCGGGGTCGGCTCCTTCACCGATCCAGCCGATGATGACCGGCAGCAGCTGGCGCTGGATCGCGGCGCGGCGGCTGACCCCTTCGGTGAGTGCCTGGATGTGGCGCAGTGCCCCGTCGGGGTCCGTGTAGCCGACGGCGGCGAGGCGCTCACGCGCAGCCTGTGGGCTCAGGGCCATCTCATCGGCGCTGAGGGCGGCTGCGAAGCCCAGTAGGGGACGGTAGTAGATCTCCTGATGGAGGGACCGCACTCGCCGGCGCAGGTCCTTGAAGCCCTCCCACAGGCTGTCGCCCCGGCCCAGGCAGTCGCTGATGCCCCGCTCGATGCGGCGCAGGTTCTCCTCCTTCTCAGGAAGGTTGTGGGTACGGCGCAGGCGGAAGAGCTGGCTGCGATGCTCCAGCAGCCGCAGGGCCTTGTAGCAGCCGCTCAAGGCCGCGGCATCGGTTCGGCTGACGTAGCCTCCTGCGCTGAGAGCGTCGAGAGCCTCCAGGGTGCCGCGCACGCGCAGGCTCTCATCGGAGCGGCCGTGGACGAGCTGGAGGAGCTGGACGGTGAACTCGACGTCTCGTAGGCCACCGGGTCCCAGCTTGATACGCCGGTCCTCTCCGCCGCGCGGCACTGACTCCTTCTCCACCCGGCGCCGCATGGCACGGGCGTCCTCAACGAAGTTCTCCCGTCGGCTGGCCTCCCACACGTAGGGCGCCACGCCCTGCTCGTAGAGGGTGCCGAGCTCCGCGTCCCCGGCGCAGGCCCTGGCCTTGAGCAGGGCCTGGAACTCCCAGGAGGCGGCCCATCGGCGGTAGTAGGCCAGGTGGGAGTCGAGAGTGCGCACGAGTGCACCGTCCTTGCCCTCAGGACGCAGCGCCGTGTCCAGCGGCCACAGGGGCGGCTCGGGCGCGGTGGCGGAGACGACGTGGGCGAGCTCTGTGGCCAGGTGGGTACCGACGTCCACGAGGTGCTCCTCGCTGATCGGTTCTTGAGCGTCCTGGGGCTCGTGGGCGGGGCCGACGACGTAGACGACGTCGACGTCCGAGATGTAGTTGAGCTCGCGGGCCCCGGTCTTGCCCATGGCGATCACGGCGAGAGCCACCTCATCCGCCTGCGGCCCGACGGCGGCGCGGGCGACGAGCAGAGCCGCGTCCAGGGCGGCGTCGGCGAGCTCGGCCATGCGACGGCAGACAGTGGGCACGTGCTCGATCGGGTCGGCGCTGGTGAGGTCATCGGCGACGATCGCCGTGAGCCGGTCCCGGTAGACGCGCCGCAGCACCGCGGTCGCCCGGCTGACTGCCGGGCCCGCTCCTGCGGGGTGAGGGGTTGTCTCATCACTGTCTGACGGGTCTGCCTCCGCAAGGTCGGCCTGCCCCAGCACGTCCAGGACGGCTCGTTGCAGCGTCTCACCGACGCCGGGCTCCTCCGGGGAGCCCCACGCCCTGAGCGGCGCGAGCGCCGTGAGACGCTCGGGATGGGTCACGAGGAAGTCGCCCAGGGCCTGCGAGGCGCCCAGGACCGCGAGCAGACGGTGCCTGTGCTCACGCGGCTCTGCGGCCGGATCACTCAGGATGCTGCGCAGGAGTGCCGCCGGTGTCGTCGTGCACCCGGGCTCGATACCGCCTTCCGATACCAGGTGGCCCGACTCGGATGCGGTGGCGGCCTCGGCGAGTCGGACGAGGCTGAGCAGGGCCATGTCAGGATCCGCGGTGAGCGCCAGGGAGTCGATGAGGTCCTCGCGAGCCGGCCCGAGCCGCACGTCGGCGGGTCGGCCGCCTGGACGCCTGGAGCGATCCGCTGAGACACGTCCGCCGGGATCTCCCGCCTCGCCGACGTCGTCGGCCTGGGCATCCGCCGGGAGGAAGGGCAGCAGCGCCGGGTCGCCCAGGAGCGTTCCGGCGCGGGCGGGGTCCTGGAATCCGGCCCGCAGCAGCAGGGTCCTGGGCGAGGAGCTGTGCCGGGAGGGGGACCCGATCGGCGGTCGCTTCTCGCTGCGGTCTCTCACAGCTGTCTCCTGCTCCGCTCAGGCGCGCGGGAAGAACTGGCTGATCTCGAAATCGGTGACCTGGGCGTCGTAGGCCCGGTACTCGCGGCGCTTGTTGCGCAGGAAGAACTCGAAGGTGTCCTCACCGAAGGTGTCTGCCACCAGGTCGGAGCCCTCCATGGCGGCAACCGCGCTCTTGAGTGAGGTGGGCAGGGCGTGGATGCCCAGGGCCCTGCGCTCCATCTCTGACAGGGCCCAGACGTCGTCCTCGGCCTCCGGAGGAAGCTCGTAGCCCTCCTCGATGCCCTTGAGGCCCGCAGCCAGGATGACCGCGTAGGCCAGGTAGGGGTTGGCCGAGGAGTCGATGCCGCGGAACTCCACCCGCGCCGACTGGGCCTTGCCGGGCTTGTGCATGGGGACGCGCACGAGGGCGGAGCGGTTGTTGTGGCCCCAGCACACGTAGCTGGGGGCCTCGTCCCCTCCCCACAGGCGCTTGTAGGAGTTGACGTGCTGGTTGGTGACCGCCGTGATCTCCGAGGCGTGGTGCAGCAGCCCGGCGATGAAGGAGCGACCGGTGGCGGAGAGCTGGTACTGGCCGGAGGGGTCGAAGAAGGCGTTGCGGTCGCCCTCGAACAGGGAGAAGTGCGTGTGCATGCCCGAGCCGAACTGGTCGGGGAAGGGCTTGGGCATGAAGGTCGCCAGGCAGCCCTCCTCCAGTGCGACCTCCTCAACGACGGCGCGGAAGGTCATGATGTTGTCCGCCATGGACAGGGCGTCGGCGAAGCGCAGGTCGATCTCGTTCTGACCGGGGCCGCCCTCGTGGTGGGAGAACTGCACCGAGATCCCCATCTGCTCGAGCATGAGGATGGCGTGGCGGCGGAAGTCGTGGGCGGTCCCCCCGGGTACGTGGTCGAAGTAACCGGCGTCATCAGTGGGGCGGATACGCCCGTCGGCGTCGCGCTTGACCAGGTAGAACTCGATCTCCGGGTGGATGTAGCAGGTGAAGCCGGCCTCGGCGACCCGGGCGAGCTGGCGCTCGAGCACGGAGCGCGGGTCGGTGCGGGCGGGCTCGCCGTCGGGCGTGAGGACATCGCAGAACATGCGGGCCACACCGTTGTCCCCGTCCCGCCACGGCAGCATCTGGAAGGTGGAGGGGTCAGGAGCCAGGAGCATGTCGGACTCAAAGACGCGGGTCAGGCCCTCGATCGCCGATCCGTCGAAGCCGATGCCCTCCTCGAAGGCACTCTCGACCTCGGCAGGTGCGATGGCCACGGACTTGAGCTGTCCGGAGACGTCAGTGAACCACAGGCGGATGAAGCTGATGTCACGTTCCTCGATGGCTCGGAGCACGTACTCCTGCTGCTTGTCCAATGGGGCCTCCTCAGCATGGTGGTGCGGTAGCCGGCCGACGACGTGGCCGGCGGTCTTGTGCCTGAGACGTTCTACTGGGACCAGCCTAGTGCGCGGGTGCGTCAGGCAGGTTTCGGAGAACCTCCTCGCGAGGGACGTCGGCGGGCAGTCCGGCGAGCCGACGCATTGGGGCACCTCGGGTAGCCTCGTCCCATGGCTACACCCGAGTCCCCTTACGGAACGTCCGCCACCGTCGTCGGAGGCGGCAAGCCCGTGCGCGTTCATCACCTGGCAGCCGCCAAGAAGGAGGGCGCCAAGCTGGTCATGCTCACCGCCTACGACGCCGTGACCGCCCAGCTCCTGGACGCTGCAGGAACCGACCTGCTGCTGGTGGGCGACTCGATCGGCAATGTCATGCTGGGGCACGACTCCACGCTTCCAGTCGAGCTCGACGAGATGGTAGTGGCCACGCGCTCGGTGGCGCGGGCGACCAAGCGTGCGCTGGTGGTGGCGGACCTTCCCTTCGGCACCTACGAGGCGGGCCCCGAGCAGGCACTGGCCAGCGCGGTGCGCCTCATGAAGGCGGGGGCCAACGCCGTCAAGCTCGAGGGCGGCAGACCGCGGGCCGCCAGCGTGAAGGCGCTGACCCAGGCGGGCATCCCGGTGGTAGGTCACTTGGGTTTCACCCCGCAGAGCGTCAACATGCTCGGCGGCTTCCGGGTTCAGGGCCGCGGCGAGGCCGCGGAGGAGCTGCTGGCCGACGCGCAGGCGCTGGCCGAGGCGGGGGCGATCGCTCTCGTCCTGGAGATGGTGCCCGAGCCCTTGGCCGCGCGCGTCACCGAGTCGCTTGCGATCCCCACGATCGGTATCGGCGCGGGTGCACGCTGCGACGGCCAGGTCCTGGTCTGGACGGACATGGCCGGAATGACGGACTGGTCCCCGCGCTTCGCCCACCAGTTCGGGCAGGTCGGCGAGGCCCTGCGGCAGGCGGCCGCCGACTACGGGGCGGCGGTGCGCGAGAAGTCCTTCCCCGCTGAGAAGCACTGGTTCAGCTCCTGACGGTTCCTGACAGTGATAAGGCCCATAGCGTGATGGCGGAGGCCCTGGACCAGTAGCTGGAGGGAAGGTCCCGCGAACCGGATGCCTCCTTCTATGCTGAGGCCATGAGTTCTTCGGCTTCCTCCGTGCCCTCGGTGCCCTCCTCCTCGCTGGCCGATCGCGCACCGCGCGGCACGCTCACTCCCGGGACGATCAGTCCTGGGCGGCATGTCCCGGCGTCGATCGCACGCCCCGAGTACATGTTCCACGACGGCCCCGAGCGCGTGACGGCCTCGGAGATCAAGGACGCGGAGACGATCGAGCGGATCAGGGTGGCGGGTCGGTTGGCCGCGCGCGCTCTAGTCGAGGCCGCCAAGGCGATCACGCCGGGGGTGACCACCGATGAGCTGGACAGGATCGCCCATGAGTACCTGTGCGATCACGGCGCCTACCCCTCCTGTCTGGGCTACATGGGCTTCCCCAAGTCGATCTGCACCTCGATCAATGAGGTCATCTGCCACGGCATCCCGGACTCGACCCGCTTGAATGAGGGAGATCTCATCAATCTTGACGTGACCGCCTACATCGGCGGGGTCCACGGCGACACGAACGCCACCTACGCCGTCGGTGAGGTCGACCGTGAGACGGAGCTGCTCATCGAACGTACCCGCACCGCGATGGAGCGGGGCATCAAGGCCGTCAAACCGGGACGCGAGGTCAACGTCATCGGCCGCGTCATCGAGGCCTACGCCAAGCGCTTCGACTACGGGGTGGTGCGCGACTACACGGGCCACGGCGTCGGCGAGGCCTTTCACTCAGGACTCATCATCCCCCACTACGACGCCGCTCCCCTGCACGACGACGTCATCGAGACGGGCATGGTCTTCACGATCGAGCCGATGCTCACTCTCGGCGGCGTCGAGTGGGAGCAGTGGGCTGACGGCTGGACGGTGGTCACCAAGGACCGTTCCCGTACCGCGCAGTTCGAGCACACGCTCGTGGTGACCGAGGAAGGCGCCGAGGTGCTTACCCTGCCTTGAGGTTCTGGGTATCGCTACCCATCCACGTCCAGGCTGATCGGGCCCCGTCACGTTGCCTCACGATAAGGTGACGACGTAAGGTCCTTGGACAGCGGACATCTGCATTCTGCCCAGGAAGCCCGTGCGGGTTTCTCCCTGTTTATTTCCTCCCGGAGGTTCTCATGGCTTTGCGCTTCAATCCACCGCCGAACTGGCCCGCACCACCCGAGGGCTTCGAACCACCTGCAGGCTGGCAGCCCGACCCCGCCTGGGGGCCGGCTCCTGAGGGCTGGCAGATCTGGGTCGATGACTCCGCCGCCTCCGGTGCGTCAGCCGCTTCTGCCGCAGGTGCCGCTACAGAGGCCGACCCGGCGTGGGCTCCCACCCAGGCGGTGTCGACTGCCCCGACGGCCTCGTTGAACACCAACGCACCGGTTGCCGACCCGACGGGCATGTCCGCCTCCGCACCCTCCGGTGACTACGCCGGGCAGCCCGCGGCTGCCGGTGCCAGCCCTTACGCGGCCAGCATGGACTATGCCCAGTCGCCCACGCCCTACCAGCCCCAGGGGGCTGCGGGCGGCATGCAGCCCCCTGGCGGTGGATGGCAGCCCGCTGACGCCGCCGCCCCGGCAGGCCCTGGCAATGGCTCCAAGCCGCTGACCCAGCAGTGGTGGTTCTGGACCGGTATTGCTGCGGTCGTCGTGGTCGCCCTGGTCATCGGCAGCGTGTTCATGTTCAAGGGCGATTCCGGCAATAGCGACAACAAGGCGGACAGCACGTCGAGCTCGGAGTCGAAGAAGGACGAGAAGAAGGCTGACGACTCGGAGCCCACCGAGGATGCCGGCGACTCGGACGCGTCTGACAGCTCGGATTCGAAGTCTTCGTCTTCTCAGAGCAGCAAGTCGAGCAGCAACGACCCCGGTAGCAGCAAGTCCAAGCCGCTTGACCCGACGTCAGGCCCCGTTGAGATCAAGGCTGGAAAGTACGACGAGGACCCCAACGCTTCGATCTCGGTCAAGTTCAACCCTGTTGAGTGGGATGTCAATGCCGCAGATCTCCAGGCGATTGACCGGCGCACCTACACCGACCCGCCTGAGGGAAAGAAGTACATTCGTGTTCCGGTCGAGGTGACTTACCACGGCGAGGGCCAGTTCCAGGGACGCTCCCTGAAGATCGACTACGACTACCAGGGGAACACGTCCAGCGCCATCGAGTCCTACAGTGACAGTGGCCTGTTCATCCGGCAGGACTTCCCCCGTGATGGTGGAACCGCGAAGGGCTACTACGTCTTCCTGGTCGATGCAGCCACCGCGAACGACGGCAAAGCCGTCTTCGCCGTCAAGGCCTTCTACGACAGCTACAACTCCAAGGAGAAGTACGTGACGGCCAAGTAGCTCACCACGTACGCTCAGCATGTGGCGCCTCACCGGATTAACCGGCGAGGCGCCACATGTTTTCTCACTAGTTCAGTACGTCGTCTGCACGTCAGCGGATAAGAGAGCGCACGCAAGGATGGGCGGACGAGCCGACCTGTACGCCGGGTTCTGTTGCCGCCCGCCGTTGCCGGCCTGGGCGGTGGCGACCATTCATCTTGGACCGCTGTTGCCAGCGGCCTCATGCGACCTACCCGCTGACTTGGGCGAGCAGCCTTCAATCGCCAGCTGTGCGGTCTTGCTCCGGGCGGGGTTTACCGAGCCGCGACGGTCACCCGTCGCGCTGGTGGGCTCTTACCCCACCCTTTCACCCTTACCCACCGGTATTCGATGGGCGGTCTACTCTCTGTGGCACTGTCCCGCGGGTCACCCCGGGTGGCTGTTAGCCACCGCCCTGCTCTGTGGAGCCCGGACGTTCCTCAGCCCTGCACCGTCATGAAGGCGGTGCCGGTACCGCGGCCGCCCGGTCGGCTCGTCCGCACGGGTCAGTGTAGCGGCATGGGGCGTCGAGGGTTCGCGCCCACCGTGCAGCCCTGGTCTGCCGGCGGCCGTGTCACGACCTATCATGTGCGGGTGCTGATCCTGCTTCCTCCCTCTGAGGGAAAGACTGCTCCTGCCAGTGGACCATCACTGGATCTCGACTCGCTTCTGGAGGCGGACAGGCTCACCGCTGCGCGCCGTGAGGTGATGTCCGCGCTGGCTGAGGTGAGCCGGAGCGCCGAGGCGGCCTCCGTCCTGGGGTTGGGGCCTCGTAGCGCCGAGCAGGTGGGGACGAATCTGGTGCTGGAGACCTCGCCCTGCGTCCCCGCCCATCAGCTGTTCACCGGGGTCCTGTACGAGGCCGCGGGGCTCGACTCGATCGCCGAGGATCCGGCGGGCCGCTCCGCTCTGGAGCGCCACTGCATTGTCTTCTCGGGGCTGTGGGGCATCCTCTCCCCCACTGACCTGGTGCCCGATCACCGTCTGTCGATGGGCACGTCCCTGCCCGGACCGGGACGTCTGTCGGCGTTCTGGAAGCCGTACCTTGCGCCGTCGCTCACCGGTTTGGCTGCACAGGGGTTGGTGGTCGATTGTCGGTCGGCGGACTATGCGGCCGCTTGGAAGCCGTCTGCGCGCGACGGCATTGAGGTCGTCACCGTGCGTGTGGTGCGCACCGCCGACGACGGTTCCCGCAAGGTGGTATCCCACATGGCCAAGCACGCTCGCGGGCTGCTCACCGGGGAGCTCCTCCGGGCCGTTGCCGGCGAGTCCCTGCCTGCACCGGTACGCGTGGACGACATCGCGAGTATCGCCGAGCGCCTGGACAGCGTCGACGCCGTCGAGGTCTCCGAGCCGGACCGGCAGTGGCGACGGGTTCTCACCCTGGTGACTCACTGACGCCGCTGGCGAGCACCATCGGCACCCGGGCCAGGGGCCGGCGATATAGCGGTTGGCTGAGACGTGGCCGCTGTCAGATGTCCATCCGTACGACGATGACGTCGTTCTCCTCGGCGTGGATGACCTCCTCCTTCGGGGCGGCCACGATGCGGGCCAGCTCCTGGGGGCTGATCTCGACGGCACCGCCCTCGATGGTGCGCCCCCTGAGGGCCACTGCGCCGAGTCCACCGGTGGAGGTGCGGACGGCCTCGTAGTCCGCCAGGAGGGGTGTCTCGATGGTTCCGGCCAGATCTGCCCGCTGGTTCTCCAGGGACTCGATCTCCTCGTCGAGTCGGGCGAACTCGGCGTCGCGCTTGGCGGTGAGCTCTCGCCCGGCCGCGCGGATCTCGGACTCCTCCTGGCTGAGGCGCTCCGCCTCCTGCCGGGCGGAGTCGAGCGCCTCCATGGCCAGGATCTGCGCCTCCTCCAAGGCTGACTGCCGTTGACCGAGCTGGTCGATCTCCCCCTGGATGGCTGAGAGGTCGCGGGCCGCGCTGGTGCCGGAGTGGAGGCGCTCGCGCAGTACCTCGGCCCGGCGCACCACCTGAGAGACCTCGTCCTCGCTGCGGGTGGCCCGCTTCTTGGCCTCGTCGAGGGCGGCCTCAGCCTGGATGGCGGCTCGCTTATTCGTCTTGAGGCGTTCGATGACCGACTCGATGCGGGTGAGGACCGGAAGGTGCTTGCGCTCGTGACGCAGCCGTGCCAGGCGGGAGTCGAGGTCCTGGAGGTCGATGAGAAGGCGCTGCTGGGCGATGGGGGCGCTTGTCACGGCGTGTGCTCCTTCAGGTGCGTGCAGGTTGATGCTGCGAATCCTCTCATGCCCGGTCTGTTCCGGTGGACAGGCGCAGCGCCCAGGGGTCCGTGACAATCCGGGAGACCTGGACGGCCAGTGAGGCCCCATGGCAGTGGGCGCCGTCCTTGAGCCTGCGGGCCAGGGGCTCCAGGCCGACCCACTCGGTGGCCCAGTGGGTTCCGCACAGGAGGTAGGGGCGTCCGTCCTCCAGGTGCTCGGAGGCGGGGTGGTGGCGCAGGTCGGCGGTGAGGAACACGTCGGCTCCGGCCTCGCGGGCCCGTTGCAGGAGAGAATCGCCCGCCCCACCTGAGACGGCGATGCGCTCAACGACGACGTCGAGGTCCCCGCCCACGAGGAGGCCGGGGGCCGAGTCGGGGAGGGCTGCGGCGACATCCGCGGCGAACCGGCGCAGAGTGACGGGCTGTGGGAGGGTGCCGATCCGTCCGATGCCCTGATCCGGGGAGGCGGGGTCCGGCTCGAGCGGCACGGTTGAGATGAGCCCGACGCGGTCGGCGAGGGCGTCCGCCACTCCCCCGTGGGCGGCGTCGAGGCTGGTGTGGGCGTTGAGGAGCGCGATGCCGGCACGGATGAGGCGGTGGATGGAGCGTCCCTTGGGGTCGGTGGCCGCGACGTGGTCGGTTCCGCGCAGGTAGAGGGGGTGGTGGGTGATGACCATGTCGACGCCGGTGTTGATGGCCTCGTCGACGACGGCCGTCACCGGGTCGACGGCCAGCAGGATACTGCGCACCGGATCGGCGGGGTCACCGCAGATGAGCCCGTTGGAGTCCCACGAGGCGGCCAGTCCGGGAGGCGCGGCGGCCTCCACGAGGGCGACGACGTCACCGACCGTCAGATGGCCTTCCAGGGTGTTCCGTGAGGGCTCGAGTCCGGCCTCAGAGGATGCGTGGGCAGGAGTGTGACTCATGCGACCAGGCTAGCGGTAAAGCAGGCAGTTCCTCAGAGGTGAGGAGGTCGATGCCCCGTGGCACCCGCATGAGGGCGTGCCTGATGGAACACAGTGAGAAAACGACCGACGCGGCCGCCATCTGGGGTAACCTACTTCCGCGCTGCTGGGCCCCTCCGGTGCTGGTAGCGTCGGCCTCCTCGACGCCGTCGATGTCGCGGCCGCGCCCCCATAGCTCAGCGGTTAGAGCAGCGAGCTTATACCTCGTGTCGTGCCTGATAAGCACAAGGTCCTGGGTTCGAATCCCAGTGGGGGTACTGACGCCCCAGTTATTCAAACATTGGGCCGCGTCTCGCCTCCGTGGTGGAATCGGTAGACACCGCGACCTTAAAAGTCGCTGCCTACGGGCGTGCGGGTTCGAGTCCCGCCGGAGGCACAGCCCCAATAGACGTGGAAGACCACTAATTTTACCTGGCAATCAGCGACATCAAAAACACTGGCGTGACTACACACCATAACTGCGAGCCGGTAGGCAAAAATTGATGCAACACACAAGACCAGCAGAGTTCGCTCGCCACTCAACAACAATAGCATCCTAGGATCACACGAGAGCCAACCCAAAAAATGACATGAACTGGTGACTCAATTTTCCGACCGGTAATCCAATTGACGTTGACTCCCCGTCGACGTCACACCCTGAGGGCCACCGTGAGAAAAACTATTACCCAATTTCTACATGCATCCTATCCGCCTCTCTCGCAGCTTGTGACGGCGCAGACAAGAAGGTCAACGACCCAGTTTATTCTTCCGAAGTGGGCAACAGCAACTACCAGGACATGGTGCCCAACTTGAAGGTGGCGGGGTTCACCAATGTCTCAACAAAAGAGATTTACGATCTGATCCTCGGCTGAATCACTAAGGACGGTCACGTCAAAGAAGCATCCATCGGCGGAAGAACTTCCTTCTCTACGAGCGACACCTTTGCCGCGGACGCTCCGGTAGTTGTCGGCTACCACATCTTTCTCAAGGAGGAGAAGGATGCCACCGAATCGACGCCTGCCCGTTACCTTGTTGGTGGTCCTGGGTGGTCCGGGGCTGGGCTAGCTGCTGTGGGCATGGTGTCTTGCCCCTGTCCTTAGATGATCCGGGGGCGAAAGTCACCCGCAGCAGCCGGGCGCTGGTGACCGCTGATAGGGGGAACGACCCACCGCAAAACGGTAGAGGTCTTTCGCAGGCGTGGGTGCGGGGACCGGCCTGTCCACTGGCTGACCCCGTATCGACTTGACCGAGAGGCGGCAGGAGAGATGGATATCGGGGACATCGAGGTCTTCATCGGCACCGGGCGTCGGTAAGAGCGAGCACTGGGCCACGGCCCTGAGAGCCTGTTCAATGGTTTGTGTAGGCCCTTGTGGAAGGACTGACACTGATGACTGCTACTGATGATGACAACAGGGCTCCTTCTGGTGGTCGGGATGTGGTCGACCAGCTGCGCTCGGCTGGGGCTCTGGATGGCTTGTTTGAACAGATTGATTCCGGGCAGGTGAGCATGACCGGGGCTGATGGTCTGCTACCGGCACTGGTCAAGGAGGCCCTGGAGAGGGGCCTGGCCGCTGAGCTGACCGAGCACCTGGGTTACGACAGGGGCGAGCCAACCTCCCAGGCTCGTGGTAACGCCAGGAACGGAACCACGTCCAAGACGGTGGACTCTGAGGTGGGGCCCTTTGAGATCGAGGTGCCCCGGGACCGGGCCGGGACCTTCACCCCGCGCCTGGTGCGCAAGGGTCAGCGCCGTCTGGACGGCCTGGATGCGATGATCATCAGCCTGTACGCCGGTGGAATGACGGTGCGGGATATCCAGCACCACCTGGCCTCCACGCTCAGCGTGGAGCTCAGCGCGGGGACCATTTCGAGGATCACCGACGCGGTAGCCGATGCTGTCCTGGAGTGGCAGCGCCGCCCGCTGGAGGAGTTCTATCCGGTGGTCTACCTCGACGCGATTCGGGTCAAGGTCCGCGTCGATCACCGGGTCGCCTCCCGCTCGGCTCACATCGCGGTTGGGGTGGACATGGACGGTATCAAGCACGTCCTGGGTATCTGGGTCCAGGCTGAGGAGGGAGCCTCCTTCTGGGCGCACGTGTGCGCTGAGCTGGCCAACAGGGGCGTCAAGGACGTCCTGATCGTGTGCTGTGACGGGCTCACCGGCCTTCCCGAGGCGATCGAGGCGACCTGGCCCCAGGCCACGGTCCAGACCTGTGTGGTCCACCTGATCCGTGCCTCGATGCGGTTCGTCTCCTACGGGGACCGCCGGAAGGTCGCGGCCGCTCTCAAGGCCGTCTACACCGCCCCGAACCAGGAGGCCGCCTGGCAGGCTCTGACCGACTTCTCCGAGTCCGACATGGGGGTCAAGTACCCCCAGACGGTGACGACCTGGGAGCGGGCCTGGGAGCGATTCACTCCCTTCCTGAACTTCCCTCCGATGCTCAGGCGTGTCATCTACACCACCAACAGTATCGAGTCGCTGAACTACCAGCTGCGCAAGGTTTCCAAGAACCGCGGCCACTTCCCCTCCGATGAGGCGGTGATCAAGCTGCTGTGGCTGGCGATCTGCGACATCGAGGACAAACGCGCCCGAGAACGCGACAAGGAGAAAGGACTGCCAGCATCCAAGCGCAAGGCCAAGGGCAAGCTCGTCGAAGGACAGATCACCACCGACTGGAACAAGGCCCTGGCCCAGCTCACCACCGCCTACCCCGACCGAATCAACCCCTACCTGTAAAACACTTACACAGAAAACTAGACAGGCCCGGCCCTTGAGCCAGGAAGGGCGGAAGGTCCTCGAGCGGGCCCTGCCCAACGACGAGGAGCGCCTGCGTGCTCTCTACAAGAAGCTGGCCGATCACGGGAACCTGCTGGTGGTAGTAGACCAGCCCGCCAACCGGATCCGGGGCCTGTACACCCAGATCCACCCCACCCTCGAGCAGGTGCTGGGGCCCTGGCTGGAGCACGACGCCATCCTGGAGGTCATCGCCGCCTGGCCCACCCCAGCCGACCTGAAGCGAGCGGGCAAGGCAAGGACTGACGCCGGGCTCAAAGCCCGCAGGTGCAAGCGGCACGCCACCTGGGCCGGCCAGATCATCTCGGCCCTGGAATGCCAGAGTGTCACGATCGCCGGCACCAACGCAGCCGCAACGGTGCTGCCCCACCTGGCCAGGCAGCTCATCGCCCCACGCGCTCAGCGGGCCGATGTCGCCACCCAGGCCAGTGACCCTGGCGGGCGGCCCACCCTCATGTACCAGGTCCTGACCACACGTGCCCGGGATCATAGGTCCCGGCCGCCGCCGACCTTCCTGGCCCAGACCCTGGCCAGGGACCTCCAGGCACCGGCGCCCACCTGGCCTCCTACGCCGGCCTGGCACCAGTGACCAGGAGATCAGGCTCCTCCATAAGGGGCGAGCACGTCTCCCACGGCGGCAACAAGGAGGCTCAAGCACGCCATGTCCCCCTCCGCCTTCGCCTCCCTGCGCTCCGACCCCGTCTCCCAGGCCTACTACCAGCACAAACGCAAACGAGACCAGGGCAAGCGTCATAACCAGGCCGTCCTCGCCCTGGCCCACCGCCGCATCCCGACCCTGCACGCCATGATCCGAGATGGAGCCCTCTACGACCCACAACCAGCCACGAAACTACCCACCGCCGCTTGACACACCACATAGGGGCACCCCCCTCCACCTTCGCCTCACTGCGCTCAAACCCCGTCTCCCAGGCCTATTACCAGCGCAAACGCAACCAAGACAAACCACCTTGGGCCAGGCCGTCCTCGCCCTGGCCCACCGCCGCATCCCGACCCTGCACGCCATGATCCGCAACCACACCCCCTACAACCCACAACCATCAACACAACTACCCGCAACCAATTGACACACCACAAAGGGGCCCCCGCAGACCGGCGGCTTCCATCAACCGGGCGACCCGATCACGGTGGGTATCGATGAACGCGATCATCTCGTCGTGGGGCAGCCGAGCCGCACTGCGAAAAAGCCGAGGCTTTGCACAGGAACTCGTTCGCGCAACGCAACTCAAGAATCTCTCTGCGCAGTCTGTTGATCTCCTCAGTTTCAGCGGTGCCGCCCCTTGGGGCTTCGCCAAGGTTGATACGACCCTACTTCCACCAGGTCCGCAGGGTGTGAAGTGAGATTCCAACCTAGGGCCTCCCCAATAGCAGTGCAGGAGACCCAGCGGAGCACTGCTCAGCACGGATACGCTCCTCGATGAGATGGAAGGCTCGCATCCTGAACTCAGGACTGTACTTCTGAAGCATGGTCCGATCCTCCTTGAGGAAGTAAGTCGGAACGAAATTTAGGCCGCTTCACTCCTCATCTCGAAGACTTAGACCACACCCCTTCAACCAGCCCTCCCGATCAGTACGCCTAATCGACAACTCTATCACCCCTAACTAAAGGGGAAAGCAATTCACTAACGTTCAACTCAAACACATTGATTGCATCACACCCCATTGACATCCCTCCACTTCCAACACCATGGGAGTACCTAGTAGTATATTGATACCCCGCGACATGAAGAACATCCGAAAAACCTGAATATCCACCTAATTTCATAAGATGCAAGTATCGTTTGCGGGCTAGATACGCCGCAAGCTCTATTGGTTTAGGCCCAAATCCACCGACAAGAAATCCAGGAAGGTCTTCGCCACCATTCTTCTTATATTGTAAATGATTTAAAATGGCGATATCACACCGATCGAAAACATGCCTAATCATGTCCGCAAAATCAAAAGCATACACCACGTCGGTGCGATACCGCATAACTTCATTTAGAGCCCATGTTATACGGGCCGATTGCTTATATGAATAAAGCAAATTATTTCGATTAAGCAAAACTAGTGAACCAATATTTGCCCCCTCTGGGCGTTCGTAAGACAATAAGGAGTCAACTGCCTGGGAAACGCTATGAGAACTACCAGAAAGCGAAATGATCGCATCAAGCATTGCTGCCGACTCAACCATTTCGTCAACGCTCTTTCTACTGAAATAGCCCAGTATTCCTCCAATTATATCATTCTCCAACCCCTCTGGATAGGAATGTGCATTTGTATACAAAAAGCAATATTTAGATATTAGCCCATTCATGTCGGGATTTTTTCCAGTACTTGAAATGTTGTCGTCATTGAGTAGTTCCTGAAGTAAATTTCGCATAATACTCCTTGGCATACTTGAGAAGTCAAATAATAACGTTGCATTTCCCCCAAGGCGGCTTGCGAGCGAACGAACTGAATCTACAACTCGTAGAATATTTCCGTTAGGATAGTCGACTCGTACATTTTGTACAAGCCTTGGATCTACAATTGATTCATCGGAATCGATATCAAATAGCCGAATTACTCTATCTCGGTTACTTGCCTTAATTCGGTCCAAAATATTATCCACACCGGGGGCTTGAAACCATACCACTTGAACACCAAGGGACTTATTCCTCATGGAGTAAAACTGATCCCTGAACCACTCCGCAACAGTCACTGAACGATCCTCGTAGTTAGGGGCAGTCAACAATATTATTGGTGCCTCGTCGCTCGATAATTTATGTAGTAGTTCATGAATAGAATATGAATGAAGAATGCGTTCGATAGCCATGATTTGCGTGCACCTTCCAACTAAAACAAATTAGAACGACCGTCCTCAAACTGACTAATTATATTCTGCCAAAGGATATTCTCGTTTACTCTTTGACTACTGCCGCCCCGTCGAGAATGTATACGCGGGAATGGGCCGGTGTACGGAATAACTTTCTCCCCTTTTTTGTAGGTCGCGGAGTGGTCTAATGCGTTAAACCACAGAAGAGGTAACGAATTGGTAGGAGTATTCAAACAGTCGACCAACGTCAATCCAGTATTGTGATATCCGAACGTCAGTTCTCCTCCGCTATTTCTTCTAAAAGTAAGTGACATATCTTTAGCGACCACATTTTTGTCAAACCACATGCATAGCTTTTTTACTCTTTCGTGTGTTTTATTGTCAAATAGAGCACATTCCTCGTGGCCTACACGAGTTCGATTATCAAACTTTATTGCAGATAGTATCTGAATACTCTCTATTTCATTCTTCGTTATCCACGTATTAATTTTATCCTCAGCAAGACTCGTCATAATTTGAGCGCATACAAATATAGTAGGAGAGTGTTCTCCATGCGTAAGAAGTCTTCGAGAAAACTCGATTCTCTTCAAATCAGCAATAAGACTTTGCCCGGAAAGTGCTTTGTCAGTAAGAACTATCCAGGCATCTTTACTTGCCACTAATCTTAATTGTTCAGTAGTGTACTCTTGTTCTACACTACTATCTGGATTATTTATGAGAGAATTGGATATCATTGCGCGGAGCTGCTGTACGTCAGAAATTCGAGGGTGTACGTCGGCGTTTAATCGTGCAGATAATTTATTGATATGGGAAAACTGCGAGATCAATCCACTTTGATCTACTTCCATAATATGGATGTTATCGGCTTGTTCAGAAACTTCGATACCATAGTTATGAAATGCTGATGTAGACGCCGACCACCATAAGTAGTTAAGCGCTGCACTTAAAAAACTATCTGGAACATATATCACCGATGAGAACACTGATAAAGCAGCACCTCTATACTTAGAAGGTAAGCATTCTAGTGCGTTAGTTACCCGCTCCATTATCCCTCCTTCAGAATGAGGGTATGGCGACATTTGTTCAAATAGATGCAGATTATGGAAGCCTAGATTTATATGATCAATATTTGTTTGATGCTTATTAAGTAGTTCCCAATAGTCAACATTTTTCATGTCATCACCTTTCTATAGAACTTTGATAAGTAAGCTACCCATTTTGAAGTTAGCACTTCCGTTAAATGATCATGTAAAGTTGTTGCTTGCATTCTGTTCTACGCAAACGCATTTCTATCATTTCGCCCATTTTACTTTGTACTCAAAAGTCGACTTACTTTGCTAAAGTCGATTGCATCATAGTGAACCCAACTTTGCACATCTATCGCATATGGATTATGCTGTTCCTTAATTTTTAGTGCCTTAACATCATTTATTCCTCCAGCAAGGAATGCTCTTGACATGGGGAAACCTACCAGATTATGTTCAGGAATTTGTCTACCAGTTCCACCTTCGTAGTTGTCATATAGGACATAATCTACCAAATTCAGTGTACAGTTTACATATGCTTTACTCTTACTTTCAGGATCGATCACCTGGATGTACTTGATTCCGTTGTGGTGCAGAGCGTCTGCTAAGTACTCAATTTGCGACAGGTTCAGATTTCTGTGCATCTGTAAATATTGGAAATGACCGTATTTCGCCAACTTTACTACATCTGCAGGATTTTTTATTTTTGTTAGTAAAGTTCCGCCGCTATACCCGTTTTTTCTCAACTGTGCATTGATTGACGCAATTTTTTCGACTCTACACATGTCCATTTTATCTATAATATGAAACCCTAAATAGTCGACTCCCATGCGAACTAACTTGCTCGCTGTTTCAATGTCGCTGATCTGGCAGATTTTTAGTTTCATTTTTACATTTATTATTCGGACTAATACTGCCTAGGATCCTATTTAGGTCATTCATTAGGGTAATTTTACGGCTTTTGAAGTCGTATTAACTCAATCTCGCCTTTGTTGGTCGGCGACGCAATATTACTCTAATCATGTAAATTTGATTAATGATAGATTGACAATTTGCAACTACCGACGCCGCTCGTTGTGTGATAAAACTGCTATTGGCGATAGCATCATACTCTTGGTCTAACAGTCACCTTATTCCCACCTTCCTTGGTCGACACTAATCGGTAGAATTGTTTGGGAACGTGATTGGTTATTGATGACTAGGGATTCAAGCTCGCTAAAGGCAGCCTGTCACGCTTAGTGTCCTGCATAGGGGAGGTGGGGACCTATAGGGATTCCGAAACCGATCACAACGTCGCTATACAACAATCATCGTCAACTTGTGAACACGTCACAGAGTTCCTCTCACATCGGTTCAGTCTCTGGACTGGTTGCGGGCCTGGAGCCCGGGCGAACCAGGTGAGGCTACTGAGCTCAACGGCACACTCACCCTGCTCATAACGGGTAGGCGGCGCTGAAGGCACGCACACGCGGTCCCAGACCATTCATGAAGGCCTCCAGGTGCAACGGCAGCTCGGGGTTGATCACCCCCACCACATCCCAGTCGGGGAAGAGCGTGCCAAGCTTCTTACCATTGGCGTAGAAGACGATGTCCTGCCCCGGCATCACTGACACCGTGAACCTCACCTGCTCCCAGGGGATCGGGGTGAAGACTCGGCGCAGTGCCTTTCTGGAGACCAGGAAGCAGGCGTCCTCCGTCATCACGGCGGTAAGCCGAGCCCCCTCACTCGTACGCAGGAACGGCACGCCGCTCCAGTGCTCCTGATCAAGACTCGAGTCGGTCCAGAACGTGGTCGCCGCTGCGCCGTCGCCGCGAGCAGGCAGATCCCACAGAGGTATACGGGCAGTTCTCAGATCTTCGAAGACGCCCCCGATGCCACCTGCATCGGCGGGACGCCAGAAGACCTCCTGCGCCAGAGCACGTGCACGCAGAAACGTCCCCGCATCCGTGTCCGCATTCTCAAGCACCTTGGCGGTAGCCGAGTCCAGAGGATGCTCGGCCGTCGCCAGCCATCCCCTGGCAGCAAGACGGACAGCACGCACACGCTCGGCAGGAATGAGGGCCTCGATCGCGCTGATCAAGGCACTGAGATCCTCCGCAGGCCAGATTTCTGTGCGGAACAGGGTGACAGGAGCAGTCAGTGCCATGATGTGGGCGCCTTCAAGAATGATCGTCGCATCAACATGGCGAGTCTCAGGTGTTGCGTACATGACCTGGAACGCCACCTTGCCCACGATGACTGAGGCCAGGTACTGCCCCCATCCGGAGCAGCGGTCAACGAAACCCTGCACGTAGCGCTCAAGGAGGGCCGCCAACGTGCGCTCGTCTATATAGCCCGCTGCGCGAGCCGAGGTGAGGATATTGATGACGCGGCAGCAGTCGAAGCCCGCAGCCACTGCGGAGCCAGCGAGCATCGACACGGCGGGTACGTGCTCAGCCACAAGGCTCGAATCCGGCCATAAGCCGGCCTCGGCCTCCAGCGAGTCACACCACTCGATCGCAGAGGCGGCGTCCGCAACCTCGAAGGACTCCTCCAGGAGAGTGGCCGCGACCTCCTGGCTCAACCCCGCCAGTCCAGCGCCCTCCGTGTCCCAGAGCTCAGGAGCTGCCTCGTGATACGGCCTGGCCAGGAACTCGTAGTCAGCGTGAAAGGGAGAGACAAGCATCATGGCGTCAGTGAGCACGATCGGACTCCGTCCTAGACACGAGTGTTGCTCTCAGAGCCTTTCAGACACGGTACAGGAGGACAAGATATCAACCGGGAGAATGAGGGATCAGGAGGTCTTCTCCTCCCCTCGTCTCCCAGGTCCTCGGGACCTTTGCCCTCCCGCCATGAGAAGGGGGACACTGGTCCTGTCCCGCCCCGAGTCAAGGAGCCGTCATGAAGATCACCGCCCGGGCCAAGGCCGCTCAGCCCTTCCATGCGATGAGCATTGGCGAACGCGCTGGAATCCTCCAGGCGGAGGGCCACTCGATCGCCAAGCTCAGCCTGGGTGAGCCCGACTTCGGTGCCCCTCCTGCTGTCCGCGAGGAGATGTGCCGCATCATGGATGGCCGGCCACTGCCCTATTCCCCCGCCCTAGGCCTGCTCGCACTGCGTGAGGCCATTGCAGGCTTCTACCGGGACAGGCACGGTGTCGAGATCGATCCTGCCCGGATCGTCGTGACTACCGGCGCGTCCTCAGCGCTCCTGCTGGTGGCCGCTGCCACCACACAGCCCGGTGACGACGTCGTCATCGCAGATCCGTCCTACCCCTGTAACCGACAGTTGGTAGAGACCTACGACGGCCGGATCATTCTGGCACCTACCAGTCCTGCCAGCCGCTACCAGATGGACCGGGCCGCAGCTGAGGCAGCGTGGACTCCTCAGACGAGCGCGGTGATGCTGGCGACACCGTCCAACCCCACGGGCACGTCAATCCCCTTCGAGGAGCTGGCATCGATCTGCGCGCTGGCCCGTGAACGCAGCGCCTGGCGGATCGTTGACGAGATCTACCTGGGCCTGGCCGACCCAGACGACGACGGAACGCCGGCGCGTACCGTCCTGGAGGCCGACCCCGACGCGATCGTCATCAACTCCTTCTCCAAGTACTTCGGGATGACGGGCTGGCGCCTGGGCTGGGCGATCCTTCCCGAGGAGCTGGTGCAGCCCACGGAGAACCTGGCGGTCAACTACTTCCTGTGCGCTTCGACGCCTGTTCAGCAGGCCGCACTGGCGGCCTTCTCCCCCGAATCCATCTCCGTATGCGAGGAACGCCGGCAAGAGCTTCTCGCCCGCAGGAGCATCGTGCTCGACGGGCTGCAACGCATCGGCCTGCCTGTACCGGTCCTTCCCGACGGCGCCTTCTACGTCTACTTCGATGTCTCCTCCACAGGGCTCGACGCCCAGACCTTCTGTCACCGTGCCCTGGAGGAGGCGCATGTGGCTCTCACTCCAGGACAGGACTTCTCCACGACCACGGCTCACTCCCACGTACGGTTGTCCTACGCGGCCTCTCGTGACGAGCTGCATGAAGGAATGAAACGCCTCGAAAGCCTGATCGACAGCCTGTAAATAAACAGGCATTCAACTGAATAATTACTGCATCGACCTCTGTGCAACAATTTGGTACTCACCTGTTCGCATGTTGCACACTTCTCTTTATGTCCTTGCAGCCCCTGCTCCTTTCCGTCGCGCTGGTAGTTTTTGGGGTGATCGCCACCGTCGAGATCTCCAAATCAATCCATCAGAAAGTGCGCTTGCGCCGCGACAAGGCCTCCTCCGCCCCGCACCGGGGCGAGGAGTCCACATGGAATGAGCTCACTGAGCACCATCGGCCCATCAGAGACTCCGAGCCCGATGAGTTCACCGCTGGCCCGCACGAGCGGCTCCTGGCGATCTGCGCGCCGTACTCCTTGTGCCGCCGGGACCCGTGGGACCGTCTCGCCTGCTCCGATCTTGACGGCACGCGCACAATGCTCTCGCTCGACTGGGGCGTACGCTCCCGTACCGACCTCCTCTCCCGGATCTACTGGCTCATCACCTCCGGCCACCGCAGCGGATTCAATGCGGAGCGCGCTCGCTGGGTCGATACTTCCCTGGCGGAGGCCGAGCGCCACGAGCTGCGAGAGAGTTCCGACTCGTCCTCAGATGCGTCCGAGACGCTGTGGCGCCTCGGACGCATGCTCAATAACGATCGGGACATCCGAAACGTGGACTTCTCCGCCTGGGACCTGGTCCGTGCCGCCATGCTGACACGCTGCGGATTCGCGCTGGGGTGGCTGACCGAGGACGAGACCTGGGACACGCTCACGATCCTGGATCGTGGGCTGCGAGAGCGCTATCGGAGCTGGACACAGATGTCGGAGTCATTCCGGCTGGCACACTGGTACTGGAACTCCAAGAGCGGCAAGGATGAGCACTTCAACGACCTGCACGACCTCAACCGGTCACTGGTTCTCCTCAGCACCGACGGGCCATGGGGGATCATCGACTGGGGCATCGACACCCCCGAGCCCTCGTTCCTGATCCTCGATGATCTCCTCGACACCGGCGTGGCCATGCCGCTGGGTGCGGGCGAGCGGAAGCGCGCCACACAGTGGGAGCGCTGGGTCGACGATCAGGTCATTCTCCGCAGGCAGCATCGCCCCCAGCACTTCGGCACCCGCGTCGAGCAGCACCACCGGTTCACCAAGCGCGCCTGAGGAATCGCGTCAACGGCGGCTCAGCAACGGTGCGCCGGTCCGCGCCGCCCCTCGCCATGACAACGGCTCGGCTAGGACAAGTCAGGGTCGGACACACCTACCCGTGCTTATCAACCATCATCTCTGCTGCTCTGGTGGCCCGACGACGGCGGGTCTCGGCGCGCTTCGCCTCACTGATCCAGCGCAAGTACTCTTTCCGGTGCGATGGGGGCAGAGCCGCGAATATCCGCTCCGCCGCCTCATTCTCCGACAGCGCCTCGGACAGCTCCACCGGGATGCTCGCCTGCTCGTCGCTCATTGCCTCTCCTCTAACCGGTTGACAGAAGTACCACACGGACAAAAAGGGCGGATAGGGACCTGATGGCAGCCCTCTTTGCCTCCATCGCCACGACCACCATAGCCGCTCCCCCACCTCGACACCTGCGCTGCTGAAGCACACGCGTCCACGGCTCACGCGGCTAGCATCGACGCGTGCCGACCAATCCGTACGTCCCCTTCCTGCCGCCGCACCACCAGCGCGCGGCCTCACTGGTACCCGAGTCGACGTGGTGGCAGTGGCACGGCCACCGCGTGCACATCGCGCGAGCCTCCGACCCGGGGGCACCGGCCCGGGTGCTGCTCGTGCACGGCGCGGGCGGGCACAGCGGAGCGCTGTGGCCCATCGCCGCGCTGGTGGCCTCACGCGGCATCGACGTCAGCGCCGTCGACCTGCCTCTATACGGACGCACGACATCACCGGATCCGGCGGCCGTGCGCTACGGGACCTGGGTCGACCTCCTCGTCGACCTCGTTGAGGCCGAGCACGACCACCGTCCCCTGATGCTTCTGGGCGCCAGCATCGGCGGCCTTCTCGCCTACGAGGTGGCGGCCCGTTCGCCGCACGTGGAGGCGGTGGCCGCCACATGCCTGCTCGACCCACGTGACTGGCGCGCCCGGGCACATATGACGCGTGCTGGGGCACTGGGTGTCCTGGGCGGGCCGTTGTCGACGCTCGCCCGCGGAGGGCTGGCGCGCACCATGGTGCCGATGAGCGCAGTGGCGAACCTGCGGCGGATGAGCCGCGACCGCGCACTGTCCGGCCTGTGCGCCATCGACCCGCGCGGGGGCGCCGCCAGGGTTCCCCTGGGGTTCCTCGCTTCCTACCTGCGGTTCATGCACACCCCGCCCGAGCGCAACCGCACGCCGGTGACGCTGCTGCACCCCGGCCGGGACGCGTGGACACCGGTCGAGCTCAGCGCCCGGGTGCTGTCGCGCGCCGCAGGTCCGGCCGAACTGGTGGTGCTGCGCGAGTGCGGCCACTTCCCCGTCGAGGACCCGGGAGTCACGGATCTCGTCGACGCCGTCGCCGGCCTGGCTCGGCGCCTCGGCTCACGGGACCGGGCCTAGGGATGCTGTGGGCGCGCGAATGACGAGGTCACGCCCGTGGTGGACCCGGCCGGACTCGAACCGACGACCGACGCGGTGTAAACGCGTTGCTCTACCAACTGAGCTACAGGTCCAGGTGCAGACGTTCCCAGAAGCACATTCCCGAGCTCCCGGTGCCCGCACATGCGGCTGACGGCGCGAGCCGCCTCAGCCGGAGACTTTACCGCCTCCGCCGGGCAGGCCACTAATCATCTCCGCCTCTGACGGCGCAGCATGCCGCGCGGCCATTGGGGCGCCTCAGCGCCCTCGGCTGGAGACCCTGATACCGCTCCAGTGCTGCCCCATGGAGGCGGCGGAGGTTGCGTGCATGCCGGCTGTCGCGGCAGCCTCCTCCACCTCAGCGGCCTGAACGGCGCCAGTGGTACGTGCCTTGGGCGTCAGCACCCAGATGAGCCCCGCACCGTCGAGGTTGGCCTGGGCGTCCATGAGGAGGTCGGTGAGGTCGTCGACGTCGCCGTCGTCGTCACGCCACCACACGATGGCCGAATCGGCCACGTCCTCATAGTCCTCGTCCACCAGAGTGGTTCCGGTCTCCGCCTCAACGGCCTGCCGCAAGGTCTCGTCGACGTCGTCGTCGTAGCCGAACTCCTGAATGATGAGACCGGAGGCGAAGCCGAAAGCTCCACCCGCTGTACTCGCCACGTCTTTACACCGTCCTTCTGGGCTGCGCCCGTCTACCGCTCGCCCGCTGCTGGGCGATAGGTACTAGCCCACCGCACCCGGCACCAACCGCGCAAGTGAACACGCATGTCAGATTACCTTGAACTTTCCTTTGAAGTTCGATTCCGGCGCGGCCACCGTCTTCAAGCCCCACACCCCTCAGCCCTCAACATCGAAATCAACCCGTCACCATGTGAGTCACACCATACGTGAGGTGGGACTTTCCTCCCGTTGGGTGCAGCGTTCGCCCCGTCGCAGGTCGTAGATTAGGGCCGTCATCCACAGCGGCCTGACTTCAGGCGTACGCCAACGCCACCATCGGCGCCATCGCACGCAATGAGGCTCGGGCCGACCGCACAGACGCGAGGAAAGAGGAATCCGTGAGCCCCACCAGTGACTCCACGCCGCTCATTGACGGCCTCCTGACGAAGGTGACCGACAACGACCCAGAGGAGACCAAGGAGTGGCACGAGTCCCTCGATGCCCTCATCGCGGACAAGGGCGCCAAGCGCGCGCGCTACATCCTGCTGAGCATGCTGGCTCAGGCCCGGCAGAAGAACGTCACGGTTCCCACCGAGATGACGACGCCGTACATCAACACCATCGACGTCACCAACGAGCCCTACTTCCCCGGCGATGAGAGCGCCGAGCGCACCTACCGGCGCTGGCTGCGTTGGAACGCCGCCGTCATGGTCACCCGCGCCCAGCGCCCCGGGGTCGGGGTCGGCGGACACATCTCCTCCTACGCCTCGACCGCAACGCTCTACGAGGTCGGCTTCAACCACTTCTTCCGGGGCAAGGACCACCCCGGCGGTGGCGACCACGTCTTCTTCCAGGGTCACGCCTCTCCGGGCAACTACGCCCGCGCCTTCATCGAGGGCCGCCTCAATGAGGCGGACCTGGACGGCTTCCGCCAGGAGGAGTCCCGCCCGGCCGGCGGCCGCGGCCTGCCCTCCTACCCGCACCCGCGCCGCATGGAGGACTTCTGGGAGTACCCCACCGTCTCCATGGGGCTTGGCCCGTCGGAGGCGATCTACCAGGCCTGGTTCGACAAGTACCTTCAGGGCGCCGGCATCAAGGACACCTCCCAGCAGCACACCTGGGCCTTCCTGGGTGACGGCGAGATGGACGAGCCCGAGTCACGCGGCATGCTGCAGCTGGCGGCCAGCCAGCAGCTGGACAACCTCACCTTCGTCGTCAACTGCAACCTGCAGCGCCTCGACGGCCCGGTACGCGGAAACGGCAAGATCATCCAGGAGCTCGAGGCCTTCTTCAAGGGTGCGGGCTGGAACGTCATCAAGGTGATCTGGGGCCGTGGCTGGGACCAGCTTCTCGCCGCGGACAAGGACCACGCGCTCGAGCACCTCATGATGGAGACGCTCGACGGCGACTACCAGACCTTCAAGGCCAACGACGGCGCCTACATCCGCGAGCACTTCTTCGGCCGCGACCCGCGCACCGCCGAGCTCGTCAAGGACTGGACCGACGACGAGATCTGGGCCCTGCAGCGCGGCGGCAACGACTACCGCAAGATGTACGCCGCCTACAAGGCGGCCACGGAGCACAAGGGCCAGCCCACCGTCATCCTGGCGCACACGGTCAAGGGCTACCTCCTGGGCGGCCACTTCGCCGGCCGCAACGCCACCCACCAGATGAAGAAGCTGACGCTGGACGACCTCAAGGCTCTGCGCGACCGGCTCCACATCCCGATCACCGACGAGCAGCTCGAGGCCAACCCGAAGATGCCGCCGTACTACCGGCCGGCAGAGGACGACCCCTCGCTGCTCTACATGCTGGACCGGCGCCGCCAGCTCGGAGGCTTCGTCCCCGAGCGTCGCGATGCCGGCGTCGAGCTCGAGCTGCCGGGCGACAAGACCTACGACATCCTCAAGGGCGGCTCGGGCAAGCAGGAGGTCGCCTCCACGATGGCCTTCGTCCGCCTGCTCAAGGAGCTCATCAAGGACAAGGGCATCGGTCGTCGCATCGTCCCGATCATTCCGGACGAGTCGCGCACGTTCGGGCTGGAGTCGCTCTTCCCGACCAAGAAGATCTTCAACACTCAGGGCCAGAACTACACGCCGGTCGACGCCGACATGATGCTGTCCTACCGGGAGTCCACCTCCGGACAGCTCATGCACACGGGGATCAACGAGGCCGGTTCGGTCTCCCTGTTCCAGGTGGCCGGCACGAGCTACGCCACCCACGGCGAGCCCATGATCCCGGTCTACATCTTCTACTCGATGTTCGGCTTCCAGCGCACCGGCGACCAGTTCTGGGCCGCCGGTGACCAGCTGACCCGTGGCTTCATCATCGGGGCCACCGCCGGGCGCACCACCCTGACCGGTGAGGGCACCCAGCACATGGATGGCCACTCCCCCATCATCTCGGCCACCAACGAGGCCGTCATCAGCTACGATCCGGCCTACGCCTACGAGATCCGGCACATCGTGCGCGACGCCCTGGAGCGCTGGTACGGGCCGGACTCGGGCCGCAACCGGGACGTCATGTACTACCTGACCGTCTACAACGAGCCGATCCACCAGCCCGCCGAGCCCGACGGCGTCGACGTCGAGGGAATTCTGCGCGGTATTCACCGCATCAGCACGGCTCCCGACGGCGAGGGGCCCGAGGTCCAGCTCCTGGCCTCCGGTGTCGGAGTGCCCTGGATCGAGGAGGCCCGCCGCATCCTGGCCGAGGACTGGGGTGTCCGTGCCGCTACGTGGTCCGTCACCAGCTGGAACGAGCTGCGGCGCCAGGCCCTTGAGGTGGAGAAGGCCAACTTCCTGGCTCCCGACGCCCAGAAGCAGGTCCCCTACGTGACGCAGAAGCTCTCCGAGAGCACTGGCCCCTTCATCGCCACCAGCGACTACGACCACCTGATCCCCGACCAGATCCGCGCCTGGGTACCCGGCGACTACTACACCCTGGGTGCTGACGGCTTCGGATTCTCCGACACTCGTGCCGCCGCCAGGCGCCACTACCTCATCGACGCCCAGTCGGTGGTGGTCCGCGCCCTCCAGGCGCTGGTGGAGCAGGGGCGCCTCGACCACTCCGTCCTCGCCCAGGCCGTTGCCCGCTACGACTTGACCAACGTCAACGCAGGTACCTCCGGGTCCCAGGGCGGGGAGTCCTGATCCCTCTCGTGCGGCTATAGTTGGACGCACTGACCAATTGTGGTGCCGGTGGAACGCGGTCTTCCGTGTCCCACCGGCACCACCATGTCTGCCGAATGAGGTCCTCCGTTGTCCCGCTCCCCGATGCTGCATTCCGCCTTCTTCATGGCCGCGTGCCTACTGACCCTGTCCGGCTGCTCAGTCGGCTGGACCGGCGCCACGAGAGCGTCCTCGGCTCCGCCTGACCAAGCGCACGACGCTGCCGCTCAGGAGGCCGTGGAGGAGCCCACTGGGAAACTGGAGGACACCAGCCCGGTTGATCCGTTGGAGTTCGGGAACTGCACGTCCTCCGAGATCAGCGAGTACGACGACGAACTG
This sequence comes from Actinomyces stomatis, assembly GCF_031292835.1. Taxonomy (NCBI): domain Bacteria; kingdom Bacillati; phylum Actinomycetota; class Actinomycetes; order Actinomycetales; family Actinomycetaceae; genus Actinomyces; species Actinomyces stomatis. Next base: position 44,187 of record NZ_JASPEP010000024.1, read on the forward strand.
ACCGACAACGACGCGGAGGACACCCGAGCCCAGGCGGAGGCCGAGGTCACCAAGGTGGTGCCCGCCTCCGACCAGGTGAATGTCACCTCCAACGAGCTCTCTACCGACCAGGTGGTCAAGGTCTCGGCGGGTGCACGGGACGTAACAATCACCGCACAAAGTCTCGTGGTCATCATTGAAGGGGAGATCGAGTCACTCACCGTCCACGGGTTCGACAACACGATCTGGATCGATGCATCCAATAAAGTCACGTTCGGCTCGGACGACGGAGACAACCTCAATTACGTCTTCTGGCGCTCCAGGCCTCCACAGTCGAAGGTGGATCCACAAGGCGTCAACATGATCGGCAAGGATGTCAACGCCCCTGTCATCCGCTCCTGCCGCTCCTTCTCATGACACCGTTCGCGACAGAGCCGAACC
>NZ_JASPEP010000025.1:0-43590 GCF_031292835.1 Actinomyces stomatis
AGTCCGCCTGCGGGGAGGCTCCCGTGGGCGGGGCCGCTGACGTAGCGGCCGGCGGGCCGGCGGTGGTCGGCGTGCTTATTGACCCGATGGCGCAGGGGGCGCACGCCGAGACCGACCTGGCGGCCCTGGGCGTGTTCGGGCAGCGCTACCTGGATCGCATCTACGCGGCCTACCACGAGGTCTCGCCGCTGGCGGAGGGCTGGCGCGAACGGGTGGGGCTCCACTCCTGGCACATCATCATGATTCACGCCTTCCTCTTCGGTGGGGGCTACGGCGGGGAGGCGGTCGCTGTGGCCCGCCAGTACCTGTGAGCGACCAGGCCCCGTAGGCTGGCAGGGTGAGACCTCGACGACGTCAACAGCGCCTGGTGCGCGCGGTCGTGTACGTCCTCGTGCTGCTGGTGGTCATCGGCATGATCCTGACGATGGTGGGCTCTGCACTGGCCGCCGCCGCGGTTCCTACGACGTCGACGTCCCAGTCGGCCCCCGATGCCGCCTCGGCCTCGCGGCCGGCGCCGGTGGTCGTCCTGGGGACGAACAATCTCACCTGGGCGGATCTGCGGGCACAGGCCTCCCGCGCGCCCGCCGGTGAGGATTCCGGTTCTCACGGCGTCGACTCGGCGGCCGCCCACCTGCTGGCCTTCGCCTCCCAGGGCGAGCCGATGAACCTGTCCGTGCGCACTCCGGCGGACCGCACCTGCCCGGCCGACGGCTGGCTCACCCTGGGCCGGGGCAAACGCGCAAGCGCCATCAAGCCGGCCGCTTCCTGCGCCGGCCCCACCACCGCGATCCCCGACAGCACTCCCCTGGTCGGGGCGCTCGGGCGTGACGTCTCGATCCAGGCCGTCGGTCCCGGGACGCAGCTGACCATGGGCGCACCGGGGGGCTCAGCGAACAGGCCTGCCTTGGCCCCTTCCGTGGCCGAGGCCCTGACCGCCGGCGCGGATCTGACCGTCGTCGACACCGCCCGGGAAGCCTCCTCCGACGCCGAGCGGATCGCCGCCCTCGACGACGCCCTGCGCAGGGTCCAGGAGCAGGCGCGCCCCGGCACCCGCCTCGTCGTCGCCTCCCTGGCCGACGACGAGGCCCCCGGCCCTCAGATGGCGGTCCTGCCCGCGGGCACGACCAGCGCGCTCGGCTCCTCCGATGGCCTTGTCGTCGGCGACTCCACGCACCAGCCCGGCCTGGCCCAGCTGACCGACCTCACCCCGACTCTCGTGGCCGCCCTGGCCGGCCGCCGCGACCCGGCCTTCGACGGCCAGGCGCTCACGCTGCCCCAGACCGGCAGCGAGGGCACTGCAACAGCCGACACCGCCGCCACCGGGGACGCCCGCATCTCGCGGCTCGCCGACGACGCCCTGCACGCCCGTGCCTCTCAGGCCACAGTGATGCGGGCCGGCGCCCTGCTCATGGGGCTGGCCGTGGCGCTCCTGGTCTGGGCCGCCGTCGTGCTGCGCGACCCGGAGGCGAGCCGGCGTACGGCTCTGCGCCGCCGGGTCACCCGGGTGGCCGTCTACCTCAGCGGCCTGCCGACGGCGTTGCTACTGGTCAATACCGTCCCCTGGTGGCGTGTGGGGTCCCGGGCCGGCTCCCCCTCGGTGTGGGCCTCGGTCGTCGCTGTGGCCGCGGCCGTGCTGGTCGCGGCCGGCATCGGGGGGTTGGCCGCCGGGACCGTGGCGCTGGTGCGGCGACGCCGGCGACCCCGCTCCACCGCCTCCCCGATTCCTCCGCCTTCAGCACTCGGCGCCACGGCAGCCGCTGAGGCAGCCGGATCGGCCGAGGCCCTCTCCGGGGACGTCGCGGCCGAGCCGCATCAGGACGAGGCGGGCAGCCCCATGCCCTCCTCGTCGTCTCCGTCCTCCAGCGGGGCGAGCCTGACGGCCCTGCTGGTGGCGGCGGCGATCCCGCTGACCTGGTTGGTCGACGCCGCTGCGGGCGCACCCCTGGCCTTCAACAACCCACTGGGCATGAACGCGGTGGTGGCGGGCCGTTTCTACGGGGTGTCGAATACGGCCTTCGCGCTGGTGGCCGGCGCGCTCGTCGTCGTCATCACCGGCGCCTGGGTGGCGCTGGGCGGCGGCCGGCGGACCGCGCTGCTTGTGACGGCCGTGCTGGGCGGGGCGGCACTGATCGTTGATGGCGCCCCGCAGCTGGGCGCGGACGTGGGTGGCGCCCTGACTCTGGTGCCGACGCTGGCCTTCCTCGGTGCGGGCCTGGCGGGTCTGCGCCTGAGCTGGCGGCGCTGGCTGGTCATTGGGGCCACGACGGTCCTGGTGGTGGGCGGGTTCGCCGTCGTCGACCTCCTCCGCCCCGGTGGGCCCACGCACCTGGGGCGCTTCGCCCGTCAGGTGGTGGACGGTTCGGCCGCCGGCGTGCTGGGACGCAAGGCGTATGCACTGGTCGGGCCCTTCGTCACGAAGCCGGTCATGGCGATCGCCCTGGCCTGCATCGTGGTTCTCGTGGCCGCGGCCTCGTGGTGGGGGCGCAGGCAGGTGCGGGCCTGGCGCTCCGGCACGAGCCCCTACGTCTGGCTCGCCCCCGCCGCCCACGGGGACATTCGACGCGTGGGGGGACCGGATTCCTGTCCCCCCACGCGTGGAACGTCCCTGTCCGCGCAATGGGGGACGACGGCGCTGAAGTCTCTGGGGGTGCTGACGCTCGTGGCCGTCCTGGTCAACGACTCCGGCGTCACGATGGCCGGTTTCATCCTGGTGTCCGCCGCCCCCACCCTGCTGGCGCTGACGCTGGCCGGGAGCGATTCGGTGCGCTAGCGCTCGGCCGTCTCAGAGGCAGTGGTCTGTGAGCCCTCGCCATCGTGCGGCTTCTCGGCGGCCTCGACGTCGTCGTCGGCCTTGGGGGGCTGCGGCACGGCACGGTAGGCGAAGAAGTGGTCCTGCTCGGCGGCCGCCTTCTCGAAGGAGGCGCGCGGCACGCGGTGGCGACGCAGCTTGCGCCGGGTCACGGCCCGCAGGACGTCCTTGTACTGGGAGGCGCGGTGCATCGTGCCGGCCCGGTCGTTACCGGTGACACGGTGCGTGATGTCGCAGGGAACCTCGATGACGGCGAGCCCGGCCACGAGGACGTCGATGGTCAGACCGACCTCCACCCCCCAGCCGTCGGCCAGGGGCACCGCCTTCTCATAGGCCTCACGGCTCAGGCATCGCTGACCGGACAGCGGCGCCACCGGCAGCCACCCGGTGGACAGCGAGATGGCCCGCCTGGCGGCGCGCACGACCCGGCCGCGGCCACCGGCCCCGGACTGCTTGGGGGGCACCGCGATGGACATGTCGGCGACGCCGTCGACGACCGGGGGCACCAGTTCGGCGCAGGAGGCGGCCGAATCCCCCAGGTCGGCGTCGATGAACAGCAGCAGCCGGGCGGGACCGTCGGAGTAGTCGCGCATGCCGACCACCGAGGCCCCGGTCTCCATGGCGGAGGCCTTCCCGCGTGAGACGGAGTGGCGGACCGTCACGGCGCCGGCGGCGCGGGCGTGGTCCTGGGTTCCGTCGGTCGAGCCGTCGTCGACGACGATGACGAGGTCCACCCGCGGAATGGAGCGGCAGGCCCGAACAGTGGTGGCGATGCGCTCAGCCTCATCCTTGGCAGGGATGACCACGGCAACGCGCTGGTCGGGCCGCTTGGTGGAACTCACGCCCCCAGGGTATCCAGACTCGCTGCCTCCAGCCGATACCTGAGCACCCCGTTATCGCGCGCCTTTTTTGTGAGGCCCGTCAAGTTCTCTGCTCTCGTACTATGCTGCGCGGAATCCTCAGGCTCCACGCACAGCGGACACGTACCGGCCATGCCCAGCACGTCCTGCCGGTCGCCGCGACACGCCGACGCGCCGGGAGGGAACGACCCGCGCCTCTCCCAGGCTCTCCTCGGTGAATTTGTGTCAAACCTTCAGCATGGGACCACGGTCCCCGGAGAAACTGAGAAATGTTGCTGCAATGAGTCACATTTCGTCATTCAGACACTAAAGTTACCTGTTTCGGCACGTCACGCCCGGTTCTCGTGGCACAGTGGAGGCAAGGAGCCCGTCAATGGAGCCGGGTTCCGCCGGCGCATTTCGCGTCCTTCCGTGTGCCGGGGCGACTCCCCTGCCGCCCCGGCACGCCTTGGCCCTCACCACCGACCGCCCAGCCCCAGGGCACTCGCCGCCCGAGTCATCGGCGCAGGCGGCGGGGCATTCACGCCGCCCCACCCCCGCTCTCCGGCAGCTCCCCACAGACGCGACGGAGAAGAGACCGGGCCACACATGAGCCCAGGGTCCGGCCGACGAACGACCAGACCCCGGCGCACCGCCTCTGCATCCTTCATGCAGGTCAGTGCAAGGCGCTTACGAGCAGATCGAGCCCTACGCTGCCCAGGTCGATGCCCCGGTTGTGGAAGGCGCGCAGGTCCAGCTCGCCGCCCTCGGCGCGGGCCTGCGCCTGGGCGCTGCGCCGACCGGCCCGCCAGACCCGCTCACCCACCGCGTAGGCCAGCGGTTGGGCCGGCCACCCCAGGTGCCGGGAGACCTCGAAGCGCAGGCGCCCCTCAGAGATCACGGTGTGGTGGCGCAGCACGGCGGTGACGGTCGCCCGGTTCCACTCGCGGCAGGCCCCCGGAAGGGCCACGACGTCGTCGGGCACGGGGAGCCGGGAGTGGACACCCAGGTCCACAAGGACCCGGGCCAGGCGCCAGCGGCGTGCCGCCAGGCGACCGAAGCGGTCCTCGGGCGTGGGCATGAGCCCGAGCTCGTCGGCGAGGGACTCGGCGTACAGGCCCCACCCCTCGTCACATCCGGGTACGGACCCCAGATAGCGCTGCCAGGCGGTCAGGCGCGTGCTGGTGGCGTGGGCACCGACGTGGACGTGGTGACCCGGGACCGACTCGTGCAGCACCGTGGTCCGCTCCATCCACGGCCACACCAGCTGCTCGCCGTCGGCCAGGGAGCGCATGACGATGCCGGGCCGACGCTCTCCGCCGGTACCGCGCGGCTCCTCGTAGTGGACGGCGCCGTCTCCGAGCTCCCCGAGGCGCACCCGGGGGCGGCCCAGACCGTCGGGCGGGTCAAGGACCCGGCCGACCACGGCGTCCCAGGCCTCGTCGGCCACCTCCTGCGCCCAGGTCGTGTAGTCCTCCGCACGCAGGGCGTAGGTCGGGTCGGCGCGCAGGTGCCGGTTGAGGCTGCCGGCATCGGCGCCGGGCCCCAGGATGTCGACGGCGATGGCGTCCTGCTCGGCGATGACCCGCCCCAGCTCCTCAGTGGCCCAGGCGTAGGTCTCCTCGGGGTCCACCCGAGTGCCCAGGACGCGGCGCATCCACAGGGCGTGGCGCTGAGGGCCGACGCCCTCGGCCTGGGGCGCCCGCGGCGAGAGCGTCGTGCGCAGGTGCGAGGCGAAGTCCAGCGCGGCGCGGCGGGCGACGATGTCCGCCTCCTGGAGCTGGACGTGCAGAGTGGCCGGCAGGTCCTCGGGCAGTCCCTGGGTCCGGCGTCGGGCGAGGTCACGTGCCTGCCCGGCGACGACGTCGACCTGACTGAGCGGGGCGATCGCACCGGCCTCGGCGGAGGCGGACAGGGAGGCGGCCAGCCCCTCCAGGGCGGCGGGCAGCGCCTCCAGACGGGTGCGGTGCAGGTTCCAGGCGTCCTCCCACTTGGCCTCGGCCTCGGCGAGGTCCGCCTCGTCGGAGCCGGCGCGGTCGGGCGCCTCAGGGGGCCGCTGCAGCTGACGGGCGATCTGCTGGAACGGCGAGGAGAGGAAGCCGAGGTTGCCGCCCTCCTCCCCGGCGGAGATGAACTGGATGGAGGTCTCCAGACGCTCCAGGAGGTGGCGGCGCAGGAGCTCGTCGGAGCCGGTCGAGTGGTCGACGGCGGCCACGCGGTGACGCAGGGAGCGCTCGGCACTGAGACGCTCGGCCAGTCCCGCGGGCGAGTAGTCGGGCAGGATGGTCCCGCCGGGCAGTCCGGTGCGGGCAGCCGCCTCGGGATCGTGGGCACACAGGAGCTGGGCGTACTCGTCGGCAAGGTCGCGCAGGACGACGCCGGCGGCCGCGGTCTCCGAGGGGGAGCGGACCGAGGAGCGGGTGGCGGCCTGGGCGGAGGTGTGAGCGCCGGCCGTGCGGACGGCCCGCCAGGTCCCTGAGCTCGGATGCTGCGGGTGGACCGGTGGCCGCTCGGGCGGCCCGGTGCTCACCGGGCTGGTGACGGGCGCAGGCGTGGCGTCCGCCGTGCCGGTGGGGGCGTCCTGCGTGTGGGAGCCGGCCGGAGGTACGGCGGGGCCGGATGGAGAGTGCTTCGAGGGGTCGTCGGTCATGACATCAGGCCTTTCGCTTCACTCGCCGCATGGCGTGCGGGCCCGGCGGCGACATTGCCGTTTCACCAGGGTGCCAGGAACCGAAACAAAGGTCCATAGGCATCGTGGATCTGACGGCGAAGAAAGTTGGATGAATTGGCGGGCGTCCCTGCTCGGCTTGAAGGCGGCGGACGCGGGGTGGGAACTGGTACTGATCTGATCCCGAGGTGCGAGACTCAACGACGAGCCCGGACCGAGGCATCGGCAGTGGACGCGGGGAGCCGAGACTCTCCACCCCTCCAGCCGGCGCAAGCACCCGAAGATGACTGCCGGCGATCAGCAGGTGGCTACTAGGTAGCGATCGAGGGGCATCGATGGCGCCAGCCGGTCGATGAGCAGGAGCGCAGCAGGCTGACACACATGGCCGTCGACCGCGGTGCAGAGCCGCAAACAGTACGAGTCATCAGCGCTCCTCTCATTCTGGACGGGCCGGGTCGCCCCGGCGTTGAGGTCCTTCGTCGTGCTGTCGTTGTGCTGTGATGGACGTGGCACGATTGAAGGACGCCGCGCCGACAGTGTCAAGGATCTACGGCAGCGGTTCACCCGTACCGATATCCGCGCTGGTCAGGGGCATCTCAGTGTCCCTCTGACATCGCTGCGCTGCCGCCGTTGGCAGCGCTCACAGGCGAGCGGCCCCCACCTCCGAGTCGCACCCACCGGATCCGGCCTGACCACATCGTGGTCACTCATGATTGACAGAGAGGGCCGGGCGAGCACAGCCTCACCCACCTCCTTGACAGGTAGGTGAACTTGATTAACCTATCTAGTGTGAAGATAGACCGGCGCAGTACGGACACCCGTCAGCGGCTCATCGACACCACCCTGGACCTCATTGACTCCAACGGGTGGCATGCGGTGACACTGAGCGGGGTGGCCCGCGCCTGCGGAGTGACCACGCCCGCGTGCTACAAGCACTTCCCGTCCAAGACGAGCCTTTTCGAGGCCGCGGCGCGCCGGCTGTCGGCCTCACTGGGCGAGCGCGCGGACGCCCTCATCCAGGACGATCCGCTCGAGTCACTCGTCGGCATCGGGACTCTTCTGGTCGACTTGGCCGCAGAGCACCCGCATCTCTTCGAGTTCAATCAGATCAGCCCCGCGGCCATCGCGGCACTCGACCGCCTCGACGACCACCCACTGCTGGCACTGACCCGCGGCGAGGTGGAGCGTCTGGCTGCACAGCAGGGAACCGATCCGACGCCGCTTCACCTCCTGGTGTGGTCCTGCCTGCAGGGCTACACCCAGCTCATCGCCGTCGGCGCCACCACCGCCGACACCACCTTCATCCGCGCAGCCCTGCGCGCCATCGTCACGATTGGAGACAGCTGATGACAGCCAAGAAGCCCCTCAAGAAGACGGGCGACCGCACCCTCATCGTCTACGCCCACCCCTACGACGGCTCCTTCAACCACGCCGTACTCGAGGCCGCCACCTCCGCCCTGGACAAGGCGGGAAGGCCCTACGACGTCGTCGACCTCTACGCCGACGGCTTCGACCCGCGCTACACCGCCGAGGAGCTGGCCCTGTTCAGCGAGGGCGGCACGCTGGACCCGCTGGTGAGCCACTACCAGAAGCTCATCGAGGGGGCCTCGCGCATCATTGTCATCTGCCCGATCTGGTGGAGTGACGTGCCGGCCATCGTCAAGGGATTCGTGGACAAGGTCATGAAGCAGAGCTGGGCCTACCATGCGACGGCCTCCGGGGTGAAGGGCCACCTCACCCACATCCAGCAGGTGCTGGTACTCACTACCTCGACCGCCCCGACGTGGTTCCTGCGCCGGTTCTGCGGCAACTACGTCAGCTCGGTGTTCCTGGGCGCCGCCCTCAAGCAGCTGGGCATGCGCGGACGGTCATGGGTCAACTTCGGCAAGGTCGGTAAGGCCAGCCGCGGCCAGCACAAGAAGCACCTCAAGCGCGTGGCCCGCCTCGTGGTGAAGTGACATATGAGCCCCGCCGCGAGTATCGCCGCAGAGCGCCAAGCCGACCTGAACTCGGGACGAGACGAGTCCCGAACACTGGCAGAGATCCTGGCCATCGCCCACTCCACCCTTCTGACACAGGTGGTGCCGGCGGCCCCAGAGGAGCTGGTTGAAGCGGCCAAGCACGCCGACTCACTCGGCATCCTGGCTCGTATGCAGACCATGGGAGAAGCGCTGTATACGCACCTTGGTCGCTCCGCCTGCCTGGATCTCGCTAATCACCCGGCCGACACCGTCCGGGGCTGGGCAGTCTTCGCCCTGGTCTCCCAGGAGAAGGACGCCGACGTCGACACGCTGTTGACCCTGGCAAGACCGGCCGCGGACGACCCGCACTTCGGGGTGCGCGAGTGGTCATGGATGGCAGTGCGCCCGCACTTGGTGCCCCAGCTTGACGAGGCCATCCGCGCGCTGCGGCCCTGGACCTCAGAATCCTCGGAGCGCATTCGGCGCTTCGCCAGCGAGGCGCTACGTCCACGGGGTGTGTGGGCACGGCACATCCCCGAGCTCAAGAAGGAGCCCGAGCGGGGCCTTCCACTGCTCGAGCCGCTGCGTGCCGACTCCTCCCGCTATGTGCAGGACTCCGTGGCGAACTGGGTCAACGACGCCGCCAAGTCCCAGCCCGCCTGGGCCAGGGAGCTCTGCGAGCGTTGGCAGGAGGAGTCGCCCACCCCGGCCACTGAACGGATTATCAAGCGAGCACTGCGCTCGATCCGGTGATGGCGTCGGCCAGATGGGCATCGAGTCTGGCCAGGACCGCCCTCTCAGGAGTCACGTGCGACCTCGACGGGGACATTCCGCGCGGCCGGGTGCGTGTCCTTCCAGCCGGGGGCATTCGACGCCGTCGGGGACAGAAATCCCGTCCCCGAACGCGCGAGATGTCCCCGGCCGTGAAGAAAAGTCCCCGCTAACGAGAGCCCCGGAGGGGCCGGTACGTATCAGGGCGACGTCAAGGCACGGCATACTTCGGTCGTGCCCGACACCGCGCGTCTTCCACTGAGTCGGTGGCGCCTACTCCCCCGCCGCCTGGTCCAGTTCGCCCTCCTGGAGCTGGCCTGCTGCGCCTTCGCCATCGCCATCTTCGTTGGGCTCGCGGCGAGTGCCCTGGTCTGGAGCTACACGGATCCGCCGATTGCCCGCTACGACGCCCTGCTGATCTACGTCGTCGTTGTGCAGATCGCCTTCGTGGCCTTGAAGCAGGAGACCTGGCGCGAGCTCGGCGTCATCTGCGCCTTCCACCTCATCGGGCTGGCGCTGGAGGTGTTCAAGGTCCACACCGGCTCCTGGGCCTATCCGGATGCCGGGGTGGTGCGCGTCGGCGGGGTACCGGTCTTCTCCGGCTTCATGTACGCCTCCGTCGGCTCCTACATCTGCCAGGCCTTCCGGCGCCTCGACCTGCACGTGGGCGGCTTTCGGTGGTGGCCGGTGAGTCTGCTGGCCGTGGCGGCCTACCTCAACTTCTTCACCCACCACGTCATCATCGACCTGCGCTGGGCCATTGCCGCCGGTTTCCTCATCACCCTGTGGGGAAGCGCCGTCCACTTCACTGTCGGTGGGGAGCGCTACTGGATGCCGACGACGGTGGCCTTCATCCTCATTGGGGGATTCCTGTGGCTGGCGGAGAACCTGGCCACGGCGTTGAGCGCCTGGCGCTACCCCAACCAGGCCGACGGCTGGCACCTGGTGCACGCCGGCAAGTTCGGCAGCTGGGCGCTGCTCATCTCACTGAGCTTCGTGCTCGTCGCCGCCGTCAAGGCGAAGGAGGGCACCCTTTACGGACGCGGCCTGCCGCGCGTGACGCGCCGGCGCCTGCGCATCACCGATACCTGATTCGCGCACTGTGCGCCCCGGCCCGTCACCACGCCCTCGTCACTTCCCCACCGCCTCCCGGCCGTCTCCCCACCCCGCCACCAACACTGACGGGGACATTCCGCGCGGCCGGGTGCGTGCCCTTCCGACCAGGGGCATTCGACGCCGTCGGGAACCAGAATCCTGTCCCCGTACGCGCAGAACGTCCCCGGCTGCGCGGAAGGGTCCCTGAACGCGCAGAATGTCTCCGGCCGGGCGGAGATATCGGGGGGGGGGGGGGAGAGAGCGGTCAGAGGTTGACCTGGCGGGAGATGATGCCGGCCTTGGCGCGGCGGACCTCGGGACTCAGGGGGCTGGAGTCGGCCAGTGCGGCGTCCAGGCGCCTACCCATGGCCTGCAGCGGCTTGGTGAGCTCCTCAGCCTCCGTGCCGGGCACGAGCTCCCACACCGGGATGGCCAGACCGTTGGCCCGGAAGGCGCCGACGAAGCGCGCACCCTCCTCCAGGTCGGACTCGCGCGCGGCGTAGATGCAGGCGAAGGCGTTGAAGAACTCGTCCTCGTCCTCCCCGCGCACCCAGCGCACGAACTCCTTGGCACCCAGCCGGCACCAGTAGGCGTGCTCGACACCGGGAACGGGCCGGGTCGGGGCGATCTCCTCCTTGGCGCGCTCGATGGCCTCCTCGATGATCTGGCGGGCTTGCGCGTTCTCGCCGGCAGCCTGGGGGTCGACCCAGAAGTCGAAGGTCTCGCGCACGGAGACCACCGGCGGCTCACTGGTGTCGAGGACGTCCTGGAGGCGCGGGCCGGGCTCGGGCAGGCCGTCGGAACGCAGGGCCTGCCCCTCAGGCAGCTCGAGGGTGGCCAGGATGGCGGCGGCGACGTCGCGGGAGGCGTCCCCGGAGTGCACGGAGGTCTGCATGGCCACGAGGATCTCGCCGTCGGAGCGCTTGAGCCCCTGAACGAACTCGGGAAGAAGCGTGACGAGCTGGACCTGCTGACCGCCGTACTCCTCGGTCAGGCGCACGGTGGCCGTGGCGGCCGGGATGATCTGGGCCATCGCCACGAGGTCCTCCTCGGCCGGCAGACCGGCGAAGGGGCGGGCGACGAACTCGATGCTCTGCTTGCGGGGCTTGGCCGATGCGGCGGCCGGACGGCGCCCATGGCGCTTCTTCTTCGACATGCCCGTCAGCCTACCGGCCACCCCGCGCCCCTCCCAGGCCGACGGCGGCCCGTCGGCGCCCCATGATGCGGTTCACGGAGGCTCGCACCCTACTCGAACCGCCGTCGAGGCCCGACGACGGTGGGCGGAGCATCGAGGCACCCCACCGGCTCAGAAACTCGAGGAGGAGCCGGCCCCGGAGAAGCCGCCACCGGAGAAGCCACCTCCTCCCGAGAACCCGCTGCTCGGGGTGAAGGTTGACGCCGAACTGTAGCCCATCACCAGGGACGAGACCGGGGCGAAGGAACGGAAAGCCACATTGCCGAAGCCAGTGAGGCCGGCGATCGCCGGAGACGTCGAGTTGACGCGGATCGTGGCATGGGGGTTGTACCTGCCGTAGCTACCACCCAGGGACCAGGAACCATTGTAGGCCGCGTACCGACCAGAGCCGCGGTAGCTGTCGAAACGGCGACGGCGCTCATCGGCGTACCGCGAGGTATCGACATTGATGGCGTAGCGGGCCAAGCCGTCGGCCTCCCCATGGGTGGCGTCAGCGATCCGGTCGAGCTCGTCGAGGGCCTGAGACGGCTGGAGCCTGCCCGCCGAGAGGTCCACAGTCATGTGGTAAAGGCGCTCACAAAACCAGCGAACCTTCTCCCGCGTACCCATCGTGTTGACCGGCAGCCTCCTGGAGATGTCGATCTGCTGGCACAGGCTGAGGAGCGCCTGGAGATCCTCCAGGACCGGCCCCTGCTCGTTGTACCAGGCCTGCTCCCAGCCGCGGTCCTGATTGAGGAAGGTCGCGGTGTTGACGACGACGTCGTCGAGCGTGTCCAGCGCGGTCGATCGTCTTCGCAAGTCGGTCGCTCTCCGGAGCATGAAGAGACCGAACCACTGGGTGCCCCGGGGGCTGCCGAAGTCCTGCCAGGACCGGGCCAGACTCTCGTACTCGCCACGGAACCAGCGGTAGCGGGCCATGACCTGCGCCCCGTGGGTCTCCTCGGCCGGGATCCGCTGGGCATGCTGTTCAGTGGCCCTGTAGTCATGGGCGACCTGCGAGTAGTGGCGCTGCGCCTCACCGACCCGACGGCGGGCCGCGAGTCCTCGCCACAGGTAGACACCGACACCGGCGGCACCGAACACGGAGGCCGGGAAGGACAGCTGCAGGAAGAAGTCTCTCAGGTTGCTGCGAGGCTTACCGACGTACTTCGTGGACTCCTTCCCCATGGAGACCAGGCCCCCGTCCCAGTCCTTCAGCCGGAACTGGGACTTGGCAGCGTCCTGGATGTCGCCCTCCTGGCTGCTCGTCACCTTGACGTCCTCACCGAAGTAGCAGCCCACCTTGCGCGAGTCGGGGGCCACCGCCAGAATCACCAGGCCGTCACTCCAGTACTTGGGGTTCGACGTCGAGACCCACGGGACCTCAGTGTCGCTCGCATGCGAGCGGGCGTACTCCAGCACGGCGTCGTTGAGGTTGGAGATGTCCTCACCCGGCACCGTGAGGACGGCCACGTGGACCTGCTTGCGGAACTCCAGGTTCTTGAGCTTGCCGCTCAGCGCTGTGCTGTCAAGCACGCCGGCCTCGTCCTGGACCTCGACCTCGGGCCGGTAGGTGGTCACCGTCTCCTTCTTCGATGGCCAGAGCCATACGATCAGCGGCGAGAGGACCAGGGTCAGGCCCAGGACCATGACGGCAGTGAAGGCCACCACTGAACGGGTTCGGCCTGAGCGTGTGGCGGGGTCCTGCTTCAGCTGCTCCATCCGAAGCTCACCTCCCTACTGACTGGCAGTTTTCAGTACCGATAGTAGCGAGGGCCTGGCAACCCCGGAAACGAGCGGAGACAGCGCCGGCAGGAGCCGGCCGCCCCGGTTCAGAAGCTCGAGGAGGAGCCGGACCCGGAGAAGCCGCCACCGCCGCTGTAGCCGCCGGAGAAACTGCTTCCCGAGAAGCTGGACCCAGAGCCGGAGCTGCTCGACGGCGTGTAGGAGGAGGCCGAACTGTACCCCACCACCAGGTCGGAGACCGGGGTGAAGGAACTGAAGGACCCGCCTGCACCGGAGCCCGAGCTGGACGAGCCGATGGCGGAGATGGCCGGGGAGGAGGGGTTGAGGCGGATCGTCGAGTGCGGGTTGTAGCTGCTGTGCCCGCCGTCCAGGTACCAGTAGCCGGCGTAGGCGGCGTCCGTGGACGAGACCGTGTCGTCGTAGCGACGACGGCGCTCGTCGGCGTACCTGGAGGTGTCGGCGTCAATGGCCTCGCGTGCGAGCCGGGCGGCCTTCGTCTTCGTCTCGTCGGCGATCTCGTCGAGCTCGTCCAGCGCGGCCGAGGGCTGGAACGAACCGGCCTCCAGTCCGGAGGTCATGTCGTCCAGGCGTTGCTTGCGGGAGCGGATCCACTCCCGCTCCTCCTTGGTGCGCCCGACGATCGAACCGCTCTCAGCGGCGTCGGAGCTGTCGATCTGGTGGCACAGCCTCCGCAGCGACTGCAGGTCCTCCAGGACCGGCCCCTGCTCGTTGCTCCAGACACGGTCCCAACCGGGCGAGAGACTCAGGAAGGTGGCGGTGTTGGCGATGACGTCGTCGAGGGAGTCCAGAAGCTCGGAGCGCTTCTTCAGCTCGGTGGCCCGTCCCAGCACCGACATGCCGAACCACTGGGTGCGGTAGGGGCTGCCGAAGTCCTGCCAGGAGCGGGTGACCTTCTCATACTCGCTGCGGAACCAGCGGTAGCGGGCCATAACCTGGGCCCCGTGCGGCTCGTCCTCGGGGATCGTGCCGGCCAGGAGCTCGGTGGTCTCGTAGTCGTGGGTGACCTGCGAATAGTGGCGGAGCGCCTCACGCGCCCGGCGTCGCGCCGTGAAGCCGCGCCACAGGTAGTACAAGAGCCAGGCGACGCCCACGAGTGCCGAGATTCCGGGCAGGACGTAGGTCGTGCCCACGTCACCACCACCGGGCCGGCCGATGACGTCCGCGGTCTTGGCCGCCATGGAGACGGTGCCCCCGTACCAGTCGGCCCGGCGGTACTGATCCTTGGCGGCGTTCTGGATGGCCGCCTGCTGCTCCAGGGGGACCGCGACATCCTCACCGAAGTAGCAGCCCACCTTCCGCGCTTCCGGGGCGACCGCCAGGATCACCAGGCCATCGCTCCAGTAGTTGGGGTTCGACGTCGAGATCCACGGGACATCGTATCGCCGGCGTGTGAGCGGGCGTACTCCAGCACCGAGTCGTTGAGGTTGTCGACGTCCCAGCCTGGGACCGTGAGCACGGCGACGTGGACATCCCGACGGAAGCGCATCGCCTGGATCTCCTTGACCAGTGGCTCGGCCTGGAGCACCCCGGCCTCGTCGTGGACCTCCGCACTGGGGTGGCGGCTGCCACCGAAGGGCCAGATGACCATAATCAGCAGCACGGCAACAAGGGCCAGGCTCACCACCACGTTGGCGACGAAGGCCGTCACCGACCAGATTCCGCCGAGCCCAACGATGCCGGACTGTTTCATGTGCTTCATCAGCACTTCCTTTTCCTTGCGTGGGCCCGGCGTTCAAGGCGTACGGACGTCAACACCCCGGGAAGGTCCCGTCCCCGAGGAATCCTTTGCGCAACGGCGCATGGGGACCGATCCTCGCACCGGCCACGGCGTAGGCGTCGGCGTCGTACAGGCTCCCGGCGTCACCTCCGGGCTCGACGACGTCCAGCCATTCCGAGGCGTTCACCCAGTGCTGGACGTCGAGGTCGGGAGGACCGAGAGGAGAGTCCACACCTGCGGCCGCCGTCCACCCCAGAGCGTTCGTCGCACGGCGGACGTCGGCCGCGATCCAGGCGAGCTCATCGAGCGCCGCAGAGGGCTGCAGCAGGCCGGCCGACAGCTCAGCGGTCATTTCACTGAGGCGCTGATGGTGGGCACGGACCAGCTCCCGCGCCTCCACCGTGCCGCCGGGCGTGAATGCACAGGAGTCGATCCACTGGCACAGGTCCAGGAGCAGGCCGAGGTCCTCCAGGACTGGACGCTGCTCGTCATGCCAGATCCGCTCCCAGCGGGAGGACAGGGTCAGGAAGGCGGCACGGCCGACGATGACGTCCTCGGTCGAGTCCAGTGCGGCCGAGCGCCGCTCGAGCTCGGTGACCCTCCCGAGCATCCCCGGCTCGAACCACTGGGCGCCGCGCGGGCTGCCGAGGTCCTGCCAGGAGCGGGTCAGGTTCTCGTACTCGTCGCGCAACCATCGGTAGTCGGCCATGACCCGAGCGCCGCGCACCTCCCCCTCCGGGACGAGGCGCGCCTGGAGCTCGGTGGCCTCGTAGTCGTAAGTGACCCGGGAGTAGGCACGCCGAGCCTCCCGGGCCATTCGGCGCGCGGACAGGCCGCGCCACAGGTAGTAGGCGATCCCGCCGGCGCCCATGAGGGCCGGCAGCAGCATGACTGCGGCGAGGAAGGGCTCCCATACCGCCACGACCACCGGTGAGAGCACGACCGCCAGGCCCGCAGTCATGATGGCGCAGAAGGCCAGCAGTGAGCGGATCCCACCGAGGCGGACAACGAGAGGAAGGTGCGTGGGCGGCATCCGTCGTCCTCTCGTCGCGTCTCGAAGGGGGGCTGGCCAACCGGCGGTCGTGTGCCCGCCTGCCGGGCCTCATCCTTCCCATCAGTCCGGTCATCTGCCATGGGGAGAGCAACACGGGGCGCCCCCGACAAGGGGCACCCCGTGGAAGTGGAACCGGGAAAGAGCCTAGTGAACGGGTCGCCCCACCGGCAGGGTCGAACACCCCGTGCTGGGCAAGGCAGCGCCCCATCTGACGCGGCCGATCCCAGTTCGCACCCGTACGACCGGCGCCAGTCTCAGGAGTGGCGCCGTGACTTCGGGGATGGCTCTCGATCGGGCCGACTCAGGACCTGGCGGCGACGGCCTCGATCTCGACGCCCGCCCCCAGCGGCAGGGCGGCCACCCCGAAGGCGGCCCGGGCCGGGAGGGTCTCGCCGGTGAAGTAGCGGGCGTAGACCTCGTTGACGGCGGCGAAGTCGGCGATGTCGGCGAGCAGGACCGTGGTCTTGACGACGTCGTCGTACCCGAGCCCGGCCTCGGCCAGGATGGCGCCCACGTTCTTGAGGACCTGCTCGGCCTGGGCCTGGATGTCGCCCTCGACGAGCGCGCCGGTGGCCGAGTCGAGCGGCACCTGCCCGGAGACGAAGACGAGCGAGCCGGCCTCCTGACCGGTGGAGACGCCCTGGGAGTAGGGGCCGACGGCGGCGGGGGCGTTGGTCGTGGCGATACGGCTGACGGTCATGGTTCCTCGTTCCTGCTGGACACTGGAGTTCGGCCGCGTCCCTGGTGAGCGGAGCGGCGGCCCGGGTGGCAGCGCAGTGGCGCCGGCGCCCGGGCCAGACTACCCATGCCCCGAGGACAAGCCGGATTTCAGGGAGTGCACCGGGCAACCGCAACGGATTCGCCGTCGGGGTCCGACACCGGATCCGACGTGAGCCGATTGACAACGGACCTTCAGATCGAGGACTGCGCGTTCCTGCGGAGGACTGGGGACTGACCTCAGTCATCCGCCTCAGATCGCAGTCCTCGCTGCAGAAGTACGTCCACTACCGCCTGGCTCGACCTGCCGCAACCGTTGGGTCACCTCGCCCCACTGAGCTGTCCAACACATGACAATCAAGCAGCATCACCCCAAAATCCATCATCTAGGACTAAAAGCACTTCCAAATGCAATTGGTCGGACGACCCGACGAATCCTCCATACACAGATTCCAAACCCTCCCAACGACACGGCGGACGAACTACAATAAATTACCCGAGACAGAAGGAGGTTCATGATGCAATATTTGAAGCATTGACGTCCACTCGACCAGAATCCCTCGAGGCGGGTTCCTCAATATAGACTCCCAAATTGCGCCATCAATTTGCAACACAAAGAGCGGAACAACGAGATGCCCAAAATGTACGCAATCCAGAAAGCAAAGAGAAAAAGGCAGCGCCGGCACCATCGGAATCGACCTATGAAGCACCCCAAAACAGAAAACAAACCGTTTGACGCCTCCATATTGCTTATTCATGAAATCGGAAATCAAAAGTCAGGAGACCTTCTAAATTGGACGCGTCCGATCGTTGATGAAATTAGGAGTGTGGCCAGCGGGCAGGGGTGGTGTTGCGAAGAAACCGACTCCGGGTTCGACAGAACTGTATATCTGACAAAAGGTTCAGACCGTCGCACAATTTCTTTTCAGGAATGCATCTGGTCTGATGCATTCAGTAGACCCGCAGTTAAAGAAATGATTTGGTGGACATTATCTCGGCTTCCACTGGCGCCTTTGTTTCTCCTCACCCCAGACTCTGAAGATTTGGAGAGGATCACTTCCGAGAAACGTCCACTTGGTCCAGTTGTCCGTTTCGCCGTCCGCTTTCTTCTATTGACAGGAGCGGTCACCCTCGCATCGACGTTAATCCTATATACTTTTCTCTGCTTTCGCTTTATTGGAATTATTCCATCAGCACTGATAATTTCCCTTATCGCAGCCTTGTCCTGGACGTTTCGCGAAAAGTTGGAAATTTTTCATAGAAAGTACAATTTAATCGGACATGTTAGAGTCGCGGCGTCTCAAACCGTGGGGCAAGCTTCAGAAATTTCTACAAGAATCGACGAAGCAGTATCGCGAATTTGCTCTTACTCAAATAGTGTGACAGTGCTCGCTCACTCACAGGGTGGGTTTCTCGCGCATAAACAACTTTTTAAGTCACGACACAGGCGCAATATTTCTCGCTTAATCGGAGTGGGTTCCGGACTTCGACCAATTACCGTATTGTCCGCATGCGAAAATAGAAAAAAATACTTGCAATTTGGGTACTTTTATTCATTAACTCGATTAACGTTCCGGCATCGTTCTACGCGCTGTCATTTTTTTCTCAATATTTAAAATATATCTTGAGTCAGTTTGGAAACTTCACTCCATATATTTTAACTATGTTAATTCCAGTAGACTCAAGAGGGAGCATCATAATTTCTCAACTGCCATTCACACACCTAGACACCCGGAGTCTGGCATACATTCTTTTCATCCCGCCATTACTCTTTGTGTTCACTATGATTATTTGCGTAATATCTGCAATCATAGTAAATAAGACATTTACTTCAAAAGTTGAAGAAATTCCAAAATTAGAGTGGGTGGAAATCAGCACCTCTCATGATATAGTAGGAAGAATTCCTTTTCCAAATTTGCCAGATCGTGTTGTTAGTTTGCCAGTTGGGTCTGAGGGAAATCCGCTCTTCGATCACCTTAATTATTTTGCGCAGGATATGCTCACTCCCAAAATAGTTGGAACCTGTTTGGCTAGAGATGTAGGTCTTGACGTAAAGCAGTCTCTAACTGACTACAAAATACTAGGAGCTAGGCTGAATCTTATACTCGCTAAACGTTGGCGACTGATGACTATCATCGCATTCATTTTCAGTTCTTACTTCTTAGTTAAATTCTTCCTCAACCCCGTTTCCCTGTATGCCATTCTTTTCCCGGTTGCGCTATTTGTGTCGAATTTTATTATTAGACCGACACAGTACCTAATGAACGGAATTCTTCGTAAACATGACGTTGAAACTGCTTCATCGAGTATTTTGATCTCAGACAAAACTGGCTTCCTAGATTCTCGCGCAGGAATGTTTACTACCGTCACTCTAATCTTCTTAGGTTTATCAGAGTTATGGTTTTTCTACGAATGGATCATGGTAGTGAACCAAGGCCTGATTGAAGACTCTTTCACACCCTATATATTAGGTCCTGCAGTAGTGATTCATTTAGGGTGGATTGCACTGCTTTGTTCCGGCTATAATGTTGATGGTGCCAAGGTTTGTTTGGTTGTAAATAGTTTACTGGTTATTCCACTCTTGTCACTATTTTTCTGCCCGGTCTACAAAGTTACGTTCCCCGGAGTCTCAAACATCCCTTTGAACTATCCCTTCGGGCTATTTCCCTGTATACTTTCTATGTTGTCGTTTGGTCTGACCCCCGTTTGTTCGCTCCTTGCGCGACGAAGGGGCAGGAAAATTCCCGGCACAAAAAATAGTTCAGAAGGATCGCGGTACGACACCATCATCTGACTATCAGATTGAAGGTGCGGTGGGAGCCGCCTATCTCACCCCCCAGGTCACCCAGGACCTATGGCACCCCTCCCAGACCCTCGCAGCGGGGCCTCCTACGACGACGTCGTGCGGCATCCCGACCCCGCCGGCCACCGCGTCCCAGCCTCGGAACGATCAGTGTTTCGCACAGCGAAACGGGCTGATCCAGTCAGTGGCACGTGACACACTGAGCCCATGCACGCACGCGCAGGACAGCCAGCACAGCCCGAAGACCTCATCGACGTCGACGAGGTCGTCTCCGCCTACTACGACCTCGTCCCCGACCCCGCCGTCCCGGCTCAGAAGGTCGTCTTCGGTACCTCCGGGCACCGCGGATCCTCTCTGGACACCGCCTTCAATGAGGCCCATATCGTGGCCACGACCGCCGCCATCGTGGAGTACCGCCGCTCCCAGGGCACCGACGGCACCCTCTACCTGGGCCGAGACACGCACGCCCTGTCCGAGCCCGCCTGGCGCACCGCCGTTGAGGTGCTCGCCGGGGCCGGGGTCACCACCGCCGTCGACGCCCGCGGCGCCTACACGCCCACCCCGGCCGTCTCGCACTCCATCCTTCTGGCCAACGGCGCCGGGACCAAGGCGGGGGTGCGCACGAGCGGGCCCGGCCTGGCCGACGGCATCGTGGTGACCCCCTCCCACAACCCGCCGCGCGACGGCGGCTTCAAGTACAACCCGCCCACCGGCGGCCCGGCAGGCTCAGAGGCCACCACGTGGATCGCCAACCGCGCCAACGAGCTACTCGCCTCCGGGTGGCAGGACGTCCCGCGGGTCCCGGTCACCGAGGCACTCGACGGCCCCCACATCATCAAGCACGACTACCTGGAGACCTACGTCGCCGACCTGGAGAGCGTCATCGACCTCGAGGCGATCCGCAAGGCCGGCGTGCGCATCGGTGCTGACCCGCTGGGTGGCGCCTCGGTGGACTACTGGGGCGCGATCGGTGAGCGCTACGGCCTGGAGCTCACGGTGGTCAACCCCGAGGTGGACCCGGCCTGGCACTTCATGACCCTGGACTGGGACGGCAAGATCCGTATGGACTGCTCCTCCCCCAACGCCATGGCCTCGCTGCGCTCCACGATGACGCCCGACGCCGAGGGCAAGACCCCCTACGACGTCGCCACCGGGAACGACGCCGACTCCGACCGCCACGGCATCGTCACCCCCGACGGCGGACTCATGAACCCCAACCACTTCCTGGCCGTGGCCATCGAGTACCTGTTCACCCACCGGCCCGGCTGGCCCGCCAACGCCGCCGTCGGTAAGACGCTGGTCTCCTCCAGCCTCATCGACCGGGTGGCCGCCGCGATCGGACGCACCCTCATCGAGGTACCGGTGGGCTTCAAGCACTTCGTGCCCGGGCTGCTCGACGGCTCGATCGGCTTCGGCGGCGAGGAGAGCGCGGGAGCCTCCTTCCTGCGCAAGGACGGCACCGTGTGGACCACGGACAAGGACGGCATCATCCTGGCTCTGCTGGCCAGCGAGATCATCGCCGTCACCGGCAAGTCCCCCTCCCAGCTGCACGAGGAGCAGGTGGAGCGCTTCGGCGCCAGCGCCTACGCCCGCATCGACGCCGCCGCTTCCAAGGAGGAGAAGGCCAAGCTCGCCGCCCTGGCCGCCGAGGACGTGACGGCCACCGAGCTGGCCGGCCAGGAGA
This sequence comes from Actinomyces stomatis, assembly GCF_031292835.1. Classification (NCBI taxonomy): domain Bacteria; kingdom Bacillati; phylum Actinomycetota; class Actinomycetes; order Actinomycetales; family Actinomycetaceae; genus Actinomyces; species Actinomyces stomatis. The sequence goes on from NZ_JASPEP010000025.1 coordinate 21,060, forward strand.
TCACCGCCCGACTGGTCAACGCGCCCGGCAACGGCGCCGCCATCGGCGGGCTCAAGGTCACCACCGAGGACGCCTGGTTCGCCGCACGCCCCTCGGGCACGGAGGACGTCTACAAGATCTACGCCGAGTCCTTCCAGGGCGCCGAGCACCTGGCGCAGGTGCAGGAGGAGGCCAAGAAGGTGGTCGCCGCGGCCCTGGGCGGCTGACGGCGGAGGCGCCTTCCTGCCTCGCACCACCCCACCAAGCCGGGCATGTCTCGCGCAGCCCCACAGAAATTCTGTCGGGGGCCGCGGGAAATGCCCGGCTCGGCGTCTGTCTGCCTCCCTCCCTGGCACCCCCCTCCCTGCTCACGGGGACATTCCGCGCGGCCGGGTGCGCGCCGTTCCGGGCGGGGGCATTCGACGCCGTCGGGGACGGGATGCCTGTCCCCGAACGCGCAATGTGTCCCCGGCCGCAGAAGAATGTCCCCGCATGCGCGGAATGTCCCCGGCCGTGACCTCGGGGCGCGCGGAGACGCCGGCGAATACTCGACGCTTGGCTACCGACTGGTGAAAATATGGGTATGGGCACCACCGACTCCCCGGTTCTCCACATCCGTACGGCCCGGACGGCCCAGGCGGAGCAGGCGCAGGACGCAGCTATGGCCGCCGCCCTGGAAGCCATCTGCTTCCCACCCGAGCATGCGGCCAGTCCGGCCACGATCGCCGAGCGGATGGCGACCTATGCCGACCACTTCTGGCTCATCGAGGATGAGGGCGGCATGCTGCTGGCACTGGTCAACGGACCGTGCACCGACGAGCGCGATTTGAGCGACGAGATGTATGAGGCCCCCGCGATGCACGACCCCGACGGGGCCTGGCAGATGCTCCTCGGCGTTGCCACGGCGCCCGCCGCACAGGGGCAGGGGCTGGCCACCCGCCTGCTGCGCACCGTCATCGAGACGACACGCGCCCACGGCCGCCAGGGCCTGGTGCTCACCTGCCTCGACGACCTCGTGCCCTTCTACGCGCGCCTGGGGTTCGTCGACGAGGGCCTGTCCGCCTCCCACCACAGCGGCGCGCTCTGGCACCAGATGCGGCTCACCCTGGCCTGAGCGCCCCACCGCACACGGCTCCGGGCGGGGACATTCCGCGCAGCCAGGTGCGTACCACCCCGTACGGGGACCTTCGACGCCGTCGGGGACAGGAATCCCGTCCCCGGACACGTGATATGTCCCCGGCCGTCAGCAAAAGTCCCCGGCCGCGAGCACAGGTCCCCGCACACGCGAAAAGTCCCCACAGATGGCGACTCGCCGGGCGCCACAGGTCACCTGATGCAAGCCGCCTCCACAAGGCCGACGACGTCGGGCGCCTCCTCCCGTGCTTCGCCCCACGATGAGGGGCATGAGTATCACCGCACTCGAACGCACCACCGTCTCCCACACTCTCAGCACAGCACCGTCGCTGCCGTTGCTCCTCACCTCTGATCCGGTCATGGCCGGGGCATCCCGACTGTTCACCGGCCCGGGACTCACCCGGATCGCCCCGGGGACCTACGTGCCCTCCCAGGAGTGGAAGGAGGCCAGACCCGACCTGAGGCACACGACCCTCATCCGGGCCGCCATGACCAAGACTCATGGCGACATCGTCCTGCTCGGCCCATCAGCGGCCGTGTGGCTCGGGCTGCCCCTGGTGGGCCGCCTCCCCGGGCGAGTTCAGTGCCTCCGAGTCAGCGAGGCCCGTGCGCGCACAGCACTGCTTCAACGCCACCGCCGCCCCGGCCTGGGCGACCTGCTGAACACATCCGGCGCCCACACCTCATCCGTCGCCGACACACTCGTTGATCTGGCCCGGTGGGGCGGGCTCACTCAGGGGGTCTGTGCCATGGACGCCGCCCTGGCCTCCCACCTGTGCACCCGCACCGAGCTGACCGACGCCGTCGACCGCCTGGCCACCGGCGCCCGCGGCATCCGCAGTGCCCGCACCGCCATCCACCTGACCGATGAGCGCTCCGAGTCCCCCGGAGAGTCCCTCTCCCGCGTACGCATGTGGCAGGCCACCCTGCCCCGCCCCGATCTCCAGCATGAGGTTCATATCGACGGCCAGACCTACCGCCTCGACTTCCTCTGGCCCCACACCATGGTGGCCGGCGAGTTCGACGGCCGCATCAAGTACCGCAAGAACAGCTACGGCAAGGACGCGGAAGACACCGTCGTCAACGAGCGCCGCCGTGAGCTCATCCTCACCCGCGCCGGCTACGACGTCGCCCGCTGGGCCTGGGAGGACGCCTGGCCTGCCGACGCCTCCGCCATGTACCGCGAACTCGCCCAACACGGCATCCACCCCACCGGCGTGCGCTGGTGACAACCACTGAACCGGGCATCGTTCGCGTAGCACTGCAGAAATTCTGTTGAGGGCCGCGGAAAGTGCCCGGCTCGGTGTTGAGTGGGGCAGGAGTCAGCGGGCACATGTACCGCTCGCTGGCGGGGACATTCCGCGCGGCCAGGTGCGTACCACCCCGTGCGGGGACCTTCGACGCCGTCGGGGACAGGAATCCCGTCCCCGGACACGTGATATGTCCCCGGCCGTCAGCAAAAGTCCCCGGCCACTTCCGGGGGCGAGCGATTAGGGTGAGGGTGTGAGTCAGTCCCGCCCGTCGAGGCCGTCCAAGCACCACGTCGAGCACTCCTCCACGCACACCGATCCTGCACGTTCCACGCAGACCGCCGGATCGGCGGGCTCCCCCGCGTCTTCCGCACCCACCGACTCCCCGACGAGCCCTGCGGCCGCATCGGCCGACCAGGCCCTGACACCGCCGGGAGCCCCCTCGGCACCATCCGGCACCACCACGCCGCGCCGGGCCCCCTCTCAGCAGTCCCGGCCCGGCCCGCAGGACGACATCATGCTGGCCACCGGCCGCCCCCGGCAGGCCGAGCGCCCCAAGCCCCCCACCCAGGAGCAGATCCGCAACCAGCCCGGCCGCAAAGCCTGGGTGCCCAACCAGCACGGGGCCTGGTCGATGCTGGTGCTGCCGCCGATCGTCGGCTGGGTGGTGGGCGGCTTCAGCTGGGTGAACCTCCTGTTCCTGCCCACGTGGTGGGGCAGCTACCTCACCTACTGGTCCTGGTCGCAGTGGCTGCGCACCCGCTCGGCCCGCAAGCGCGCCCTCATCATGCTGCCGCTCCTGGTCTACACCGGCTGGACGGCCTCGCTGGCGCTCATCACCCTGCTCGTGGCGCCCTACCTCATCCAATGGGCGGTGCCATTGCTGCCACTGTTCGCCATCGCGTTGCACCAGGTGTGGCGCGGTCACGAGCGCTCGCTGCTCTCGGGGCTGTCGACGACGACGGCCGCCTCCCTCATGGCGGCCGTCACCTACAGTCTGGCGGTGCGCGGCGACGGCGGGTTCCTGGGCCTGGGAACGCCGAGCTCCCCCCTACCGGGGGCCTCCCCCAGCGGCGCCCTGACGGGCTGGTCCTGGATGTGGCTGGTCACCGCTCTGACGGCCGCCTACTTCTGCGGGACCGTGCCCTACATCAAGTCGATGATCCGCGAGCGCTTCAACTACGTGCTGCTGGCCGGCACGGTGGCGGCGCACGCGGCGGTGGCGGTGGTGACGTGGTGGCTGGCGTCGTCGGGGATGCTGCCGTGGGGACATGCCGTCCTGTGGGTGGTGCTGACCGTGCGGTCGCTGGTCATGCCGCTGTGGCAGTGGCAGCTGGTGCGCACGCGCCACCGCCCGCTGCGCCCGGGGACGATGGGCATCGTGGAGGTCGTCATGTGTATGGCCTTCCTGGTGACCATCTCGGTATGACGACGCCGTAGCCCACCCCGCTCCGGCAGGTCTCAGCGCTCGGTGCGCCAGGCGGCCGCGGCGGTCAGGACCCTCTCGTTGTCCGACGTCGTCCCGATGGAGACCCGCACCCCCTCACCGGCGAAGGGCCGCACGAGAATGCCGGCGGCGCGGAAGTGCTCGGCCAGCGCCGTCGTCTCCTCACCCACACCGAGCCAGAAGAAGTTGCCCTGGGCCTCGGGCACCTGCCAGCCCTGGGTGCGCAGGGCGTCCACGACCCGGTCGCGTTCGACGGCGACGGCGGCCGAGCGCTCGGCGGTGCGGGCCAGCTCGGCCTCCCCCAGGGCGGCGGTGGCGGCGGCCTGCGCGGGCAGGTTGACCCCGAAGGGCGTGGCCACGGAGCGGATGGCGGCGGCCAGGCCCGGCTCGCACACGAGGTAGCCCACGCGCATCCCGGCCAGGGCGTGGGCCTTGGAGAAGGTCCGAGAGACCACGAGGTTGGGGGCCCCGGCCAGGAGGGTGAGGGCGTCGCCGGCCCGCGGGTCGGTGACGAAGTCGAGGTAGGCCTCGTCGACGAGGACAACGACGTCGCGCGGCACCCCGGCCACGAGCTCGGCCAGCTCGTCGGCGGTCAGGATCGTCCCGGTGGGGTTGTTGGGGGTGCAGGCCATGACCACGCGTGTGCGCGGGGTGATGGCCGCCAGCATGGCGGGAACGTCGTGGCGGGCGTCGGGGGTCAGCGGGACGCGCACGGCCCGGGCCCCGGCGACGGCCACGCAGATCGGGTAGGCCTCGAAGGAGCGCCAGGGGACGACGACCTCGTCGCCGGGCCGGCAGACGGCGTCGAGCAGGTGCTGGATGAGGGCGACTGAGCCGTTGCCGACGACGACCTGCTCGGCCTCCACACCCCAGCGGCGAGCGAGGGCCTGCGTCAGGGTCTCCCCGGTCATCTCCGGGTAGCGGTTGACCCCGGTGGCGGCGCGGGTGATGGCCTCGACGACCGCGTCCTGCGGCGGGTAGGGCAGCTCGTTGGAGGAGAGCTTGGCGATCTGCGCCGCGGCGGCGTCGGGCCGGGCCCCGGGCACGTAGGCGGGCAGTGCGGCGACGTCGGGGCGGATGCGGACCGTCGTCGAGGGGCCATCCTCCGAGGCCGCGACGGGGGTCGCCGGCTCGGATCCGCCGGGCACTGGGGTCGCTTCAGGAGTCATGACCCCATCTTGGCACCGGCACAGGTTGCCCAGGCAGAATGGGCCCATGGAGATCGTGGCACGAACCATTGGAAACGCGGCCGGTCTGTGGCTGGCCACGCGCCTCCTGTCCGGGCTGAGTGTGCCCGAGGGGGTGGGCACCTCCCAGATGTGGCTGAACCTGCTGGTCCTGGGCCTGGTGCTGGCGCTGGTGAACTCGCTCATCAAACCGGTGGCGAAGTTCCTGACCTTTCCGCTCTACATCATCACCTTCGGACTGTTCGCCCTGGTGATCAACGGTGCGATGCTCTCGCTGACGGGCCGGCTCACCGACCACATTGCGGCACTGGGTACCGGCGGCTCGGTGCCGCTGGGGCTGGAGGTCTCCTCCTTCGGCTCGGCGGTGGCCGGCTCGATCATCATCTCGGTGATCTCCTCGATCATCGCCGCGATACTCGTGCGCCGCGAGGACTGACGCCGACGACGTCGGCCGCTCCAGCTGATACCGACCAGCGCCTCCCGGCGCCGGTGGGTATCACCCACGGGTCGGTCATTGTCGACTCGGCGCGCGCCTGCAACCTCATGACCCACAACACCTAGTGCTGGCCCGTCGGCTGCGGGGCCGGGGTGGGCAGCGGGTAGGAAGGCTTCGCCGACGGCACTGCACCCCGGTAGGTGGTGCCGCCCTTGTAGACCCCGTTGGGGTCGGTGTTGCGCTGGATCGCGAAGGTGTACTCGGTGGTGGTCGTCCCCTGCTCGCCGGCTCCCGAGGCGTGCGAGAAGGACTTGTTCCAGTCGGCCAGCTCGGGGGCCTTGTCCTCCAGACCCTCAGTGGCCTGGGCGTAGGCAGTGGAGGCGTGGGGGTAGCCGTTCGTGCTCGTCTGATGGGTGTCGAGCATGGCGACCTGCCGGTGGGGGCCGGTGGGTGTGGGGGCGGCGTCGAGCCCGGGGACGGCGTCACCGGTGTTCTCCAGGTGGAGGGCGCGGACGTCGTCGGGGATGTCGGCTCCTGCGGTGGGGGAGCCGGCGGTGAGGACCGAGGTGATGTTGTAGCGGTCCTGGATCGCCGGGTCGGCGGCGATGTTGGAGACGGTGATTCCGCCCTGGGAGTGGCCGTAGAGGGCGATCTCCTCCCCCGGTTTGATACCGGCCTGGCGCATGGCGGTGACGACGCCGCTCTCCATGGCCGTGGGTGTGCCTCCCACGCCCTCGAGGTTGGTGAGCAGGTCCTGCGGTTCGCCGTCACCGACGGTCCAGTCTGTGGTGCCGGGGACGTAGACGACCCAGGAGACGCGGCCGTCGGCATGCTCGACCCGCTGGATGGAGATGACCCCGGCCTCCTCGTAGCCCTGACCGAGGGAGCGCCTGGAGGACTGCACCTCCTGGCAGTGGGTGATGGTCTCGGAGATGTTCTGCGGGGACTTGGTCTCCTTGCCCTTGCCGGTCATGCCGGGCTTCACGGCGCTGGCGAGCCCGAAGGGGTCCTTGGCGGCGGGCGGGAGCACGGTGGCTCCGTTTCCACCGACGGGGGTGACCGTGATGCCGCTCTGGGTCCCGTAGATTCCCGCCCCCAGCGCGGCGGCGTTCACCCCCAGGGTCATGGCGACGCGCTGCATGGGTGTGAGGCTCTTGGTGTCGACGGTCTGCGTCCCCACGGTGACCTGTCCGGGCAGGCGCTGCTTCGCCCAGGGGTCCAGGCGCTGAGAGACCTGCTGGAGGTAGGTCTGGACCGTGGCGGCCTCCCGCCCGGTCTTGGCGTTCTTGAGCCAGCGCGTCAGCAGGACGATCCTGACGAGGTCCTCCTTGACCCACTGCTCGGTGGTCGGGTCGCTGAGCAGGAGCGTGAGGGCCTCGACGACGGCCTGGCCGTCCTCGTTGTCCTCCAACAGCTCGTAGAGCATTCTGCCCGCCACCGGTGACGACGCCAGCAAAGCTGAGATCGTGGGGAACTGAGCGGCGATGGAGGGGCCCAGCGCCAACTGGAGGAGGCCGGGGTCGAAGGCCCGAACGTCCACAGGCCCCACAAGACCATTCACGGGAGTGGCTTTCCCCTCGGCCAGGGTGTGGGCCTGGGAGCAGGCGGTGACGTCGGAGGCGATGCCGCGCAGGGTGTTGGCGACGTCTTGGAGCGACCCCGCCCCCGTGCTCAACGCATCCAGAGCCTCAAGCGCTTCGGACTTTTCCAGATCGACATCGAGACCGGTATGGACACGTGCGTCACTACCCCCATCGCGGATGAGACGACGAATATCAGAAGGATCCCCGTCGTCCTGAATAGGAACGCACTGACCATTAACATCCTTCCACCTTCTACCCGGAGGGGAAAGAAGGTTCGAGTCAAGAGGGTCGAATTGAAGTGGTGGTGAAGGCGGAGGCGGCACCGCATTCACTTCGGTGACCGCGTTGGCAATGAGTGTTCGTGCGTCATCGAGGGATCCGGCGGCCGAGGTGAGGCTGCTGGCCAGGGAGTCGAGGTCACTCGTGTTCACGGAGACGGCTCCGCCCGCCACCACGACGGCGGCGCCCCCACCCCATATGGTCCAGGTGTGGCCGGTATCCTCCGGGGCCGGCCCGGTGTACGGGGCGTGGGAAGTCTTGGGCTTCGGGCGCGACGACTTGGAGGCCGGCGATTCCGTCGCATGGGGGTCCTGCTTCCAGGCGGGGTACGGACCACTGGAGCCATCCATGGCGACCGGGCTCATGACGGACTCGTTCCAATCGACGAGTTGCGTGACTCGATGACACTGAGCTTGGAGAAGGCCGTGTCATAACGCGCCGCCAACGCGCTCAAGAGCCCGGAGGCCTTGGTGAGCGCCGTCTGGCAGGCGGTGGAGTCCGCCCCCACCCAGCTCGCGGGGACCGACGTGGGGAACAGGGCGACGGCGTGGTCATAGTCCGACCTGGAGCGTGACAGTGAGAAAGACATGACTCGACGGTAGGGCGCCCCCGAGGCGACCGCAGCGCCCGCTTTCAGCCCTGTGGATCAGTCCTGCATTCAGGTACCTGTGGCCCCCGGTGGACCGCCACGCGGCAGCGCGACCAGGGACCAGATGGGAGGATCAGCGGCGACGCCCACTCGCTGCATCCCCGGGGAAGGAGACCCGCACATGGATCCCACGACGGTGGAGCTTCTCTTCATGGGCACGGAGTGCGAGACCAGTGGCATCGAGGCCTTCAACACCGTGCGAGAGATGGAGAGCCTCGACGCCGAGGCCGCCGTCGAACGGGCTCACGCGATTCTGGCCTGGCTGGCCTCCAGCAACATGATCGACCTGTTCCTGGGCGATCCGTTCACGTATGAGCCCGATCCCCGCGATGGCGACCCGACGGGCACCGACCTCATCCGCACCGACAGGCTCTGGACCATGGACGGCCCCGATGACAGATGGCTCTTCTACGACACCACCCCCTGGGGCAGGCTCATGCTCGAGAACTGGTGGACAGCGCTCCGGGAGGCGGAGAGGGGCTCACCGCACTGACTGACAGCCGACCCCCAGCAGCCCGGCCTCGACACCACATCCGCTCAGTAAAGGACTCGGCCCGCGGTCCGGTCTCCCGGACCGCGGGCCCAAGCCTCGCGAGGTCCTCCTGCTACCCGGCTTCCCATAAGGCCGGGGAGGCGGAGCCTCCTTCACCAGAACGTCCGGTCCGGGCTCCCTAAGACCCGTTCCAGACTCGGAGACCTGCCAGTCATCGGGCTCCCCAACCCTCGTGACCGGTTCCGTCCGGCGGCAGTAACTATGTAACCCACCGATCCTGAGCGGACCCCCCGAGTTCCCCTATGAACATGCTGAGAAATAGGCGCCATTCCGCCATTTCTACGTAGTGTGCACCACATTCTGGCGATTACCCAGAATATTCCGGCACTTCTTCAGGGCCGTTCCCACGGCTTGTTCATCAAACCGAGGCCGGCGGCCTGCGCAGGCACACGACGGCGTCGGCCCGGCACCCCTCCTGGCCTTCGGGCCCCGTCGCCTGCCGCTGGCGCTCCTCGCCGACGACGACCTGCCAGCCGGCCGTCGCCCCGGCCAGGCCCTCGAGGAGCTCGGCGGCCGTGTAGGTCCGGGCGTGGTGGGTGTGCCAGGGCGGATTGACGGCGTGCACCGCCGTGAGCAGGTGCCCTCCGGGGGCGACGCGGGCGGCGGCGTCGGACAGGAGGGCCACGAGGTCCAGGGAGCCCGGCTCGTGCCCGCCGTGGACGTAGAAGCTCGTCACCAGGTCGAAGGGCCCCGCCGGCAGGCCGTCTCCGGCGTCGTGCACACGACCGGTCACGCGCGAGGCGACCCCGAGCCGCTCGGCCTGCCCGGTCAGACGCCCGATGGCGGTGGCGGACAGGTCCAGCCCGACCACCTGCCAGCCGCGCTCGGCCAGCCACAGGACGTCGGCGCCCTCGCCGCAGCCGATCTCCAGGGCGGTCCCGGGGCTCCAGTCGGTGGCGAGCTCCGGCAGCCAGTCATTGGGGCGGCCCGACCAGAGCTGCTCGACCGAGGCGTAGCGCTCCTCCCAGCGGGAAGCGGAGTGAGCGGCGTCGGACCGCGGGTCGGAGTGTCGCTGGCGGGGCTGCGTCATGCCGCGATCCTAGCGGCGTCGGGTCACCCGGCAGGCCATCCGGTGACGGCGCCCAGCGGCCGGGCGGGGACGCGAGCGCGCCGCCGATCTATCTATCCTCTGCCTCATGACGATCGACACCTCCTGGGTCGCCCAGCGCAATACCGCCTTCCTCGCCGACCCCGCCGCCCGCCTGGCCGGGAACGCCGTCGCCACCACGGACGTGGAGCAGGTCTCCCTGGATCGGGCCGTGGTGACCTCCATCGACACCTCCGTGTCCGACCTCGTCCCGGACGCCTCGATCACCGACCAGAAGCAGTCGGGGCGCTGCTGGGCCTTCGCCGGCCTCAATGTGCTGCGTGCCTCCATGATCAAGGAGCTCGAGCTCGACTCCTTGGAGCTGAGCCAGTCCTTCCCCTTCTTCTACGACAAGCTGGAGAAGGCCAACGCCTTCCTGACCCGCGTCATCGCCGAGGCCGACCGTCCCCTGGACGACCGCGAGGTCGTCGCCTCCCTGTACTCCCCCATTCCCGACGGCGGCTGGTGGCCGGAGTTCGCGCGCCTGGTGGCCAAGTACGGGATCGTGCCGGCCTACGCCATGCCGGACACGGTCTCGGCCGGTGACTCCGAGGCGATGAATGAGCACCTGGCCACGCTGCTGCGGCGCACGGCCCTGCGCCTGCGGACCGCGGTGGCCGACGGCGTCGACCCCGAGCCTCTGCGGCGCACGGCCCTGGAGCAGGTTCACCGGATGCTGTGCATCCACCTGGGCACCCCGCCCGACGAGTTCGTATGGCAGTACCGCGATAAGAACAAGGAATTTCACCGGGTCGGGACGCTCACGCCGCGGGAGTTCGCGCAGCGCTACGTCACCGGGGTGGAGGAGTTCGTGGTCCTGGCCCACGACCCGCGCCCCGAGATCGCGGTCAACACGCGTTACGGCATGGGCCGCAGCGACGTCATGGTGGGGGAACCGGTCCAGGACCACGTCACCGCCGAGCTCGAGGTGCTCAAGGCCGCCGCGATCGCCGCGATCCAGGACGGCGAGCCGGTGTGGTTCGCCTGCGACGTCGCCAGGCAGCGGGACAAGAAGGCCGGAATCTGGGACGCCGCCCTGCACGACTACGAGGGCCTGTACGGGGTGGAGCTGTCGATGACGAAGGCCGAGCGGCTGGTGGCGCGCGAGTCGGCGCTCACGCACGCCATGTGCCTGACCGGCGTCGACCTGGTCGACGGCGTCCCGCGGCGCTGGCGGGTGGAGAACTCCTGGGGCGACAAGCTCGGGGACAAGGGCTTTCACACGATGAGCGACTCCTGGTTCGACGAGTACGTCTTCGAGGTCGTCGTGCGCGCAAGCCGCCTGCCGGAGGCGGTCCGCGCCGCCCTGGAGACCGAGCCCATCATGCTGCCCAGCTGGGACCCGATGGCCTGAGGCAGCGGCTCACCGGCACAGGCCCTCCGGCGACGGCACCCCGGTATGTCACCTCCTCCACCCCGGGCGCTACCGGAATTCTTTCGGCATTTTCTCCACTGTTCTCGGCAGGGTTCCCTAAGGAATCCCACATCCATTCCGGTTATGGTTCGCCTTAGCGTGAGATCACGCGAGATCAGACGACCGGGAGGCGAGCACGCAGATGGCACGTGGTGGGAGGGGATTTCAAGGCACAGTACTCAAGGCACTGCGGGTGCCGGAGCACAAGCTCACGGTGACCGGGGTGCGCGAGCTGGCACCCTACACGGAGCTGACCGTCCACTGCCCGAGCCTGCTGGGCGCCAACACCGCCATACTGCCGCCCACCGCCTGGGCGCGGATGTGGATCCAGCAGGGTGGCCGCCAGCACCAGCGCGCCTACACCCTCACCCGCATCAACCGCGAGCACGCCACCGCCATCATCCTGGTCCTGCACCATGAGCCCAGCGGCCCGGCGTCGCGGTGGGCGAAGCGGGTCAAGCCGGGAGCCACCGTATCCGTCCAGATGATGGGCGGCACCAGTTACCGCCCACCGTCCCCCGGCGACCGGATGCTGCTGGTGGGCGACCAGGCCTCCGCTCCCGCACTCGCCGACGCCGTGGCCGCCTCCCCGACGAGCAGCCCGGCCACCGTCGTCATGCTGGCGCCCGAGGCCGGCTTCCTTCCCCTGGCCGCGCGCGACCATCGGCTCATCCGCGTGAACCCCGAGGTCTCCGAGGAGAAGCTGCTGGCCGCCGTCGACCGCACCCTGTGGGCGGACACCGGGGACCTGGCCCTGGACTGGGTCTTCATCGCGTTGGAGAGCGGCGCCACCAAGGCGGTGCGGCGCCACCTGATCGCCTCGGGCATGAGCCGGCGCAGCATCCAGCACCAGGCATACTGGATCCGCGGCCGCTCCATGGGCACAGCAGCCCCTGAGGCCTGACCCAAAGCCCCACCGGACGTGAAGCGGACGTATCCTGAGGCCGTTCATCGTCGCGATCTGTTCACCGGGGGTGCTCTCCATGCGACTCATCAAGCCCGCCATCGTTGTCCTCGCCCTCACTGTCCTGGTCACCTCGATCGGGAACCTGTTTCTCGGGTGGCAGTTCAGCAGCCTCAACACATCGCTGTGCATGCTCCTGCTCGGCCTGGTTCTGCTGCAAGCCCAGACCTCAGATCCGGGCGAACGCAACCTGTCGCCGTCGGGAATCCGGTTGCTGGGGATCGCCGGACTCGTCCTCTCCGGGCTCGTTCTCGCGCGCGGCCTCTACCGGTCCGACGTCGTCGCGCTCCTCATCCTGCCCGAACTGGTTCTGCTGGGTTACGTCCTGGTGCGCAGCCTGAGGGACCGGCGGCCCCGTGAGGTCGCCGCAAGCAAGCCCTCGCCCCGATAGGCCCCGTCACCCGCCGACCCCGGCCACCAGACTCCTCGACGAGGTCGATCGAGAACGTACTTCCGCCGCGAGGACTGCGTTCTCCCGCAGATGACTGGGGACGGACCGCAGTCATCTGCGGGAGAAGTACGTCGTCGTCAGGAATCGCAGTTCTCGGCACGTGCCGTGCGGGGGAGGGGCCGCCGCACGCATCGGTAGCGGCGGCGCCCCGGCCAGCGCGGGTCCAACGACGCAGGGCCGATATCGAAGTCGAGCGCCCGGTAGAAGCCGACGGCGTCGTCGTCGGTCTCGGCGACAACCTGCCCCGACGCACTGGCAAGGGCATCAACGAGCGTCCGCCCGATTCCGTCGCCACGTAGCCCCGGAGCCACGGCAATGTACTCCAACACGACGTCATCGGGTCGAGACACGTAGGCAGCTACCGACGTGGGCGCGCCCCGCGGGCCCGTACCCACGACCTCCATGAGCACTAGCTCCTCAGCAATGATCCTGCGCAGCTCGGCGTCGGGCAGTCCCGCGGCCTCGCGCATAAGAGCCAGCATCTGCTCACTGGCCAGGTCCTGCTCCACCAGAACTCTGACTGCCGCTCCGTGCTGGACCCGGCCCGTCGTCATAACCGCATTATACACTGACCCGCACGGCACCTATGGCGTCACGGACACATTGCATTCTCCCTGGTCAGGGCTGATTTCACAGTTCCAGGGACGGCATGCCGTATAGGGTGACGGCAACTGGGTAGTGCTCCCCACCAATGACGACGGACCACTTGTTGAAAATGCCACAAGAATCCGGCAGGATTTTGCCCGGTCATACCATTCCCCACCATGTCCGCCCTACGAGGTCATCTACCATGCGACTCCTCCCTCCAGTCGTCTTCACACTTGCCACCACCGTTCTGGCCCTGACCGTCGGTGGCGGCCTATTCGGCTGGCAAACCTCCCTCCTGACCCCTCTGAGCCTGCTGACGGTCAGTCTCATCCTTCTCCAGGCCCAGCACGTTCAGCGTGCCGAGCCGTCGCAGCGCATCCCGGGTCCCTCGGTCCTCGCGCTGGCCGTCATCGGCCTGGGGCTGGCGACCGCTCTGCTCGGTCACGGCCTCTACAGCCATGAGCCCGCTGCCGCCATCAACCTGCCGTCGGCCGGCATCCTGCTCTATGTCATCGTGAACGCCTACCGCCACCGCCGGCCCGAGGCGCAGCCCGCCCTCGTCACCGCCCAGGACGCCCCGCTCGCAGAGATCGGTGGCAACCTGCCACAATGAGCGGCATGGCCGATCTCTCCACCATCTCCCCCGCCATCGCTCTGGGCCCCCTGGACGGCCGCTACCGCGCCGTCGCCGCCCCACTGGTCAATCACCTCTCCGAGGCCGCGCTCAACCGGGCCCGCCTGCAGGTCGAGGTCGAGTGGCTCATCCACCTCACCGACGGCGGCGTCCTGCCCGGCGCCCCTCGCCTGAGTGAGACGGAGAAGGCCTACCTGCGCGGTGTCGTCGAGGACTTCGGGGCCCAGGAGATCGCCGAGCTCGGCGCCATCGAGGCCGAGACCCGCCACGACGTCAAGGCCGTCGAGTACCTCCTCAAACGGCGCCTGACCGCGGCCGCCCAGGCCCCCGGCGTCGTCGGCGCCGACGGCGGCCCCACCGTGCTGCCCACGGTCGGCGAGATCGTCCACATCTTCTGCACCAGCGAGGACATCAACAACCTCTCCTACGCCCTGACGATCCGCGCCGCCATCGAGCAGGTGTGGCTGCCGGCCGCGCGCGGGCTGGTCGAGGACCTGGCCGCCATGGCCCACGAGTACGCCGACGCCGCCATGCTGGCGCGCACGCACGGCCAGCCGGCCACCCCCACCACGCTCGGCAAGGAGCTGGCGGTCCTGGCCCACCGGCTGCGCCGTCAGGTGCGCCGCGTCGAGTCCACCGAGTACCTGGGCAAGATCAATGGCGCCACCGGCACCTTCGGCGCGCACGTCGTCTCCGTTCCCGGCGCCGACTGGCAGGCCGTGGGCCGCGGCTTCGTGGAGCACCTGGGCCTGACCTGGAACCCGCTGACCACGCAGATCGAGTCCCACGACTGGCAGGCCGAGCTCTACTCCGACGTCGCCCGCTTCAACCGGATCGCCCACAACCTGGCCACGGATGTGTGGACCTACATCTCCCTGGGCTACTTCCACCAGCGCCTGAGCGCGCAGGGATCCACCGGCTCGTCAACCATGCCGCACAAGGTCAACCCGATCCGCTTCGAGAACGGCGAGGCCAACCTGGAGATCTCCTGCTCGCTGCTGGACACGCTGGCCGCCACGCTCGTCACCTCCCGCCTCCAGCGGGACCTCACCGACTCCACCACGCAGCGCAACGTGGGCGTGGCCCTGGGGCACTCGCTGCTGGCCGTGGACAATATCCGCCGGGGCCTGGCCGGGCTCGACGTCGACCGCTCCCGCCTGGAGGAGGACCTCGAGGCGACCTGGGAGGTGCTCGGCGAACCCGTCCAGCAGGCCATGCGGGCGGCCGCTGTCGCCGGGGCAACCGGCATGGCCGACCCCTACGAGCGCCTCAAGGAGCTCACCCGCGGCAAGAAGGTCACGCCCGAGGGGATGCGCGAGTTCATCTCCGGGCTCGGCATGCCCGACGACGTCGAGGCGCGACTGCTCGCCCTGGCGCCCGCCACCTACACGGGCTTGGCCGCCGAGCTCGTCTCCCACCTGGACGACTGAGGCCCCGCCGGCGGGTCCGGCAATGGCCGGGTGTCCACGGTGCTGACATCAGCGCGCCGACCCTCGAAGCACCTGACACAGAACGTTGGAATCCCGGGGTTTCTTCTCAGGCTGGGAGATCAGCGCAGTGTTGATGTCAGCACCGTGGACACTTCCAGCCCTTCATCGACACTCAGGGCCCCTTCTCATGGACACCTCGGCGCGTTTCAGGGTTCCGGCAGGGCGGCGCGCGGCTACCCGACGGCGACTGAAGGCTGGGCCGGGGGCACGGCGCCCCCGGTCAGGAGCTGACGGGCGCACAGCCCGGCGATGCACTCCTCGGCCGGGTTGAGGCCGAGCCGGTTGACGTCGATGTGCAGCAGGTCCAGGGCCCGACGGCCGCCGGTGCCCGCCCCCATGACCCCGATGGCGCGTCCGGCGTCGTCTGCCAGCTCGCCGACGGCAGCGGCCGCCTGACTCCAGGACGGGATCTCATCGAACTGGAACTCGATGACCTCCAGCAGCTGCTGGACGATCGGCCCCAGGGCGCTGCCGTCACGCAGGTGGGCGGGAAGCCGCGAGCCCCACATCCGCAGGTGGGCGGAGAGCAGCTCGGCCTCGGGCAGCGGCGCGCTGCGGGCCGCCAGAGCCAGGAACCGCGCCGCCAGAGCCGCCCGCGGCACCGGACGCGGGATCTGCCAGACCTGGTGGTCCAGGCACCATCGGCTGGAGACGTAGAAGTGCCGCTCGGCCTCCTCGACGCCGGCCACTCCCCCGTACTTGTCGTACTCGGGGCCGTAGACACCGAAGGTGATGCCGGGCCGGCTGGCACCGATCCCGCCGGTCATCGGGTCGGTGACGAGACGCTCGACCGTGCGCACCTCGGTGCGCTGGGCCACGGCCCCCAGCTCGCGCATGCTCGCGTAGGCGTCGTCCAGGACACCCTCAACGGCCTTGAGCCGCAGCCGGATGTGGTGCCCGCGCAGGTCGACGAAGCGCAGGAAGTGTGCCGAGCGGATGTCCCACTGTCCGCGGGCCCGGGCCAGCCACTGGGCGATCTCGGGCAGCAGGGCGTCGGTGTCGTCCCCGCCGGCGCAGTAAATCCGCGCGTACAGCCAGCCGACGCTCTCATGCTGGTTGGCCAGCGCCGCCCCCCGCTGACGCATCGAGCTGTGCTGGGCGCGCAGGTTGCCGAAGTCGGCGGCCGCCATCTCCAGGGGCTGGATCCCCGGGATCGATCCACCCACCTGCGGGGTCGAGGCGCCCTGACCGGGCTGACCGGCCTCGGAGCGCTCCGCCTGCTCACCGGCCCGCGAGCGCCCACCGAGCCAGCGCAGCCTCCGGGAGCGGATGAGCCGGCTGGGCTGGTTGCGCTGCTCCCGCCGGTTGGGCTGGGCGTCGTCGTAGGTGCTCATGCCATGCCTCCCAGGTTCTTGGGCCACTGGAGTCCCACCAGGTACTCGGCCACCGTCGGCTCACCGTCCTGGGTGAGCCCCAGGGCCTGGCCGCGGGCCGGGAGGGCCTCGACGAAGCTGATGTGGGCGGCGCCGGGGTCGATCCAGCCGCGCAGCGCCAACAGCGAGACCGGCGAGGTGAGGTCCACGTAGCGAGGCTTGTGCTGGTCGAAGGTGGCGCCCTGGGAGGGCATGTGCTGGTGGACGAACACCTCCGTCGGTATGTCCCACTGCTTGCGCAGGTCGTCCATGTGCAGCAGGGTCGTGGTCAGGTCGCGGTCCATGAGCGGGGCGATCTGGTCGGCCGGGAAGGTCCAGGACTCGCGCCGGGTCACCAACCGGCCGGCCACGGTCCGCTCGGAGTGCATCACCTCGTCGGGCAGGGGCCCGCCCAGGTCCCGACGGCGGCTGGTCCAGTGATCCGCGAACGGGGGCAGCCGGGACCACGGGTCGCTCAGCAGCACCAGCCAGGACAGGTAGCCGCCCAGGAGGTACTGGGGGGTCAGGCCCAGGTAGGCCAGTCCCACGGGCCCGGCGTCGTCGGCCAGGAACAGGGTGCTCGTGGCCGGGTCGTGGACGAGCCGCAGGGAGCTGAGGGGGACCGCGTCCGGCGCCCCCGGCTCACCGGGCAGGCCCAGCGGCGGCAGAAGCCCGCAGGAGACGGCCTGACCGGTGTTGCACTCGGTGCTGGCCTGGATCTCCAGGACCCGCTCGGTGCCCCAGGCAGTGCGGATCCGTGTGGCCAGGCGCTCCCGGAAGCCGGAGCCCAGGAGCCGGTGGAAGCGGGCCTGGAGGGAGCCGTTGGCGTTGGTGAAGGCGTTGACGACGGTCAGCCCCCCGCCGGCGGCGTAGGTCCGGGCGCTGGGGGCCACCGGCTGGAGGAAGGCGCCCAGGTGCCTCGGCGAGCCGGAGAGCCCGCCGGACAGGGCGGCACGCTCCGTGTCGGGGCCGGCGGCGTAGTCGAGCCCGGCGGCGCGCAGCATCTCCTGGTCGCCGTCGGGGGCGTGGGCGATGGTCATGAAGAAGGCGAGCGGGTCCTTGCACACCCCACCGTTGCCGAACAGCGAGACGAACCGGGCCACCATGAGGTCGTAGATGTGGGAGCGGGTCACCCAGGGGTCGGCGAGATCGCCCAGGGTCTTGACGTCCTGCTCGAAGGGGGCGTCCTCGAGGGGATCGACCCAGCTGCGGGTCGACTCGCGGTCCTCGTAGAGGAAGCCGCTGGGGCGCTCGCCGAGCTCGCCGTCGGGGAAGACGCGCTCGGCCAGGCGCACCGTGCGGTTGAGGAGCTCGGCACGGCCGGGCCCGTCGGCGGCGCCGACGGCGTCGTCGAGCCGGGCCAGCCAGGCCAGGTCCTTACCCCACTGGCGCTGCTGCTCCGGTGAGAGTGAGGCGGCCAGCAGCGGGAAGGGGTTCTCCCCGCGGTACCAGGGCACGTGCGGCACGATGGCGCCGGAGGCCAGCAGCCGCTCCAGGCGCAGGCGCGGGTCGGTGCCACCCACGCGCTCGCAGGCGTCACGCACGCTGAGCACGGCGTGCATGCCGCCGCCGGTCAGGGCGTCGTGGGTCTCCTGGAGCCAGCGGGCGGGCTGGACGGTCTCCTGGCGGAAGACCATGCCATTGCCGTACTCGTGCTCGCCGAGGACGCTCAGCGCCTCCGCCTCGGCCTCACTGGGCGGGTACTGGCCGTAGGCGCCGGCCGCGCCTGCGCCGGGAGCGGCGCTGAAGGCCCGGCGCACAGGGGCGGGCTCGAGGTAGAGGGCGCTGTCGGGGGCCAGGTCCTGGGCGGTGGCGCTCAGGATGCGGTAGGCCAGGTGGGTGGCCACCATGCGGTGGCTGCGCCCGGTGGACGGCCGGCCCGCCTCGTTGACGGTGGTCAGTCCCGAGAAGGGGCTGGTCTTGAGGGCGGCCCGGGTGGCCAGGGTGTAGAGGGTGCGCAGGACGCGGGGGTCCTCGAGCCTGCGGCCGCGGGCGGCCAGGGTGGAGATGAGGGCCGGGGCGGCGATCGCCAGGGCCTCCTGGTAGCCGGGCTCGTCGAGGCCGGCCGCCAGCAGCTCGCGGCTGCGGTCCAGGTCGACGTCGACCAGGACGGCCAGGCGCGCGCGGGTCTCCTCCTTGCGGGCCACCAGGGCGTCCCAGCGCTCCAGCAGTGCGCGCAGCTCAGCGGGCAGGACGGCCAGGACCTCCTCGGACAGGTCGGTGGCACGCCCCTGGAAGACGCAGCGCTTGGCGCGCAGGACCGGGCGGCGCTCGGTCTTGTCCAGAGTGGGGACGATCTCGTAGAGCGGGTCGAGCAGCTGCTCCGCGGCGCCGTCGAGCACCTCGTCGAGCCGGCGCAGGTAGTCCAGGGTGCCGATGACGGCGGCGCTGGTCTCGGGGACGGCCCGCACCGGGAGCCCGCCCAGGCGCACGAGGGTCGGCAGGGCCACGGCGGGCTGGGCCAGGGCCGGGGGCTCCGGCTCCGATGCCGGTACCGACGCTGGTACGGCGGAGGACGGAGCGGACGGGATGGGCTCCCCGGGGGTCACGGCGGATACGGGCTGCGGCTGTCGGGAGGGGGAGGCACCGGCACGAGAGAGAACCGGCTGCGTCATAGGAGGAAACCTTTCACGAGGACGTACAGCCAGTAGCCTATCCATACAATGCTCATCACGAAGGCCAGCAGTCCGAGAAGAGAGCACAGCAGCCCGTAGATGAAGTAGCCCCAGCGCACCGCGGGCCGCATGACGGCCAGGGCGGGAGGCAGGGGCTGGCGGGCCAGGACGCAGCGCAGCACGAACATGGAGCGCCCGCGCAGGTTGACCGAGCCGGTGGCCGCCTCGACCGCGGCGACGCCGTCGGACTGGGTGAGGGGGTTGAGGTTGGTCACGAGCATCGTGAGCTGGAAGGCGCACAGGGTCAGGGCCACCTGGCGCACCGTTCCCGTCGAGGCCCAGGCGATGGCCGCCTCCAGGCCGCAGACGACGCCGTCGGAGAAGATGCCGGCCAAGGCCAGCATGGTCAGCCCGCGCCGGGAGCGCACCCGGTAGGAGTCGGTGCGGTCGACGTAGGCGATGGGGATCGCCCAGAACATGAGCGCCACCCCCAGTCCCCGGATCGGGGTGCCCAGGTAGCCGGCGACGATGGCGTGCCAGGACTCGTGGAGCAGGATGCTCACCAGCTGGATCGCCACCGCCGTGACGAAGACGAGGACGCCGGGGCGGGGGCCGCCGGCCAGGGAGCTGAGCGCCATGGCCCCGGCCGCGTACCCGCAGGCGGCCAGCGCCAGGAAGACCCAGCTGAGTGCGGGGGCCGGCAGGCGCTGGAGCAGGGTGACGATCGGGGCGACGATCCGGTGGTACTTGCGGGCGATGATGATGCGGGGCAGCCACCAGCCCCCGCTGCGGCGGGGCCTCTCGACCTTGAGGTGGCGGGCCCGGCGGGGCTGGGCGGTGTGGCGTCCGCGGGTGCGCCGGGTGCGCACCGGGGCCTCGGGGACGGCGGGGGCGGGTTCGCTCCCCGACAGGAGGCCCTTGTCGCGCAGGTTGTCGACCAGGCTCGTGATGCGCTGGGCGCCCGCCTCGTCGATGTCCTGGGGCAGCTCCTCGATGATGGTCGGCAGGGGGCGCACCCCGTCGAACTGGTTGACGATGAAGGCGGCGGCCGCGCCGAGCCGGTGGTACTTGCCCGAGTCGGAGTCGAACAGCATCGGCTGGTTGTCCATCCCGACGATGAGGCTCACGCCGCGGCGCAGGCGCGGGATCGGAGACGTCGGGGGGCTACCAGGGATCGTCGGCGTTCTCGTCGCCGTACTCATCACCGTGCTCATCGTGGGCTCTTGGCTCCCTCAGGTCGGTTCTCGGGGCTCCGGGGTACCGCCAGTGGCGGGTAGGGGACCCCGGTCCCCTACCCGCCACCATGGGGTCGTCAGCAGGACGTCGTCGACGCGCTGGCGGCACAGGCCGGGCACGAGGCCGAGGCGGCGCTGGCCGGGCACGAGGCCGAGGCGGCGCTGGCCGGGCAGGACGCGCTGGCGCTGCTGAAGGCACAACCCAGAGCGTTGCCCTCGGGCAGCTCCTCGACACCGAAGTCACTGTCGGCGAGGGTGAGATCAATCGAGCTGTTCGTCATATGCTGTTCACCTCCTTCTCTCAGATGTCTTGTGGGCAGGAGCGGGGCCCGTTCGGGCCCCGGGGGTCCGGTCTGCCGGGACCGGGCCCCAACCCCGCGAACGGGGTGGTCTGTGGAACTTCTGTGACGCGGTATGCAGTTCTGGGTCGGTCGTGCCGGCGGCGGACCGCCGGAGCGCGCGACTGGTGACCGGGGTCAGCCGGCCGCCTCATCGGGCGACGCCGTCTGCGCACTGGCGATGGTGACGGCGAACATCTGGTGGCGGCTGACGCCGTCGGAGTCCAGCAGGTGGCGTACCGCCGAGGTGGCGAAGCCGGCGAAGACCGTCCCCACCAGTCCCCGGGCGACGGCGCGCAGGTGCAGCGAGTAGATGAGGGCGGCGCTGCGGCCCATGGTGAAGCGGTAGCCGGCCGCCCCGCCCCAGGCGTCGGCCTCATCGAGGTTGGCGGCCACCGAGACGATGGCGCCGGCGCGGGCGAACTCCTTCTGCACCGCCATGCCCTCGATCTCCTCAGCCTGCGGCAGGGGGCGGACGAGGTCGACGCCGTCGAGCCTCACCCGGTAGATGCCCGGCTCAGCGCCACTCGGGCGCAGGAGGAGGACGAAGGGCTCCAGGGGGCAGGCCGCCGCGTCCTGGCCCCAGGTGCTCGCGTCGTCGGCCAGGGCGTCGCGCACCATGGCCAGGAGGGGCTCGGCCTCGAGCGGCTCGGTACCGTAGGTGGTCGATGATGAGCGGCGCTCGAAGGTCTGGTGCAGGCTGTAGGGGTAGGGCTCCTGGGGGCCGGGGACGAGCGCGTCCGGCACCTGGCAGTCCAGCGGCGGGCGCGGGCGGCGCGTGGCCAGGCCGTCGGAGCTCGGCTCGGCGGGGTGAGTGTCCGATCCGGCGGAGAAGCCGGCGACGAGCTCGCGCAGCGTCTCGAAGTCAGTGCGCACGGCGGCCTCCCAGGTCGACGACGATGCAGGCCGGCTCCCGGGCCGGGTCGGTGCCCAGTGCCCGGGCGATGCGCTGCTCGTCCCAGCGGGCCCGGGCGCGCAGCGGCACTCCCAGGGCGTCGGCGACGAGGCGGATGACCTCGAAGGAGCAGCCGCAGTCCTGGACGGCGATGCGCAGGGCGAAGGAGAAGTACTTGCGGGCCACCTTGTCCACGTTGCCGGTCAGGACGATCCGGGCGCCGACGCCGTCGGGCAGGGGCTCCGTCTCCGCGTCCGCCGCGGGGGCGGGACCGATGAGGGCCAGGGCGTGGTCGCGCTCGATGTAGACGTAGGTGCCCGGGGCCGGCCGCTGCCCGGCCGCCTCCTTCGCCTCATGTCCGGCCTGCCCGCTTTCGGGCACGAGGACGTAGGCGGTCACCGAGCCGATGTTGCCGCCGGCGGCCGTCCAGCGGCGCAGCTTGGCGCTCAGCGGGCTCTGGGCGGCCTCGGCCGGTCCCTGGCCGGTGGGCTCGGCTCCGAGCGGTTCGCGCACGCCGACCGACAGCGCCAGGATCGTGGCGAGCTCGGCCGGGGTGGGGCGGGTGACGAGGTCGGGGTCGGAGCCGTCATCGGTGAGCGGGTGCGCGACGGGCCAGGGCTGGTCGAGGCGCTCCAGGTCGGCGGGCGGCAGAGGCGTGCGCGGGCAGACCGGCCAGTCGCGGAACTCGCGCTGAAGGCGCAGGTTGGAGGGCTTGTAGTGCTGCTGGTGGCCCTTGGAGTCGACGAAGGCGGCCGGCGGGATGGCCACGGACTGCTCGTAGCGGGCCCCCACGGGGGCCGAGGGCGCCACCGGCACCGGGTCCTCGCCCTGCCCGGCCACCGAGCAGACGGGGCAGCCGGGGCGGGAGACGACCGGGCGGTCGGAGTAGGTGAAGGTGGCCAGGTCCGTGCGCCGCGCGTCCCCGGGAAGGTGGGTGACGGTGGCGCGGGCGATGAGGGCGGCCACGGCCC
>NZ_JASPEP010000026.1:0-42611 GCF_031292835.1 Actinomyces stomatis
CTGGGGGCTCTGGCGCTGAGCGCCGCCCAGCCCCCGGCGCATGCGCGCGTCATGGTGCCTCCCAGCCCCCGGCGGTCATGGGACTCCGCAGTGCCCGTGACGACATTTGATCCGGGAGTGCCGGACTTGTCCGCCTGCGGCGATCAGGAGGCTTCTTCCGGGCGCGGCGCACGCGAAAGGGAAGCGTGAACAGCCCCATATGGTGTACCTTATGTGGCACAACGCACAGGCGGTTCCCGACGCCGACAAGGACAGTCGACAGGGTCCCCGCCTCGGTGCCTGAGGGCCCTCACGAGGTGATCAGGAGGTGATGACACCAGTCCCGAACCCGCCGTGAGACGTGGCGGGTACTTGTCGCAACGGCCCGTCAGGGTCGGCCCACGAGCCCAGAAAGAGGTTCCACCATGGATATCACCGTCGTCGGTCGTAACGCTGAGATCAGTTCTCGCCTGCGCGACTACGTCGAGGACAAGGCTGTCAAGGTTGAGCAGTTCGACCCCCGGGTCCAGCGCGTCGAGGTGGAGGTCACCCATGAGCGCAACCCGCGTCAGGCCGACACCGCCGAGAGAGTGGAGATCACCGTCGTCTCCAAGGGCCCGATCATCCGGGCGGAGGCCTCCTCCTCGGACCGCTTCGCCGCTTTTGATATCGCCATGGGCAAGCTGACCGAGCGCCTCCGCCGGGCCAGGGACCGCAAGAAGGACCACCACCGCCGTCACACCGTGGCCGCGCCGAACGAGGACCTCCAGACAGCACCTGACACGGAGGAGCCCCTCGTTCCCGAGACGGGTGACGCGCCGATTGAGGACTCCCCCTCCGCACCCACCGAACCGGGCGTCGCCGTTGAGGCGCAGCTCGGCGACTCCCCGGTGATCGTGCGTCAGAAGCTGCACGAGGCCAGGCCGATGACCGTTGACGAGGCCCTCTACCAGATGGAGCTCGTGGGGCACCCCTTCTACCTGTTCATCGAGAAGTCCACCAAGCAGCCCTGCGCCGTCTACCACCGTCACGGGTGGACCTACGGCGTCATCCGCCTGGACGCCCAGGTGCTGTAGCCCCGTCCGGCCCCGCGTCGCGGGGTCCGTCCTGATATCCGGGTGCTCCGCGGTCCTGACCGACCGGGGGCACCCGGAACCGCGTTCAGAGGCGTCGTCGGGACGCGAGCCGAGCGGCCGGAGCGACTCGAGAGATCAGGGCAGGGAGAAGGAGGGGTCGGAGACCTCCGAGGTGAGCACCCGCCACGTCGCCCCACGACGCTGCCAGGTCTGCTCGCCCTCGTCGATGATGATGAGGGACTCCTCGGAGCGGTCGGAGATGACGGAGCGGGCCCCGCGCACCCCGACCAGCGTGTTGACCGCACCGCCGACCTGGATGAGACGCACCTCTGGCACGCCCCCGCCCTCGGCTCCGGCAGCGGCCAGGACGCACACCGCGTTGGGGGCGCACCAGGAGAGTCCGCGCGTGCCCGCCCCACTGGCGCGAGGCATCTCCAGGGCCGGCCCCAGCCCGGTGGGACGGCCGTCCTGGTCCCTGATGATGATGGCGACGGCTACCCGTCCGTCGGTTCGACGCACGGCGATCCGCTCGGACTCCACGGACAGGTCGAAGGCCGTGACCGCACCGTCCTGCAGCCAGGACGATTCCAGGGTGGCACGCTGCCCCGAGCCGTTGACGGCGGTGAGCCGTCCCTCGGCCAGCAACCACGCCCAGCCGTGCCGGTCGCCCAGCGGCGCCCCCAGCCCACCGGCACCCGCGGAGGGGTCCCCCACCGAGAGGATGACACTGGCCGACTGCTGCCCCCGGGGCAGACGCAGCAGGCTGGAGGCCGACAACGCGTAGACGGCCCCGTCCGCCCCCAGGCTCGGGCTACGGGCATCACTGGTCCCCAGGACCCGGTCGGTCGCCAGGGTGATGCGCCTGGCCCCCGTGCCGCGGACGACGGAGCCCTCAGACATCCCCACGATGCCCCCGACCTCGGGGGCCATCGGTGTCAGCTGGGCGGGGGCACCGAGGTCGACGGTGCCTGCGAGCACCCGGACGCGGTCGATGCCGCTGATCTGGATGAGACTCTGCTCGATCTGGGCCACCATGAGCCGACGGGCCTCCTCCGAGGCGGGATCGGAGTCCGCGCTCAGGTGGACGGTGGCGGTACCCGACTCGACGACGACCCCCCGCCCCGCCCGCTCGGCGTTGCGCGGGATGAGGCTGAAGGCCCCCTTCGAGAGCCAGGCCGACGGTCCTGCCAGCAGCCCCGAGACGAGGGAGTCCGCCTGCGAGCTGCGCGGGTACCACCTCAGCTCGGGGACGAACCTGGACCGATCACGGGACAGGAAGGCCAGGGAGCTGACCGCGAAGTTCTGCATGAGTCGGGAGAAGGGCAGCAGGATGCCCTGGGGCAGACCGACGATGCGCCACTGACCGGTGGAGTTGGTGGCCAGGGAGAACTCGCCGGTATAGGTGGACCCCTCCTGGGCGGGGGTGAAGACGCCCCGGGAGTCCAGGACTCCCATCTGTCCGGAGGTCACCGTGAAGGAGCCGTTGGCCGCTACCGAGACCTGCGGCTCGGTCGATCCGCTGTAGGCGCTCACCGTCTCCAGGGGCTTCCACTGCGCGACGGCGTGCTCACTGAGGAACTGCTTGGCTGTGGCGAAGTCGTCGGAGAACCCCGCGATGGCGGCACGCAGGAAACCGTTGACGATGTCTTCGGCCGAGTCCCCCTCGCCCGGTCCGGGCGCGGTCTCGATGAGGGCGTTGGTGTCGGAGGCGGCCACTCCGGAGCGGGTGACGCCGCTGGAGCTCGGAAGCGCTGTGCAGCCGGCCAGCACGCCGGCGGCCGTGGCCGAGATCAGTCCCAGTGCGCTGCGCCGCGACAGAGCGGACGACCGGGGGATCCCAGAGGTCTCGACGGGCTCGGTGGACTCGGAGGACGTGCGCCCCTCGGCAAAGGCATTGCGGTGCGTCGGCCGCTTCATCGGCGCCACCCCTCTTCCTCGGTCTCCTCGGGTGTGCGGGTGGCGGGCTCCTGACCGGGGAGGACGACGACGACCCGGCCGACGTCCTCGGTGACCGCGTCATGGCTCTCCCCGGCCAAGGGGATGTCACCCAGGACGACGCTCTGGCGTGCCCGGCGCGTGGCGGGCGCGGGTCCCAGGGGTCCGACCGGGGAGAAGGACGACTCCTCGTCGATGAGGATCCCGGCGCGGGCCACGGCGGGTGCGTCCTGCGGGACGAGCTCGAGCGGTCCGGGACCATTCAGTCGGCCGGGACCGCCGTCGGACCCCTGGGTGCGGGGCAGGACCAGCAGGAAGGAGGAGCCGTCGGCCGGCCACCCCCAGGCCGACAGGCGACCGCCGTGCAGGCGGGCGTCCTCCATGGCGATGGACAGCCCCAGGCCGGTTCCTCCCAGGCTGCGCTTGCGCGAGGGGTCGGCGCGGTAGAAGCGGTCGAAGACCTTGGTGACGACGTCGGGACTCATCCCGATCCCGTGGTCGCGCACCCGCACCGCGACCGCGTCCTCGTCCACGGCGACGGTGACGTCCAGCGGATGGCCCTCGCCGTGCTCGAGCGCGTTGACCACGAGGTTGCGGATGATGCGCTCGACCCTGGTGACATCGATCTCCGCGGTGGCCGGTTCCTCGGGAAGGTGAAGGCGCAGCTCGGTGCCGGTGGCGTCGAAGTGGAACTGGGTGGTCTCAATGACGTTGTCGACCACCTGGGCGAGGTCGATCTCCTCCAGCCGGAGCTTGACGTTTCCGGAGTCGATGCGGGAGATGTCCAGCAGGTCGGTGAGCATGGTCTCGAAGCGGTCCACTGAGCTCGACAGGACCTGAATGCTGCGCAGGGCGAAGGGATCGGAGATCTCCTCGCGCGCGTCCTGGATCTGTTCAGTGGCCAGGCGGATCGAGGCCAGCGGGGTACGCAGCTCGTGGGAGACGTCGGAGACGAAGAGGCGCTGCACCTTGGACAGGGACTCCAGGCGTTCGATCTGGTCCTCCAGCGAGGTCGCCATGTGATTGAAGGACCTGGCCAGGGTGGATATCTCGTCCTCCCCCTCAATGCTCAATCGCTCGGCCAGCAGCCCGGAGGCCAGCCGTTCAGCGGCCCGGGCGGTGTGCCGCACGGGGCTGAGCACCCATCTGGTGAAGGCCCACACCACGACGATGAGAATGGCCAGGAAGCCCAGACCACCAATGGTGATGTTGCGCGAGGCCAGGGAGACGACGCGCTGCTCACTGGCCAGGCTGTAGACGAGGTAGAGGTCATACTCCCCGGCAAGGGGCAGGCTCACCCGGGTCCCCACGATGAGCCCGGGATCCGTGCCCCCCTCATCGTTGGGAACGGCCACCGACTGCCAGTACTGCGCCCGCGCCCCACCCTCGTCGAGGGCCCGGGACATCTCACCGGTGATGAGGGAGCGCAGGCGGGTGTCGGTCTCCAGGTCGTTGACGACCGTCGTCGAGGTCTCCTCCTCGTTGCGCAGCATGAGAACCCCCACCCCTCCTGAGGAGGAGATCGAGTTCTTGGCCCCGTTGACCTGTCGCTCCGCCGCGGCCGAGACCTCATCAACGGTGACTGCAGTGGTCGAGTCGAACTCGGCCTGGGCGACGCTGGCGCGCAACGCGGCGTCAGCAAGGATGACGTCACGCTGATCGGCGAACACCTCGGACCGGATGCGATCGGTCACGAAGGTCAGCAGCAGCACGATGAGGAGCAGGCCGATCACGGTCGCGGTACACACCATGCGAACCTCAAGGCTGCGACGCAGCAGCCCCGGCAGAGGCAGACGCCGAACCAGCCGCTCCTCCGCGGTGCCCACCGATGACCCCATCGACGTGCCCACTGAATTACGCATCGGGTTCATTGTATGGCGCCCGATGCGCCGTCGCTCACGCGGATTCGCCGACCCTGTAGCCGACACCGCGCACCGTCACCACGATCGAGGGACGCTCGGGGTCCTTCTCGATCTTGGCCCGCAGGCGCTGGACGTGGACATTGACCAGGCGGGTATCCGCAGGGTGCTGGTAGCCCCACACCTGGCTGAGGAGCTCCTCACGGGTGAAGACCTTCCACGGCGAACGGGCCAGGGTCACCAGCAGCTCGAACTCCAGCGGCGTCAGGGAGATGACCGACTCACCGCGCTTGACCTGGTGACCGGCGACGTCGATGTCGAGGTCCCCCGCACGCACATGCTCGGCCGCACCGGGGTTGGTGCGACGCAGACGGGTGGAGACGCGGGCCAGCAGCTCCTTGGACTTGAAGGGCTTGGTCACGTAGTCGTCCGCGCCCGCCTCGAGGCCGGCGACGACGTCCTGCGTGTCGGTCCGCGCGGTCAGCATGATGATCGGCACGTCGGACTCGGAGCGGATGAGCCGGCAGATCTCGACGCCGTCGAGCCCCGGAAGCATGAGGTCGAGCAGGACCAGATCGGGGTTGACCTCATGGAAGGCGTCCAGGGCCTTGGCCCCGTCATGACAAAGTGTGGGCGTGTAGCTCTCCGACTCCAGCATGATGCCGATCATCTCGGCCAGGGATGCATCGTCGTCGACGACCAGAATGCGCGTGCTCATAGCCCGTATCTTGGCATGAGCCCCAGGACCCGAGGGACATCCAGACCACCGAGGAGGCATCCACAGTTTCCTCAGGTCTCTAAGAGAATCCCTTCAGTTACGGGAAAAAACGGCGCCAGAACGCCCGAGAGCCGGAATTATTGCGGCCGAACCGTGATCTTTGAGGCGCCTTCAGACCCTGCCCGGAGTACGCCCGCAGGGGCTCACGCAGCCCCAGCAGCCTGATTTCCTCCTTCAGGGGGAGGGCGCGACGTCGGCCGGGCATGACAGCATGGGCTTATGAGTACCGAATCCCACCCTGACGACGTCAGTCCGAACGGAGTCCCGGGCCGCGAGGCTCCCACTGCCCCCGGTAGCGGCTTCGTCGGAGGCGACCAGGACGGATGGCAGGCCCCCGACGCCGGCGCCTTCACAGGAGCCCCCTCCTACCCGGCGCAGAACTCAGCACAGGGATCGCAGTATCCCGGTTACGGCAGCTACCACACGCCACCGGTCGGCCAACCCGGCTACCCGCCCCACACGCCCGGCGGCCAACCCGGCTACCCGCCCCACACACCCGGCGGCCAGCCCGGCTACCCACCCCACACACCCGGCGGCCAGCCCGGCTACGGAGGCGCCTCGGGGCCCGGTTACGGCCCTTATCCCGGCGCTACTTATCCCGGCGCTGCTGGAGGCCCCGGCGCACCCGGGTACCCGGGCTACGGCGGCTACGCATCGGTCCTGGCCCCCAAGCCGTCAATCATCCCGTTGCGACCGCTGTCCATCGGGGAGATCCTCGGAGGCGCCTTCGAGTCCCTGCGCGCCAACCCCAAGGCGATGTTCGTGCCCTCGCTGGTGGTGATGAGCATCGTGGGGCTCCTGACCGCCGGCAGCCTCGCCCTGTTCCTGTCCCGGCTCGGCCTGCCGAACCTGGCGTCCGGGCAGGTTGAGCTCTCCGAGGCCGAGTCCAGGGCCCGCCTGGACCAGCTCGGGTCGTCGTTCGTGGCTCTGCTCGTTCAGCTCGGGGTGACCAGCGTGCTGAGCATGTTGGCCACCTCGATCCTCATCGGCCTGCTCATCGTGACCGTCTCACGCACCATTCTGGGCCGCAAGGCGTCCCTGAGCGACGTGTGGCAGCGCACCCGGCCGCGGGTCTGGGCACTCATCGGTCAGACGCTCCTCATCCAGCTCATCATCACCGTTGTGACAGTCGTCTTCATCGCGATCGGCTTCGGTATCGGCTGGGCACTCCTGGGGAACATCATCGCCAGCGGGGCTGACGAGGACTCCGCCGGGGTCATCATCCTCGGCGTCCTGCTGATCCTGGCGCTGATCGTCGTGTTCGGGCTGTCCATCTTCGCCCTGATGTGCAAGCTGTGCCTGGCGCCGGCGGCGCTGGTCCTGGAGAACATCGGTGTCCTTGAGGGGATCTCCCGTTCCTGGGCCCTCACGCGGGGCTACTTCTGGCGGATCGTCGGCATCCGACTGCTCTCCTTCCTCATCGTCCTCTTCGCCACCCAGATGGCGTCCTACGGCGTCTCCTTCATCACACAGGGGCTCCTGCTCGCCGCTCCGGACGCCACGATCGCGCTCCTAGTGCTGTCGACGATGCTCAACAGCCTCATCCAGGCCGCGATCCTGCCCTTCGACTCCGCCGTGGTCGCGCTCATGTACACCGACCTGCGGATGCGCTCCGAGGGCCTGGACGTCGAGCTGCGTCGCGCCGCCGGGGTATGAGCCGACCGTGGTCCCTCTCAGCACGATCAGCGCCGAGGCCCCGGCGACCCCCGACGCCGACGAGGCCCGGCGCGCCGCGGGCAGGGAGCTCTCCCGCCCGATCTACCACGACCATCACGATCTGTGGGACCGGATCTGGAGCTGGATCCGGGAGCACTTCGATGCCAGCAGCATGGTCCCAGGGGTTCCCGCCTGGGTGTCGACGACCATCGTGGTCCTCGTCGTCGCCACCGTCATCGCATTGCTGATCCTCCTGCTGACCAGGTTCTCCTCGGCGCGCCGGGTATCGACGACACCGTCACTGTCAGTACTCACCGACGACCGTGACGCCGCCACCCTGACCCGAGCCGCGGATGCGGCGTCCGCACAGGCCGACTTCGCCACCGCCGTCGTCGAACGGTTCCGCGCCATCATCCGCTCCCTCGACGAACGCGGGATCATCGACGAGTATCCGGGCATGACGGCCCTGGAGGCGGCCACGCTCACCCACCAGGCCCTCGGCGAGCACCGGCTCGTGGCCCCGCTGCTTGAGGCAGCCCACCTGTTCGACGCCGTCCTCTACGGTCGAGTGGTCTCCACCCGGTCCCAGGACCAGCGGATGCGTGAGCTCGCCGATCAGATGGCCACGGTTGCGCCTCCAACCGGGCGTACCCTCGTCGGCGCCTCCGCCGAGGATCCGGGAGCACAGGCATGAGCACGTCCACGACGACATCTCAGCAGTCCGGGCCCCCGTCCTCCCCGATCGACGACTCCGCGGACCAGGTGACAGACCAGCGCTGGTCCCAGCGCTGGCGCCGGTGGCGCCCCGGTGTCATCGCCGTGTCCCTCATGCTCATCCCCGTCCTGCTCACCGTGTGGGCCCGGACCATCACCTCCACGGTCCCTCTGGCCATCGACAACCCCAAGGAATGGGGAACCATGGCCGTCGCCGAGCTGCTGCGCCACGAGGGGATCTCCGTGAGCAAGGCGAGCAGCGTCTCCGAGGCCCTGGATGCCAGTCGCCAGGGCGCGACCATCGCCGTGGTCAACGCCGACCGTCTCAGCGACCAGGACAGGCAGGCCCTGGCCCAGGCGGGCGGAGACGTCGTCGTCATCGGCTCCGAGGGCGGCAGCGACGCTCTGACGGGACTGACGGGCATGACCGCCAAGGGAACCGCGGCAACGGCCTCCACCACCCTGGCGCCGCGGTGCGACGACGTCGACGCCCAGGCCGCCCAGAGCCTGGCCGGTACACGCGCCTCCGTGTCCCTGCAGGGCGATGACGACGCCGTCGGCTGCTTCCCAGTGGGTGAGGACCGTTACGCCTATGCCACAGACTCCCTGCCCAGCGGGGCCACGCTGCGTGTCCTGCCCGATCCCGCACCGGTGACCAACACGCACCTGGCCAAGGAGGGGCACGCGGCCCTGGGCGTACGCGCGCTGGGCCACCACAACCGCGTCCTGTGGCTGGACGGGCAGCGCACAGAGACCCCCTCCGTGTGGAACTCCGCCTCCACACCCCCCTGGCTACCGGTCCTCATCCTTCAGCTCATCGTCATCGCCGGTGTGCTGGCAGTCGTCCAGGGGCGCCGCTTCGGCGGCATCGTGAGTGAGGACCTGCCCGTCGTCGTGCGCTCCACCGAGACCACGGTGGCGCGCGGGCGTCTCTACCGTCAGGGCTCGGACCGGCCCCGGGCCGCTCAGGCCCTGCGCTCGGGCACCGCGCTGCGTCTGGGCGCCGCTTTGGGCCTGCCCCCCGGGACCTCGCGCCGCGACGTGATCGCCGCCGTCGCCATGGCCTCGGGAACCGCCCCGACCACGGTGGACTCTCTTCTCTACGGTCCACCACCCTCCAGCAACAGTGCCCTGGCCACCCTGGCAGTTCAGCTTGACCAACTCGAGAGCGAGGTTCACTCCACATGAGCACGGACAGCACCGACCCCCGTCGCGAACCGGGCATCGCAGGTGATACGGGCACCGGCGTCCCCCACCCTCAGGCCCCCGGGGGCCCGGACGCCTCGGGTACCCGCAGTGCCACCCAGGCCCCTCAGGCGGCCCCCCACGAGGAGGCCGCCTCCGACCCGCGCAAGCACCTGGTGGCCGTGCGCAGCGAGGTGAGCAAGGCCGTCGTCGGCCAGGAGGCCGCTGTGACCGGACTGGTCATCGCCCTGCTCGCCGGCGGGCACGTCCTGCTCGAGGGAGTCCCCGGCGTGGCCAAGACCCTCCTGGTGCGGTCACTGGCCACAGCGCTGGACGTGGAGACCAAACGCATCCAGTTCACCCCCGATCTCATGCCCGGGGACGTCACCGGCTCTCTCATCTACGACTCCCGCAGCGCGCAGTTCTCCTTCCGGGCCGGCCCCGTCTTCACCAACCTCCTGTTGGCCGACGAGATCAACCGCACTCCTCCCAAGACGCAGTCGGCACTGCTGGAGGCCATGGAGGAGCGCCAGGTCTCCATTGACGGAGAGCCCCGGGGGCTGCCGGATCCGTTCATGGTGATCGCCACCCAGAACCCCGTGGAGTACGAGGGGACCTACCCGCTTCCCGAGGCTCAGCTGGACCGCTTCCTGCTCAAGCTGGTGCTGCCCCTGCCCGAGCGGGCCCAGGAGATCGAGGTGCTCTCCCGCCACGCCTCGGGATTCGATCCACGCGACCTGCCCTCGGCAGGGCTACAGGCGGTCGCCGGGGTCCAGGACCTGGCTCAGGCCCGGGCCCAGGCGAGCACGGTCGGAGTCACGCCCGAAGTGCTGGCCTACGCGGTGGACCTCGTGCGCGCCACCCGGTCCATGCCCTCGGTGGCCCTGGGGGTCTCACCCCGCGGAGCCACCGCGCTCCTGGCCGCGTCGCGGGCCTGGGCATGGCTCGCCGGCCGGTCCTTCGTCACTCCCGATGACATCAAGGCCCTGGCTCTGCCGGCTCTGCGCCATCGCATCAAGCTGCACGCCGAGGCCGAGATGGAGGGCATCACCCCTCAGTCCGTCATCGAGTCCGTGCTGAGAACCGTTCCGGTCCCGCGCTGAGACGCCGGTCTCGGACGACCAAGAGCACAGAACCGATCACCTGACTGACTCATGACAGGAGTGGCATGTTCCTGACGATGCGCGCCGTGTGGGCGATGCTTGCGGGGATCGTCCTGGTCCTCATCGCGCCACGCCCGGCGACCGTGCTGGCCTGGGCCGGCGTGGTCACCGTCCTCGTCATGATCGACGTGGTCTGCGCTCCCTCGCCCGGAGTGCTGCGGGCCTCACGCTCGGTGAGCCACGGAGTGCGGTTGGGTGAGTCGATCACCGCGACGCTCACGATCACCAACACCGGTCGGCGCCCGGCCCGCCTCCTGCTGCGCGATGCCTGGCCCCCGAGCGCAGGGGCGACCCACGAGCGTGGGACGATGACGCTCCCACCGGCCCAGCGCCGTCGTCATTCCACGGTACTCACGCCCCGACGCCGGGGGGATCGCGAAGCGGGACCGCTGACCGTCAGGCTGATGGGTCCTCTGGGCATCGCGGGGCGGCAGGCGTCATTGAACGTTCCGGCCTCCGTCCGGGTCCTGCCCGCCTTCCGCTCACGTCGTCACCTGCACTCGCGCCTGGCCCGGTTGCGGGAGATGGACGGACGCAGCGCCGTCATGGTGCGCGGTGAGGGGACCGAGTTCGACTCCCTGCGCGAGTACGTCGTCGGAGATGACGTGCGCTCCATCGACTGGCGCTCCACGGCCCGCCGAGGCGAGGTGCTGGTGCGCACCTGGCGACCGGAGCGCGATCGGAGGGTGCTCGTCATCATCGACTCAGGTCGCCTGTCGGCCGCCCGGCTGGGGGACGCCCCCCGACTCGACGCCCAGATCGAGGCCACCCTGCTGCTGGCGGCCCTGGCCTCCCGCGCCGGCGACCGGGTCGACGTCCTGGCCATGGACGACGCCGTGCGCGCACAGGTGCGAGGCAGTTCCGGACCGGTGCTCATGACCGAGCTGGCCGAGCACCTGACGGACGTGGAACCGCGCCTGACCGAGCTCGACTGGACCCTCATGGCCTCCCTGGTGCGTACGACGCTCTCGCAGCGCGCGCTGGTGGTTGTCATCTCCGCCCTGGACGGCAGCGGAGGGGACGCGACGATGATTCGGACGCTGACGACTCTGGCCCGGGATCACACGGTCGTTCTCGCCTCGGCCCTGGACCCCGAGCTGGAGGAGCTCAGGGCTGCTCGAGACGACACTGACTCGGTGTACGTGGCCGCCTCCGCGGAGAAGGACCTGGTGGAACTGGACGCCGTACGCCGCCGTCTGCGCCGTGGCGGGGTCGAGGTCGTGGAGGCCGCGGACCAGGGGCTCGCACCGGCACTGGCCGACTGCTACCTGGGCCTCAAGGCGGCGGGGCGGCTATGAGGTGCACCGTGCCGTCACCCGGCTCAGCCGGCCTCGGGCTGGACGTAGCCGGCCTCGTCATCCTCGAGGTCCCCCGTGGCTCCTCCGGCGACGGCGGAGCGCCCCAGGATGAGCGTGTAGGCCCACAGCAGTGCCAGTGCGCCGGATCCGATGGTGATCTTCACCGGCCAGGCAATGGGGGCCGGAGTCACGAAGGCCTCAATGAGCCCGGCAACGGCCAGGGCGGCGGTCAGGCCCACGGCCACCGTGATGAGGGCGCGTCCCTCGGCGGCCAGCGCGGCGGAGCGGCTGCGGGGGCCGGGGACCAGCATGGTCCAGAAGAGCTTGAGCCCGGCGGCACCGGCAATGAAGATGCAGGTCAGCTCCAGCAGGCCGTGAGGCGAGATGAGCGAGAAGAATACGCCGAGCATGTCGTGGTCGGCCATGATCGCCCCGGCATGCCCCACGTTGACGGCGTTGGTGTAGAGCATGGCGAGCGGCACGAGACCGGTGATCCCTCCAGCCACGCAGACCGCCGCGACACGGGCGTTGTTCGTCCACACCACAGCGGCGAAGTCCGAGGCGGAGTATGTGGAGTAGTAGGACTCGAAGGCCTCATGGGCGTAAGCGTCCAGCTTCTCGGGGCTGCCCAGGGCGGCCATGGCCTCAGGACTGCGCAGGGTCCACACCCCCACCACCAGCGCCAGGGCGATCTCGGCCACCATGACCCCGCAGGTCCACCAACGGATGCGGTACAGGGCCGCGGGCACGGACTGGAGAACGAAGCGACGCACCGAGTGGCTCCTCACCTCCCGCGTTCCGGTCAGACGGCCACGAGCCACCGCTACACGGGAGGACAGCTCGGCGATGAGCTGCGGATCCGGTGCGGCCGAGCGCACCCGCGACAGATGGCGGGCACACGTACGGTAAAGGGCCACGAGCTCGTCGGTCTCAGCGCCGCTGAGGTGGCGACGCCCCACGAGTACATCGAGACGTTCCCACTGATCGCGGTGAGCCGCAGAAAAGGCATCAAGATCCACGCAAGGAGTCTGTCACGATGACCGCGTCACCCACATCCTCCGAGCGGATGATCGAGCCCGAGCTGCTCATCACCGGCGAGGCAGTCGCCCTGGACATCACCCCGGCAACAGTCGTCAATCGCATCACCTCGGGGCTCGTCGACTACACCGTCTACGCCCTGGGGGCAGGACTGTCCGTGCTCATGGTCATGGCACTGACCATCGCCGACGGCTCAGATCTCCAGGAGAATCTCGCGTTCCTCCAGGCGCTGCTGTCCCTGGTCGCCCTCGCCTGGCTGGTCGTCATCCCACTGCTCGTCGAGTTCCTCAGCGGGGGCCGGAGCCTGGGCCGCATGGTGACCGGGGCCCGGGTGGTGCGGGACGACGGCGGCACCGTCAAGCTGCGTCACTGCCTGGTGCGGACCCTGCTCGCCGTCGTCGAGATCTGGGGCACCTGGGCCGTGCCGGCCCTGTGCGCCAGCATCGTCTCCAAGCGGGGGAAGCGGTTCGGGGACATGTTGGCCGGCACCTACGTGGTGCGAGAGCATCACCGGTCTCACACGGCGCCGCCGCTGCTGATGCCCCCCGAGCTGACCGAGTGGGCTGCGGGCACGGACCTGCGCGCCCTGCCCGGGGACCTGAGTCTGACGGCGCGAACCTTCCTGCAACGGGCCTCCTCCCTCATGCCCGCCTCCCGCCACCAGCTGGGGCTGGAACTGGCCTCTCAGGTCCAGGGATACGTCTCTCCCTCGCCGCCTGCGGGCACGCACCCCGAACGGTTCCTCGCCGCGGTTCTCACCGAGCGGCGTAACCGTGAGCTGGTGCTGGAGAGCCGCGACCGCCGACTGGAGGAGGACGTGCTCCGGGACATGGCTCGTCCGCCCTATGAGGTGGGTCGGGAGTCCCGGCGGCGCTGAAGCGCCCCTGACTCGCCCCCAGGCCGGATCGTCCAGGGCGGGACGGGGGCGCGCAGCCTCATCCCAGCGGGGCGGGAACGGGTACGCGTAGCGCCTCGTGGACCAGGAGGATCGGCACGCCGTCGCGCACCGGGTAGGCCAGGCCCGCACCCCGAGAGACGAGGGTCGGACATCCGGCGTCGTCGACGCCGTCAAAGAGCTCGTCCCCGCTCAGCGGGCAGCGCAGAGCGGACCTCAGCCCTATGGGGAGGACCGGCCCGGGCTCGGGCACGGATGCGTTGTCCGACAGGCTCATACGTCGTCCTTCTGTCCGCGCAGGACCCGCAGGTGCCCTCGCCGCAGGATCTCGTCCTCGGCGATCTCCGGCGGGGGCGGCAGCGGGGCCGTCAGGGACGCCGGCATGATCCCGCCGGGGCGGGGCCGGTGCTCGGCCGGCGAGGCGACGGGGCGCGGAGCGCGGGATGCCTCACGAACGGCGTCGGCCAGGGCCAGGAGGTCGTCCTCGCTGGGCGGCGCCGGCTCGAACTCGGTGGCCAGGCGGATGATCTGCCAGCCCCGGGGGGCGGTGAAGGAGGAGACGTGCTTATCACACAGGTCGTAGGCCTCGGGCTGCGCCTCGGTGGCCAGCGGCCCCAGCACGATGGTCGAGTCCGCATAGACGGAAGTCAGGGTGGCCACGGCTGGGCGCTCGCAGCCGGGCTTGCGGCAGTGTCGGACTCTTCTCACGCTCGCAGGTTACCGTGCCGCTGCCCGCCGGTCATCCAGACGCCACCTAGGCTGGCCGATGTGACCGACCTGTTCCCCTTCCCGCCCGGGCCGATTCCGCCGCGATCCGCCACTGCACCGGCGCGGCGCCCGAGCAGTCGTCGTGATCGTCACGGTCGGGGGATGCGTGGTCCGCTCCTGCCGCCGAACCTGCCGGCCTGGCGCACTCGCGCCGAGCGCTTCGATGAGCTCGTCGTGGACGCGGCCCAGGACCTGGCCAGGCGTTGGCCGTCGGTGGATCAGATCCAGTTCGCCGTCGAGGAGGTCCCTCCCTCGGACCCGGCGCCCTGGGAGCGCTCGGTAGTGCTGGGACGCGGCTTCACCGCAGAGCCGCGAGCGGGGCTGCCGGCGCGCGTCGTCATCTACCGACGACCGGTGGCCTCCCGAGCCACGAACGAGGCCGAGCTGGCCGATCTGGTGCGCCGTGTCGTCGTCGAGCAGGTGGCCCTCATGCTGGGACGCCGACCCGAGGAGATCGACCCGGGCTCGGCGCGGTGAGTCGGGCTCTCTCCCCCCCTCCCCCCGCCTGGGCGGAGCCCGTCAGTCCAGCAGGATGCGGCGCTGGGCCTGAACGGCGGCGTCGGGCTGAGCCGGCACGGTGGAGATGAGCGTCCCGGCCAGGTCTCCCCCGGCCTGAGCGGTCACGATGGTGGCGGCGGCCAAGCCACTCGATGTGCGCGACGCCCCCGACGAGCCCTCCTGACCGGCCGAGTTCAGGCGGACGGCGGCGACCTTGGCCGGCACCTCGACGACGACGGAGCTGCCCTTGGCGACCTTGACGTCCTGGCGCCAGGAACCGTCGAGGGAGGACAGGGTGACGGAGGTGGCCACGCCACTGTTGGCCACGGTGACCGCGGAGCTCAGGGAGGCCGAGCGCGGCACGGCCAGCAGGCCAGAGTCCGCGGCTCCCGGCAGGGCGGCCTGCGCCCATGCCTGGTCATGGACGAGGGCCTTGGATCGCGCAGGGTACTCACCACCGCTGCGCACCATGCGGACAGCGGCTCCCACCGGCGTGCTCGAGGTGACCTGCACACCGTAGGTGCCTGCGGGCACACCGGCCAGCTGGATGTCGAAGACGGAGCCGGCGTCAATGGTCACGGACTGCGCCCCACTCAGCGAGCGGGCCCCGTCCTTGCCGAGCATGGTCACCGACACGGTCGCCGGGGCCTGTCCAGGATTGACGATGCGCACGGCCGGGGTGTCGGAGGAGTCGGCACCGGTCTTGGCCTGGGGAACCTCGCCCTGTGAGGCGGGCTCGACGATCTCCACGCCGGGGATCACGAGGTCGGTGGCCGGGGCGGCTCCCGGGGTGATGACGTCGGTGCCGGCGGGGGTCTCCCCGTCGAGGGACTCGGTGACGAGCGCGGGCACCACGGAGCCGCCGTCGGCCTCGACGGATACGGCGATACGCGGGTCCTGGCTGCCCTTCGTCTCCAGGGCCAGGGAGGAGGAGCCGCCCGCGGGCACGGTGACCTCCCCGTTGCTGGGCAGGCTGAGTCGGCCGATGGATCCGTAGAGGGTGACCTTCGCGGTGGCGGGGGTGACGCCGGGGTTGGTCAGTCGCAGCTCGGCCGACGAGCCCGCCGCGATGGAGCCGCCCACGATCCAGGACATGGCGGCCGGCTGGGTGCAGGGAGCCGCGGTGAGCCCCCGCAGGTCACCGCTCTTGGTCAGAGTCGTCACCGATCCGACGGCGTTGGCCACCCGGCCGTCAGCGGGGACGAGGGCGAGGATGCCGCCCTCGGCGCTGTTCATCGAGGTGACGGTGTCGGTGGGAACGCTCCGACCCGCGTAGGTGGCCGACTGGGCGGCCCCGCTTCCCTTCGCGGGAACGATGGCGGTGGTGGAGTCCATGGCGCCGACGTCGGTGCCCCGCAACGTATTGGTGGGCGCATGCGGGCACACGTAGGTGGTGGCGCCTCCGGGCTGGGCCAGGCTCAGGGCCTGCAGCTGCGGGGTCGGTGTGGTCGGTGCGGCGTGCTCCCACCAGGCGACGCCTCCGACGGCAGCGGCGAGCGCGACCGAGGTCAGGATGCCGACGCCGCGAGCGACCGTCTGTCCCAGCGGCCGGCGGTGTCGCCTGGAGCTGCCGGAGCCCCTCCGACGCTTCTTAGAGGGGGTGTCGGGCTCGGCAGTGTCCGGGGCCTTGGAGGAGGAGTCGTCCGTGTCGGCCGTCTCCTCGTCGTCCGCGTGGGCGTCATCCTGGGCGGCGTCGCCGGTATCGGCCGTCTCCTCGTCGTCAGTGCCGGCGCCATCCTCGGCAGGATCAGCGGAGGCGCTGTCCGTGTCCTGATCCTGGCTCACGGGACCGCCGGCGGACTCGTCCTCGACCTCGTCCACGGTGGCGGTCTCGTCGTCCGCCTGATCCGGGCCCGGGCTCATCGACTCGTGCTCCGGGGGCCGGGACTCAGACGTGTCCTGCGACTCCTGCTGGCTGTCGGTGTCGTCCTCACGGGGCTGAGTCATGAGGCCATCTCCTTTCCGCGTCGCAGGGGCAGTGCCGCCACCAGGGTCAGAGCCCAGACGGCCCAGATCGTGTAGGTCGCGGCGGCGGTGGACTTGCGGGTGTGGGTGACGACCAGCTCCCCGCCCTCGGAGCCGACGGCGAAGCCCTGCTTCCAGCTGCCGTCCTGGGTGGGGACCGTTGTGGCCTCGAGGCGCCGACCATCGAGGGTGGCGCTCCAGCCGGCGTCGGCCCGCTCCACCATAACGAGGGTTCGGG
Source organism: Actinomyces stomatis (assembly GCF_031292835.1). Taxonomy (NCBI): domain Bacteria; kingdom Bacillati; phylum Actinomycetota; class Actinomycetes; order Actinomycetales; family Actinomycetaceae; genus Actinomyces; species Actinomyces stomatis. The sequence continues at coordinate 17,046 of NZ_JASPEP010000026.1, forward strand.
CGCCCGATCCAGCGGGGATCCGAGTGCGGGTCCCCGAGCCGGTACCGGTGGAGGCGACCGGGGTGACCTCGCCTCCGGCGTCGACGAGGCTCAGGCGGGCCGAGTCGGGGTGCGCCGAAGACGTGACCCGCCAGGAGTTGCCCGAAGTGGTCTGGGCGAGCTGTTCCAGTCCTGGCGTCGAGGCCAGGCCCACACGGGCCTCGGCGGTGACGGCGTCACCCTCCTTGTGATCGAGCAGGACGACGGCGATGCCGTGGGCCGCCAGAGCATCGGCGGCCCCCTTGTCCTGGCCGGCGGTGGCGCGGGTGACGATCTGGGCGAGCTCGGCGTCAGCCGGGTCCTCCAGGACGAGAGCCTGAGCGGAGGAGGTGAGGCTGCGCCCCTTCCCCTGCCCGTCCCTGGTGGGCTTGAATCCGGGGGCGGCCAGGGCCCCCGCGGCACGGGTGCGCGCCTCGATATTGACCGCTCCGGGCAGGACATCGCTGATCTGGGTGCCGGGCCCGCGCCAGATGGTGGCCTGGAGCCCCTGAGGGGTGGAGGTGAGTCTGAGGACCCTGCCAGCCGCCCCCGACCCCTGGAACTGCTCGGCGATGAGCGGGATCTGCTGGGGCGTGGAGTGCAGCGCCAGGACCTGCGGGTTGCTGCCGCGGTGGGCCTGGTAGGACCAGACGGCGCCGACCACCACCGGGGCGAGCAGGACGAGACAGGCCGCGGTCGTGAAGGCCGCCCTGAGTCGACGTGATCCCGCCCGCCTCGCCTTCGTGTCGGCGGCCGTGGAGGACGTCGCGTCGGTGTCCTTCCGACTCCGGCGCTCCAGGGCTCGACGGCCGCCTCCGGCCCGTTGTCCGATCAGGGTCAAGATGGCCTCGCCCGCGGTCAGGGCCGCCGTGAGGAAACCGCTCAGCGCCAGGGAGAGACCGGCCCCGGCCCAGCCGTTGACGGGGGCCAGGCCGCCTCCGGCGACGTCCGGGCCCAACCCGGTCGGGGTGCGCAGGCAGAGCCCGGCCAGGACGAGGCCGCCCAGGGCCAGGAGGATGCCGGTGCGGGCCACCCGGACGCGTCGGGAGACGAACAGACCGACGACGCCGAGGACCGGGACCAGCGCGAGCACTACCCGGAGCAGAGCGCTCCAGGGCCCCGAGGTGACGAGGGCGTTCAGGTCCACGGGAGAGCCGGCCAGCAGGTCGAGACTGCTCGGTGCCGGTGCGGAGACGGGCAGGCCGATATCGGTCAGCAGCAGCCGAACCCCCTCGGCCCAACCGGCCCTCTGGCCCAGGCGCCAGGCGCCCCACCAGGCCGGGGCGGCGGTGACCAGCATGGGAACCAGGGTGAGGATGAGCTTGAACCCGCGTCGTGTGGTCACGGACAGCAGCAGGATGATGACGGTCAGCACGGCCGCGGTGGCCGGGACGGCCGCGACGACGACGCTCAGCAGCAGTCCCGCGACAGCGGCGGCCGTCGCCGACCCGTACCCGTACTTCTCGGTGGAGGGCAGGTCGACCTCGGCCTCCGGGGCGGCCGGGTCGGGGGCATTGAGGGATTCGAGAACCTCGCGCGCGGTCGCCAGGGCGGAGGCCGCTCGACCGGCCTCCGCCTCGTCCTCACCACGGTCATGAGTGTCATCGCCCGAGGTCCCGGCCTCAGTATCGGCGGAGGCCGTCACACTCGTGGTGCTCGGCTCCGCAGCCGCGCCCACCGAGGCGTCATCCGAGGCGGGCGCCTTCTCAGCGTCCCCCTCCTGCGAGGACTCGGTGGCGTCCTGGACGCTCGAGACGGCCTGCGCCTCCTCGTCCAGGTGGGCGAGATCAGCGACCCTCTCGGTGGAGAAGCGGTCGAGCTCGGCGCGTTCCTCATCAGTGAGCAGGTGGGCACCCACCAGCCCGGACAGAACGAGGTCCCGCCGGTCGGCGCCCACGGCGCGGGCCAGGGCAAGCAGCGCCCAGGGAAGGACGAGGTGGACCAGGAGAGCGCCGAGACGTCCTTGTCCCAGGGAGAGCAGGAGGCTGGGAGCCAACGCCCACACGAGCGCGGCCCAGGCCCGCAGAGCCACCTTCCGGGTCATCGTGCCGGCGGCGAACCATGCCCCCAGTGCCGCCAGGGGCACGGCCAGGAGTATCAGAGCACTGATGAGCGCGCTGGTCTCCACCCCCACCAGCCGCCCCAGAGCCGCCGGCCCGGCCAGGATGGCCAGGAACGGGGTGACGCCGCCCGGGTAGCCGTCCGCCGTGGCGATCCAGGTGCTCCAGGCGGTGTCCCACATCTGACGCCAGCCGCCGCTGAACAGGGGCAGAGCCCCACCGGTGATGGAGCGGGTGAGCAGCAGTCGGGACAGGCCGAAGGTGCTCAGCGCCAGCACCAGCACCATGACCGCGCTCAGGGTGCGGCGCCGGCTACGGGCCAATGCGGCCAGCTCACGCAGCTCGAGCTCACTGGGGGCTGCCGCTCGGGCACGACGCTCGCGCTCCTGGCGGGTGCGGTCACGACGCACCCCACGGATCTCGGCCGACGTCGCGTAGAGACGCCCCAGCGCGGATGCGGGCACCTTGGTGTGCTGGGCGAGCCGGCGTCTGGCCGCTCTGATCCGTCGGCCACGTCCGGCCACGGTCAGAGCCGCAGCGAGCTCGTCACGGGCGAGCGCCGGTGCCTTGGATGCGAGTCGCCACACGACCCGCATCAGTCCGAGAACGACGAACCAGGTCAGCAGCAGACCGATGGGGCGGGTGGAGAAGGCCGCCCAGTTGGTGAGCTGGGCACTGCGCCGAGCCCGGAAGGATCTCTCCGGGTCGGGCTCGGGGAGCTTGACCGCGATGGCCTCGGCATCGGTACGGGGCTGCGCACTGGAGGAGTGCGAGACGGATGCGGGGCGGCGGAGCCCCTGGTAGGAGGCCCGTCGGTGGCGGATGACGGCGGTGGGTTCGACGATGACGCGGTATCCGGCCAGGCGCGCGGCACGTGAGAACTCCAGACCGTCGCCGAAGGGGCCGAGCCACGGGGCGATGCCGCCGATCTCTTCCCACACGGCCCGGTCGACGAGGGCGCCGGCCGTTCCCACGGCCAGGACATCGCTGCGGTCGTCGTGCTGGCCCTGGTCGACCTCGCCGGGGACGATGTCGTTGGCGCGACGGGCCGAGGCGGTGGCGCGCAGCCCGACCTCGAGGAGCAGCTCGGGGTTGTCCCAGCCCACCTGCTTGGGACCGACGACTCCCACGGAGCGCGCATTGGTCGCAGCAGTGAGGAGCCGCTCGAGGCAGTCCTGAGCAGGAGCGGAGTCGTCATGAAGCAGCCAGAACCACACTTGGTGCTCCGGCATCTCCGGGGTGGCCTCGGTGGGCGCGACGAGCCGCTGCTCGTAGGCGGTGATCGGTGAGAGTGCTCCGGTGGGGCCGGTGATGGGACCGGAGCCTGACAGCAGAAGGTCCCGCACCGAGGTGCGCGGCCCGCTCGAGGTGGCCTCACTGTCTGGATCCTCTACGCCGTCGACAGCCTCCGGACTACGGCGTTTGCGGTTGCCGGCGGCGACGAGTCCGGCATAGGCGGCCAGCCCCCGGGAGACGGCGTCTCCGAAGCTCTTGGCCTCCTTGGCCCTGACGACGCGCACTGCGGTGACGGCGTCCAGTCCCGACCTCTCAACAAGCTCCTCGATCGGGGTCCCGTCCCCCAGCCCGTTGGCTCGCGAGGCGACATCGACGACGAGAACGACGTCGGGCGCACAGGTCTGTGCGGTGATCGCGGACAGTGTCTGCGCCAGAAACGGGCTCGCCCCGGCCGACACGACGACGGCCAGGGCTCCTACCCGACTGGCTCCCTGTGTGGAGCCGGTGCGGGTCATACTGCGCGACGCTTGAGCTTGCGCCGCTCGCGCTCCGACATACCGCCCCAGATACCGAAGCGCTCATCGTTGGCGAGGGCGTACTCGAGGCACTCCTCACGAACCTCACAAGTCGCACAGACTCGCTTGGCCTCGCGTGTGGAACCACCCTTCTCAGGGAAGAACGCCTCCGGGTCCGTCTGAGCGCACAGAGCGCGCTCCTGCCATGCCAGAGGACCTTCATCGACGTCGTCACCGCCACCAAAAAGGAGCGACAGTACTTCCGCGTCAGGCTCCTCCGGGTGCTTCAGTGGGCCGTCGCCGAGGATGTTCCACATGCCGGCCTCCCTTCGATCCGAGCTTCTTGCCAGTAAGAATTACATGCGTGTGAGACAAGGCCAGTCAAGCCACCGAGGGAAACTTCACCCTCTCGTGACCACCGACATCATTCCTTGATATCTCAAGGAATAACCCCATCTGGTCGCCACCATATGTCGACTTCCTACAAATCCCCTGGGAGGCTCCCACTGCCTGGCTGACAGCGGGAATACACACGGAATTTCAGAGAATTTCAGGGTGCCTGGCGCACGTTTCCATATTGCCCCGACCGGCTGGATGCCACCAGGGAGTTTCCTGATAGTCAGTAGATCTGCTTCAATCAGAGTCATGCGCGACCCCCTGCTCCCGCTGCTCCCCGGCCCTCAGGATGCCGACAGGCCGTGGCTCATTTGTTATCGAATCGACGAGCGAGTCGAGCTGACCGGACACGTCCTGTCCATGTGGATGGCGAAGATCGCGGGATTGATCACAGCAGAGTCAGTGCAGGGTGACGGAGTCCATGTGGGGCTTCCTCCGCACTGGCGGACCGTCGCCTGGGCGTGCGGTACGTGGATGGCGGGGCGCAGTGTGCTCCTGGGAAGCAGTGAGGAGATCAGCGCCGCCGGCCTCGTCCCCGAGCTGAGTGTGGCCTTCACCCCGGAGGACCTCTGCGATGAGGCCGAGGCACAGGTACTGGTCCCTCCAGCCTCGCTGGCGCTGCGTTGGCCGGGAGAGCTGCCCGCCCTCGTACTCGACGGCGCCGCCGACCTCATGCACTATCCCGACCATTTCACTCCGGTAAGCGCCGCTGCTGACCTGATGTGTCTCAGCGACCTCGGTGACCGCGGCGTCCTCTCCTCCGATCCCGCTGCGCCTGCGGCTCAGGGCGGACCTGCGGGCACTTCCCCGTCAGATCCACGACCCACGTCCCTGACGCGCGCCCAGCTGGTGGCCCAGGTCGAGGCGTCCTGCCGAACCGCAGGAGCCGACAACCGGTCCGCCTCACGTGCTGCCCTGGTGCGCCATGCCGACACCGCCCAGATGCTCCAGGAAGTACTGGTCGCCTGGCGCTCGGGGCGCACAGCGGTGATTCTCACCCCCGAGGCGGGTGACGACATCGCCGCGACCGCCATCCGGCAGGAAGGCATCACCGAGTGGACCGGCGGGGCTCAGCCCCACTGAGCACCGGGGTCAGGGGACATCGGCCTGGACAAGGGTGCCCTCCCCTTCAACGGAGAGGCTGCGTTCGTCGGCACCGACGAACACCGCCTCGCCCTGGGCGAGCGTCTGCGAGTCGGCCTGGGTCACCAGCGTCATGGCGCCCTCGACGGCCAGGAGGATGCGTGGTCCCCGTCCGGGGACCGGCAGGCGGCCGTCGGCGGCCACCACGGTGGTCACCATGAGCTCGAAGTCATCCACCGGCGCGTAGTAAGCCCGAGTCGCGCGAGACAGGTACTCGGGGGCCGGGCGCACCGGCGGCGCCGCCACGTAGTCGACACAGGCCAGCATCTCGGGGACATCGATGTGCTTGGCGGTCAGTCCGGCGCGCAGCACGTTGTCGGAGGAGGCCATGACCTCCACGCCCAGACCGGAGATGTAGGCGTGAACGCTTCCCGCGGGCACGAACAGCGCCTCACCGGGCTGCAGGGTGACCGGGTTGAGCAGAAGCGCAGCGGCGATGCCGGGGTCCCCGGGGAAGGTACCCGCCATCTTCACGACGTTGGAGTCCACTCGCAGCGACGGGGACGTGCCGGCCTCGAACCTGGCTGCGATCTCAGTGACAAGGGCGTCGATCTCCTGGGGACTCGGACGCGTGGCGGCTGAGACGACGTCGGAGAAGACCTGCCTGATGCCGTAGCGGGTGGGGTTGAGGCGCAGGGTGCGGCGCATCCTGCGGGCCAGAGGGCTGTCCAGGCCGGCGAGGACCTCGACGGCGCGGCGCGGGGCCCGGAAACCGGCGACGGCCTGGAAACGGGTGAGGGCCAGGACCATCTCCGGCTTGTGGTTCGTGTCCTTGTAGTTGCGGGAGGGGTGGTCCAGGGCGATGCCCGCCTCCTCCTCCAGGGCGTAGCCCTCAGCGGCCTGGGCCTGACTGGGGTGGACCTGGAGGGACAGTGGCTGCTCGGGCGCAATGAGCTTGAGGAGGAAGGGCAGCCGGCGCCCGAAGCGCCAGATGATGTCCTCACCCAGGAGACGCTCCGGCTCGGCGTCGATGAGATCGGACAGAGAACCGCCTTCAGCGACCTGGGCCGGACCGGCCGGGTGGGAGCCGTACCAGGCCTCGGCCCACGGGGCGCCGTCGTCGGCCACACCCAGGAGCGCGGGAATGGCGGAGGTCGACCCCCAGGCGTACTGCTGGCGGGCGGGCTCAAGTCGTCTCATAGCGCCTCACCGTACCGACTCTCAGGCACGTCCTAGCCCTTGTTACCGTACCGGTACGGTGGCGCGTCCTAGGCCTTGGCCCCGGGAGCCGGGAAGGGCGTGACGTCGGCCAGGCGGGGGTGCGCCTTGTCCTTGTCGGAGAGGATCGCATCGCTCAGCGCGATCGGCCAGGGCACATTCGCCGTCTCGTCGGCCAGGTTGAGGAAGGTGTACTGGGCGTCGGCCGACCAGTGGTCGTTGACCAGGTAGGTGTAGGCAGTATTGGGTTCCAGCGTCTGGTAGGCGTTGCCCACGCCCCGAGGCACGAACACCGCCACCGACGGGTCGATCTCGCAGGTGTAGACGGACCCGAAGGAGGGCCCCTCGCGCAGGTCCACCCAGGCTCCGAAGACCCGGCCGGTGGCCACAGAGACGAACTTGTCCCAGGGCTCGGCGTGAATACCCCGGGTCACCCCGACCTCATTGTTGAAGGAGATGTTGTTCTGAACCGGACCGAAGTCGGGCAGCCCCAGGGCCAGCATCTTCTCCCTCTGCCAGTTCTCCTTGAACCAGCCGCGGTTGTCCCCGTGAACAGTCAGGTCGATCCGCAGGAATCCCGGAATCGGCGTCTTCTCGATCGCGAGCGGCTTGCCCAGCTCGATCTGCCCCATGAACAGTCCCTTCCGCACGTGTCAGTCCCGATATCGGCGTCGCCACCTCGGCGCAGCCCTGTTGACGGAGTCTAACGGCGCCGCCGCACCAGTACCTCAGGGACGCGGCCGCACGAGCCGAACGTGCCGCGCGCCACGGACATGCACCCCGGATTCGCCCGATCCTGGTGCCACTCGAGGGCCGGATGGGTCATGCTTGGGGCATGCGAGGAATCATTCTGGCCGGAGGCTCCGGCACACGACTCAACCCGATCACACTGGGGACCTCCAAGCAGCTGGTGCCCGTCTATGACAAGCCGATGATCTACTACCCGCTGAGCACCCTCATGCTCGCCGGGATCCAGGACGTCCTCATCATCACCACCCCTCATGACGCCCCCTCCTTCCACCGCCTCCTGGGCGATGGCTCCCAGCTCGGCGTCAACCTGTCCTACACGGTTCAGCAGGAGCCCAACGGCCTGGCACAGGCCTTCGTCCTGGGTGCCGACTTCATCGGCTCCGAGAGTGCCGCCCTGGTCCTGGGCGACAACATCTTCTACGGCCCCGGCATGGGCACGCAGCTGCGCCGTCACACCAACCCCGACGGCGGCGTCGTCTACGCCTACCAGGTTGCCGACCCCACGGCCTACGGCGTCGTCGAGTTCGACGAGGACTTCAAGGCCATCTCCATCGAGGAGAAGCCCGCCCGTCCCCGTTCCAACTACGCCGTGCCCGGCCTGTACTTCTATGACAACGACGTCGTCGAGATCGCGGGGAACCTCAAGCCCTCCGCCCGCGGCGAGTACGAGATCACCGACGTCAACCGCACCTACCTGGAGGCCGGCAGGCTCACCGTCGAGGTCCTCCCCCGTGGTACCGCCTGGCTCGATACCGGTACCTTCGACTCCCTGGCCGACGCCACCAGCTTCATCCGCACCGTCCAGCACCGTCAGGGACTCAATATCGGCGCCCCCGAGGAGGTCGCCTGGCGCATGGGCTTCATCGACGACGAGGGGCTGCGCCGGCGTGCCGAGCCCCTGGTCAAGTCCGGCTACGGCGCCTACCTCCTGGGCCTGCTGGAGCACCAGCAGGCCTGAACGGCCACCGGAGCATCCGACGCCGGCTCCTTGAACCAGTACTGCGGGCGGGCGGCACCAGCTGGTGCCGCCCGCCCGCAGCCTTCAGCGTCGACTCGACTACACGACCCCGTTCCTGACGAGGACGCCGGAGAGCCGGCTACTCCTGCTGATCGGCTGTACGCGTCAGCAGCGCCGCGGCGATCCCCAATGCCGCGGTGGCAACGCATGTCGTGAGGAACCAGACCGTCATCGGTGGCACGGGTACGTTCCACCACCACTCGATCTCCTTGTTGAGATTGAACTCCCAGGGCTCCCTGTTCCCGTGAACATACCGCATGATCAGCGTATGCAGGCTGATCGCCTGGCAGACCGCCCCGCAGATGAAGACCCAGACGGCCTGCGGGGCCGTGAACCATTCCCTTTCATCCTGATCAATGGACAGCATGAGGAAGAAGGTGGGCGCCAGCATCGGGAAGAGATATCGGGCCTGGTACTCCTCGATAGGATTCATGGCACCGTTCGCGTAGAACACCGCCGGGAGCCCGATCATCGTCACCACGAGGACCGCTAGAGCCGCCCACTTGCGCCACCCGCCACGACGAAGAGACACTGCCACAAATGCTCCCGCCGCCATAATAGTCAACATATGGGGGCTGCGGATCTGCAAAGGAACATCATACCAACCCGGGCTCCACGCATGCCCCCAGAACCCGCCAAGATACTTCGGTGCGGTCTCTATCCCGACGATCAGCTTCTCGAAGAAAGACTGTTCAGCAGCAGAATGAGCCGGCTCCTCAAGCCGGGAGAAGATAGAGACCCTGGACACCTGCAACGACGACATGAAGGTGAAGAATACGAAGACAACGACTCCGGCAGCAACACACAGCTCTCGCCACCATCGCCGAGCCCGCCGCACAGCGAAAATCAGAGCAAGACCGATAACAAGAAGAACCAACAAGGACTTCCCAACAACCGAATCCATCAAATTCGCGACACGGGAGAAGTAAGCGACTTTAGACGTCTGGGACGATGACGTGAAGACAATGGAACCGACGACAGCCGCCCCGACAAGAACGCACAGCTCCGGCCATCTCCGACGAGTCCATCGCACACTGAAGAGCAGGGCGAGGCCAACAATAAGAAGGAAGAAGGCCGCATCATACCGAGATGTCAGGCACATGACGGCACCAGTCACGGCACAGAGCAGCAGGATGCTGCGGGGACGCCCTTCCTGTTGAGTTGCCAGATACAGCGCCGAGGTATACACCAGAAGCCCTGAGATGGACCATGAACTGGGATTGACGGAGGAGATGAAATAGACCCCCATGGGGATCCACGAGGCTGCGACCGCCCCGATCAGCGGTCGCTTCAGCCTCTGGGGAGCACAGAAGCCGATTGCCCCCAGAAGAGTGACAGCGATCAGCACATTGACCCCGCGCATGACCAGCACCGAGGTCTGCACGTCATGCCCGACGAAGAGATGATGAAAGTGGTAATAGCCAACCGGGTAGGCGCCGTTGTCAAAACGCGCCGACCACCCTATCTCGGAGTCCTGATATCCAGGCACACACCCCGCAGAAATACTCGATTTGAAGGTATAACATTCCACGACATCGCTGGCCACCGCGATGGGGACACGAACCACTGGCTTACCATTGACCGTATCCATCCTGCATGACCCGTCCGCCGGACGCGGACACCAAATGCTACCCAGGTGATAGTCCTCGTCAGGAGAGCCCTGTACTGGCGAGGACACCGCCCACCCAAGCCCGGTGAGCAGCATGAGGAATAGGAGAAGCCCAGCGATCAGTGCCGATCGCCGCGGCGACGCCACTGAAGTCGCAGAGCGGACTGAAGTCGGCAGTCGTAAGTATTTTGCGAGCTCACGTCTCATGCTGATCTCCGACGGGAAACAGGGACTAGGGATTGCAATCCGGTCGGATTCAACCTACAGGAGCTCCCGAAGATAAGCCTCCAGGCGCTCCGAGGAGTCGGCCGGGGTGAAGCCCGTGGCCTTGATCTTGGAAAGATCCAGGGCAGAGCTCAGCGGCCGCGGGGCGATCCCCTCCTGATCGGCGTAGTACTCCTCGGTGGTGACGGACGTGACCTCGTCGGGACTGTGTCCGGCACGCTCATAGACCCGCTTGGCGATATCGGCCCAGGAGAGGATCGGACCGTCGCCGGAGAGGTTGTAGGTGCCGTAATCGGCGCCCGAGGAAATGAGGTGGATGATCCCCGCGGCCAGGTCGGAGGCGAAGGTGAGGCGGCCGGTCTGGTCGGACACGACACTCGGCGCGATGCCGCGCTCAGCCAGGGAGAGCATCGTCTTGACGAAGTTCTTCCCATCGCCCACCACCCAGGAGGTGCGCACCAGGTAGTGGCGGGGGCAGACGCTGACGGCGGCGTCCCCTGCGGCCTTGGACTGCCCATAGACCCCCAGCGGCGAGGGGGTCTCCTCCTCGGTGTGAACCGGTGTGGCGCCGTCGAAGGTGTACTCGGTGGAGATGTGCACCAGGGTCAGGCCGTGCTGGGTGGCCGCCCGAGCCAGATTGACCGGCCCCACCGTATTGGCTCGCCAGGACAGACGGCGGCCCTCAGGGGTCTCCGCCCCGTCCACATTGGTCCAGGCGGCGGCATTGATGATGACGTCGTAGCCGGACCAGTCCCAGGCGGACATGGCGGCCGTGTCAGAGATGTCCACCTCCGGCAGATCGACGCCGGTGGGCTGGAATCCCGCCTGTGGCAGGAGCGCCATGAGCGCACGCCCCAGCTGTCCGTTGGCGCCGGCGACGAGAACGCGGCAGCGCGTCTGCCCTTCTTCGCGCCCGGCACATGGGAGGGAGGTCCCCTCAGTCTGCAGAGGCATGCTCTCGTTCACTGGCCGTCTTTTCCTTCCCGCCAGGCGTCGTCTCGCCGAAGTCCCACATAGGAGTGACCTACCAGTGAAGCCTACACGAGCACGCTGCAGTGAAAGAGACCGTCAATCGAAGGGCACGAGGCGTCAGCGCGCCATGGCGGCGCGGTAGGCCTCGACGTGCGCCTGGGCGGAGGCCTTCCAGGTGAACTCGGCGGCCCGCTGGAGGGCGGCGGCTCCCAGAGCCCGACGCCGCTCGGGCTGGGCGTCCAGGACCACGAGGGCCCGGGCAATGGCCTGAGCATCCGATCCACAGTAGGCCACGGCGTCGCCACCGACCTCCGGCAGGCTCAGCTCGCGGGTGGTGAGGACGGCGGCCCCGCAGGCCATGGCCTCAAGCACCGGCAGGCCGAAGCCCTCGCCGATGGAGGGGTAGGCCAGGATCTCGCATCCGGACAGGAACCCGGGCAGATCCTCCAGGGGCAGGTAGCCGGGCCGCAGAACGTTCAGGTTCGGGGGGACCTCGGCCAGGGCGGGCTCGATGTCCGCGTCCCAGCCGGGTCCTCCGGCCAGGACCAGGGCCGGGGCGTCGTCGGAGTCATGGAAGACCGCCCTCCAGGCGCGCACCAGGTTGGGAACGTTCTTGCGGGGCTCGAGGGTCCCCAGGAAACCGATGTAGCGCTTGCCCTCCAGGCCGAGGGAGGCGGCCACGCGGGCCCGTTCGGCGTCATCGACCGGATGGAACATGGAGGTGTCCACGCCGTGGTAGGCGACGTGGAAGCGCTCGGGGCTGCCGCCGACGTACTTAATGGTCTCGTCACAAGTGGCCTGGGAGGGCACGACGAGCGCGTCGGCCCGACGCACGGCCCGGCGGATGGCGCTGGTGAAGAACTTCTGCTTGAAGGGCGAGTGCGCCTGCGGGTGGGAGAAGAACGTGGCGTCGTGAAGGGTGACGACCACGGGCACCTGGTGCAGGGCCGGGAAGGTGTAGTGAGGCGAGTGCAGGACATCGGGGCGGATCCGATGAATGAGGGCAGGCAGCCCCGTCTGCTCCCAGGCCATTCGGGCGCCGCGCGACTCCATGGACTGCGAGACCGGGAAGAGGTGGGCACGAGGCACCTTGGCGGAGAAGTGCGCCACATCCCGTTGCTGGACGGCCATGGCCAGGTTGACGCCTGAGGCGATGAGCTCGGGCACGAGGTCATCGACATAGCGCCCCACACCTCCGAGATCAGCCGGGATCGCCGTCGCATCAAGAAGAACCTTCATGACGGCAGGCTACCGCGCCGCGAGCGGCCACCCCGTACTCTGAGCCCATGAGCGCAGATCATTCCCGCCCGGCGCACTCCCCGGTCCCTTCCTCCCCCTCCGACTCCCGCACGGCTACGTCCGATGTCAACGGCTCCCGCCGCCCTGTTCGTCCCCGCGGCCCGCGGGTGGGCATGGTGGTGGAGCAGCTGTGGCAGCCCGTCCCCGGGGGCTCGGGCACCTACATCGTCGAGCTGTCCCGGGCCCTGCGCGCCCGGCAGGTGCCCGTGGCCGGAATCACCGCCCGCCACCAGGCGGCGCCGTCGCCCAGGGAGACGGGCCTGCCGCCCATGCCGATGCGCTCGTCCCACCTGCCGCGCGCCGCCCTGTACGAGTCCTGGAACCGCCTGGGACTGCCACGGGCCGAGTCCATCCTGCCCGGCGCCCAGCTCATTCACGCCACGACCTGGGCCCTGCCCCCCACCTCGCTGCCGCTGGCCGTCACCGTGCACGACCTGGCCTTCCTGCGCGCGCCCGAGCACTTCACCGCACGCGGCAACGCCTACTTCAGCCGTTCCCTGGAGCGCGTCATCGCCGAGGCGAGCGCCATCATCGTCCCTTCCCAGGCCACTGCCGACGACTGCATCGCGGCGGGGATCGATGCCGCTCGCCTCTATGTCATTCCGCACGGGGTGCGCACTCGTCCCGTCAGCGACGAGCAGATCGGGGACTTCCGGGCCACCCGGGGCCTCACGCGCGACTACATCCTGTGGACGGGCACGCGCGAGCCGCGCAAGAACCTGCTGGGACTGCTGCGGGCCTTCGCCCTCCTCATCGAGGAGCACGACGACGCCGGCGACCTCGACCTGGTCCTCGTCGGTCCGGCCGGGTGGGGCGACGACGCCGCCGAGCGCGAGCTGCTGACCCGGCTGGGGGATCGGGTCCACGTCACCGGCAGGCTCGATGACGACGAGCTGGCGGCCGCCTACTGCGGCGCCCGCGCCTTCTGCTTCCCCTCCATCTGGGAGGGCTTCGGTCTGCCGGTCCTGGAGGCCATGGCCTACGGGACCCCCGTCGTCACCAGCACCGGGACCTGCATGGCCGAGGTGTGCGGGGAGACCGGCCTGCTGGCCGACCCCGCCTCACCGCACGAGATCGCGGGCAGGCTCGCCCGGGCCGTCGGTCCGGAGCACGACGAGCTGGCCGAGGCCGGCCGCGAGCGCGCCCGGACCTTCACCTGGGAGGCCTGCGCCGCTGCGCACACGGAGGTCTACCACGCCCTCATCGGGGGTGCGGTGTGACGCAGCCCGTCAGGCGTCCCTCAGCTCGCATCGTCATCGTCAACTGGCGCCAGGCCGAGCTGACGATCCGGGCGGCCCGCTCCATCCGTGAGCAGCTGGGAGACGGGGACGTGCTCGTCGTCGTGGACAACGCCTCCGGCGACGGCTCGGTCGAGCGGCTTCGCCGGGAGGGGCTCACGGTGGTCGAGTCGAGCGAGAACCTGGGCTTCGGCGCCGGAGTCAACCTCGGTGCCCAGGGCATGGTTGAGGATGTCCTGGTCCTGCTCAACAATGACGCGGTGGCCGAGCCCGACTTCCTCGAGGCGCTCCTGAGGACCTTGAGCGATCCGCCATCCGCAACGGCTCCGGCAGCGGCCACGGCACGGATCCTGCTGGCCGGCCGTTGGAAGCCCGCCGCTCAGGGTCGGCAGGACGCGCTCGTCTCACCACGCACCGGCAGGTGGACGCGTGTCAGTGACGAGGCCGCCGCCCGCGGCGAGGGTGAGGTCCTGGTCAACTCCACGGGCAACCAGGTGGACGCCTCCGGCAATGGCTACGACCGCGACTGGCTGGTGCCTGCCGGGCAGGAGCACTCCCCCAGTGAGGTCTTCGGCCTGTGCGGGGGGGCCTGCGCGATCCGACGCGAGGCGTGGCAGGCCCTGGGCGGCTTCCGCGAGGACCTGTTCATGTACTACGAGGACACGGACCTGTCCTGGCGCCTGCGCGAGCGCGGTTGGCGAGTCGTCTACGTGCGCGAGGCAGTGGTACTCCACGAGCACGCCTCCTCCTCGGGTACCGGCTCAGCGATGTTCATCCGGGTCAACACCCGCAACCGGATCCTGACGGCCGCCGCGCACAGCCCGGCCCCGGTGGTGATGCAGGCACTGGCCCGCACGGTGGTGCGGGCCCTGCGGGGACCGCAGCGCGGCCCGGTGATGACAGGACTCGCCCAGGCCGTTGCCGGCCTACCGCGCGAGCTGCGTCAGCGTTCGAGGGGCCGCGCGAGACGCCCGTCGAGAAACCACTGATTGCGGCAACCGACTACGCCGACCGCACCCAACGGCTACAGTTGCATAACTGGGACGTTGTCGGAACGCCCCGACCCCTTCGGCAGTAATCGCCACGCACGCCGCGTACCCCTCATCGGATCAAGGAGGACCCCCGAAGATGGCTGGACAAGCCGCACGATCCCCACGAGTCACCGTGGTGACCCGGACTCGGAATCGTCCCCTGATGCTCACCAGAGCGGTCCAGTCGGTTGGAGCGCAGACCTTCCAGGACCTCGAGCTCGTCATCGTCAATGACGCCGGCGAGGGCGAAGCGGTGGACCAGGCCCTGGCGAGCGCACCCGAATGGCTGCGGGAGCGCACCCAGGTGGTCACCAACGAGACCTCCCATGGCCGCGAGGCCGCCCTGGAGGACGGCTTGGCCGTCTCCTCCTGCGAGTTCTTCGCCATCCATGACGACGACGACTCCTGGGAGCCCGGCTTCCTGGCGGCATGCGTGGCTCACCTCGATGAGAACCCCGGCCACGGTGCCGTGGCGGCAAGCTGCGACCTGATTTTCGAGACCGTCACCAACGAGGCCCTGACCGAGCTCAAGCGAGAGGCGCTGGCACCGGGCAAGGAGAGCTGGACCCTCATCGACACGATGGTGGCCAACTACGTACCGCCGATCTCCCAGCTCATTCGCCGCGAGGTGGCCGACCGCATCGGTCACTGGGACGGCAACCTGCTGACCCAGGCCGACTGGGACTTCAACCTCCGTCTGCTGGCGACCTCTCCGGTGGGATTCATCGCCGGCGAGCCGCTGGCGTACTGGCACCACCGCGACTCCACCGACGAGACGATGGGCAACTCCGTCGTCGTCGACGACGTCCGTCACCGCATCGACAACCTCGCCATTCGGGACCGCTACACGCGGCTGTCCCTCGAGGGCGACGGAGCCGCAGGCTCCTCCGACGGTCCGGCCGAGCCGGCCGGCCTGGGACTCATGCTGGTCTCAGCGGAGTACTACCACCGGCTCGAGCAGCAGCTGAAGCAGCAGGACGCCCAGATCGCGAAGCTTCATGAGGGCATGTACGACCTGCATCTCTCGGTCCGGCAGGTCCTGGTCCAGCTCCACGACGCCAAGGCGAAGATCGACCATCTGGAGGCCACGGTCAAGCCCTTCTTCCGCACCGTGGCACAGCACGTCAAGAGGATCCGGCGGCGCTGAGCGACGGCCCCGCCGGTGCCCTCAGTCCTTCTTGGCAACCGTGACCATGGGGCGCGACGGGGAGATCCGTTCGTAGTGAGCGCCCAGGGCCACCAGGCCCCCGGACTCCATGCGCGGTCCGGGGACGATGTCGAATGAGGTGGCCTTCTGGTAGGCGTCGATGACGCTGGAGAGCTGCCAGGGCTGGATGGATCCGGAGATGAGGTAGGCGCCCGGGCGCAGCATCATCGCGGGGATGGAGACGTCCACGGTCCCCTCTCCCGGCTCGATCGTCTCGGGCTGGAAGCCGTCGTCGAGGCCGTGCAGGCCCCAGGCGAAGATGCCCTCACGGGTGTCGATGGAGCAGCCGAAGACGGGCTTCTCGATCGTCTCCTCGCAGCGGTAGTGCAGCCGGATGGTGGCCTCGTCCCCGGTGCGCATGGAGCCCACAGACCTGCCCGTGCGGTCGAGCAGCTCGATCCGCGTGATCTGAGCCTCCCCGCTGCCGAAGCGGGTGCCTTGTCCGTCCTTGACCTTCTTGGCGCCGTGGGTGATATCTGAGTACTTGTCAATGACCTCGGGGGCCGCTCCGACCTCCTTGAGCCGGCCGTGGTCGAGCCAGGCGACCTCGTCGCAGAAGGTGCGCATCTGTGAGAGTCCGTGGGAGACGACGACGACGGTGCGGCCGTCCTCGCGGAACTCGGCGAACTTGTCCATGCAGCGTTCCTGGAACTCCATGTCTCCGACGGCCAGGACCTCATCGACCAGAAGGATCTCCGGCTCGACGTGGATGGACACGGAGAAGCCCAGACGCACGTACATGCCCGAGGAGTAGTTCTTCACCGGCTGGTCGATGAACTCCCCGACCCCGGAGAAGTCAACGATGTCATCGAACTTGGCCTCGATCTCCTTACGGCTCATCCCCAGGATGGCGCCATTGAGGAAGATGTTCTCCCGCCCGGAGAGCTCGGGGTGGAAGCCGGAACCGACCTCCAGCATGGCGGCCATGCGCCCACGGGCGGTGATGGAGCCGGAGTCGGGGGCCAGGATCTTGGCGATGCACTTGAGCAGGGTGGACTTGCCCGATCCGTTGTGCCCCATGAGCCCGAAGGTCTTGCCCTCGGGGATGTCGAAGGTGATGTCCTTGAGCGCCCAGAAGTCCTCGTAGACGCCGCGGCTGCGCTGCAGAATGGCGCCCTTGAGGGACTGGTTGCGGTGGTGGTAGATCCTGAAACGCTTGGAGACGTCCTCAATGCGCACGGCGGGCGATGCGGAGGTTCCATGTGATGCAGCCATCTTGAGTCTCAGAGCTCCTCAACGATGCTCGCCGAGTGCCGGCGGAAGAAGGTCAGGCCCAGCGTGAGCATGACGACCGCCCACCCCAGACAGGCCAGGGAGACGGGCAGCGACGGCAGGGCGAAGTCGTACAGGCAGGATCGGAAGGCCTCGAGGTAGGTCTCGGCGGGGTTGAGCCGAGCGATCGTCGCGATGGGGATCGGAGCTCCGTTGATCTGCCAACCGGCGTCGAACAGGCGGTTCTGAACCCCGTTGAGCATGGTCAAGGGGAAGACGACGCCGGAGGCGTACATCCAGATCTGGTTGAAGATCTGCCACAGGTGGCCCAGGTCCCGGAAGTAGACGGTCGCGATGGACAGGATGAGCCCCAGTCCGACGGCGAACATGCCCGACAGCAGAGTGACGACGACCAGCGCCGGAATCATGAGGAGGACCCCGGGGCCCCCCATGATCATGGCGATGATGACCAGCACGAGCAGCTCGAAGGCGAAGTCCACGGCCAGGGACAGCACCGCGGAGTAGATGAGGACCTGGCGGGGGAAGTAGACCTTGGTGAGGAGCCCCGCGTTGTTCACGAGGGCATTCATGGACGTCATGATGCCGCTGGAGAAGAAGGTCCAGCTGAGCACCCCGATGCCGATCCACAGTGCGAAGGAGTCGATCCCGGAGTTGCGGCCCGGCTCCACGCCTCCGCGGAAGACGACGCCGAAGATGAGGGCGAAGATGGCGATAGTGGCCAGAGGGTTGATGAAGGACCACAGACGACCCAGCGTCGTTCCCTTGAACTCGGAGGAGACCGAGCGCTGGGTCAGCCGCAGGGTGAGGTCCAGTGTCTGACGGGCATCCTCCGAACGGAGCAGTCGAGACAGCCGCATAGGCTCACGCCTCCTTCGCTGTGCCGGTGGGCATCGGTGGAACCGCCCCTTCCTGGGCGTCGATCCAGTCGCACAGGCGGTTGATGCCCTCGGTGACGCCGACTCGCGGCTCCCAGTCCAGCATCTGACGGGCACGCGCGGTATCCGCCCAGGCGGCACGCACGTCACCGTCGCGGAACTGTCCGGTGACGTGCGGGGCGGGTGCCCCGTAGCGCTCGGCGATGGCCTGAGCGACCTGCATGATGGTGGTCCGCTCCCCCAAGCCGATGTCGTAGGGCAGGGCCGCTGCGGGCGAGCGCAGGACTCCGGCCACGATGGCGGAGGCGACGTCGTCGATGAAGACGAAGTCCCGCACGATCTGACCGTCCTCGTAGACCGGGATGGACCGACCGGACCTGGCCAGGCGGGCGAAGAGGGAGACGATGCCGGTGTAGGGGTTGATGAGGGACTGACCGGGGCCGTAGACGTTCTGAAGCCGGAAGAGCACCGGGGTGACGCCGAAGGATCCGCACCAGGAGGTCACCAGGTTCTCCTGGCAGAACTTGGTGGCGGCATAGACATTGGCCGGGGACGCCTTGACGGCGGTGGAGGACTGGACCAAGGGAGTCAGGCCGGTGAAGTCCCACTGCCCGGCCTCGAGCATTGCGTGGGTGCGCTGGCCGGGGTAGGAGGTCCGTCCTTCGGCGTCGACCCACTGCCCCTCGCCGTAGACGGCTCGGGAGGAGGCCAGGACGATCTTGTCGGGGCGGATCTCGTGGCGCACGAGGGCATCGAGCATCTGGGTGGTGCCGACGACGTTGACGCTCGCGTGGCGGGAGGCCTCGGTGAGGGACTGACCGGTTCCGGTCTCCGCGGCCAGATGGACGATGACGTCCGGGGTGACCTCAGTGAAGAGGAGGTCCCAGTCCTCAGCGGCGGACACGTCCAGGCGGCGCAGCTCCACGCGATCGTCGAGCTCCGCGGGGCGCTCCTGGGACAGGTGGATCTGCGGATGCATGTTGTCCATGGCCACGACGCGGTCGAAGGCGTCAGCCAGGTCACGCGAGATCGCGCAACCGATGAATCCGGCACCACCTGTCACGAGGCAGGTACGGGTCACGAGAGTCTCCCTTGGGTTGTCGAGTCGGGCCGATGGCGCGCTGACGGGGCACGCCACGACCTCGCCACTATTCTCAGCGCTGCCGGAGCCAATAGTGCCAGCAGATGCCGTTGCCTTCGACACGCCCAGGGGTCGTAGGCCACTACCGCGGGCTGTGGCTAACCACCCGGACCCGCCCCGGTGCGGGTCAGCGTTCAGCCTCGGAGACCTCGGGCCGCCAGGTCATGCCTTGGAATGCCTTGGTGAAGAAGTCGGTGACGGCATCAGTGACCTTCACCAGCGCCACCGACAGGGCGAAGATGATGACGCACTCGGCGGCCAGCAGCATGTAGCGCTGAATGGGGTAGAAGCCGGCGACGTCGATCTTCTCAAGGACCTGTTCGATCACCACATGGTGGACGAGGAAGATCGGGTAGGAGTACGTGGCGATGAGACTGACAACGGCCCGCACCGGCTGGATCGCCACGTAGCGGCCGGCCACCACGAGGATGAGGAAGACCGAGATCCCGACGATCGTGGTAGCCACGTCCTCGGGGATCCTCCCGGGGAACATGGCTGAGACGGCCAGAGCCACTGCCGCCGGAACCACCACGGCGCCGTGGATCCGACGGATGTACAGGACGAGGTAGCTGCCGAAGGCCAGCTCGGGAAGACGCGTGGTCAGCACCGCGGCGGAGGGGTAGGCCGGGAAGTAACGCTGCATGATCACCACGGTGGCGGCATAGACCACGAGAAGCACGGCTCCGGTGATGACCGGGAAGCGGTCAATGGCCCACAGCAGCACCGGGAAGACGAGGTAGTACAGGAGGATGAAACCGAGGAACCACTCACCCAGCAGATACATCGTGCGGAAGCGGAATGCCTGGGCGAGTCCGTCAATACCCAGCACCGTAAGGATGAAGGACTTCACTGGGCCTGCGTTGGGGGGTCTGCCATTGGCGGCGAGGAAGAGGGCGAGGGTTCCTAGGACCCAGGCGGTCCAGAACATCGGGTAGATGCTGCGGAAGCGCTTCCAGTAGAAGCGTTTGAGGTTGATCGGCCGCCGGTAGGTGAGCGTCAGGGCAGCACCGGAGATGATGAGGAACAGGGAGACGCCCAGGGCACCCACATAGATGCCGAAGGGCTCGTATGTCAGGACATACCCGCCCCCGTGTTCCTTGAGATGAAAGTTGAAGTGGGTGAGGACGATGAGCACAGCGGCCACAGCCCTGATGAGGTCCAGGTAGAAGACCCTGGTCCTTGTCCTCGTATGTTGAGCCGGTTTCGTTGTCATGTCCTGCATCGCAGCACCACCCGGATACTAGGCTCCTCGCAGCTTACGGTAGGCGCGTCTGGCCGGCCCCTTGAGGACCGGCTGGACGGACGCCGGAACCCACCGATTCAGCCGCCCCTTGAGCCATTGCCGAGTCGTCGGCGGGGACTGGATCATCTGCACCATCTGCGTCTCCGTGGCCCTGCCCCAGCGGTCAGCGATGGCGGAGGTGAGGTCGCGCACGTAGAAGGACAGGTTCGTCAGCTCAATGCGGGCGAAGGAGTCGGAGAAGAGCCAGCCGCAGTAGTAACCGGCTCCCTGGGCCACGTAGCCGTGAGCGCGCTCGATGGCATGCAGGATGGTTCCGTCGATGTCGCAGGGCTCGGGCGGGAACTCCTCCCACTGCCAGTCGTGGTCGAACAGTGGCTTGAGGGCCTTGGGACGGAACCAGAACATGGAGCCCAGCGGCGCGACGGGCTCCTTGTCCGGGTCGAGGGGGACATGGATCCCCAGCTCGCGCAGGAGTGCCTCGGTGCGGTCGAAGTTCGGGCCCCAGCCCAAGGTGTAGACCGGGAAGTAGTCGGCGTGGTTCGGCGGTGTGGGAGTCAGGAGGCCCAGGCGCGGCTCGGCCTCGAAGGTGGCGATGACGTTCTTGACGAAGTCGCGCGTCGGCAGCAGGTTCTCGAAGCACTTGTAGGCGAAGCCGTCACCCACCGAGTACGGGGAGAGCTGGGTGACCTTCTTGTCGTGGGTGTAGCACACGACGTCGTAGTTCTGGACGACGTCCTTCCACCCCACGAGGAAGGGGCCGACGTCGCGTCCCCGGTTCTCCACGAGGCGCACCTCGATGTTGAAGGGGAGCCCCTGGCAGGCGGCCTTGACCTGCTCGACCTTCTCCGGGCTCGAGGTGCTCAGGAAGATGTCGATGCCCTCGGGCATGTTGCGGATGTACTCCAGCGTCGGCTCGACCAGCTCCATGTAGTACAGGTGCGCGATGAGAGCGACCTTCTGCCGCTTGGGCTCGCGGGTGACGGTCTGCGTGGGCAGGACGTAGGTGAGCTGGAGGTTCTTCACCAGGTCCGCCATGTTCATGGAGCGCAGGGCGTTGTCCCAGATGAGGTTGACATCGAAGTCCGTGTGGTCACGCAGGTAGGCGTAGAGCTCGGCACTGGGCTGACCCACGGACTGGCGCAGGACGTCGTCGTAGGGGCGGAAGAAGGAGCGGCGCTTGAAGATCGGGCAGCGCTTGTCCCGGATGACCTCGACCGGGGCGAAGAGAATGGGGCTGAAGTTGAAGCCCTCCATGTCCTCGGTGTTGACGTAGACGTCGGAGGTGAAACCGAGGCGCTCGAAGCGCTGGGTGAAGGGAACCTCGTGCATGCCCACCGACTGCTCGTAGCCGTTGATCTCGGGCATCTCGTCCCAGTAGTCCTGAAAGGCCTTGGAGGTGACCAGGGAGCGGCGGTAGGCGTGGAAGTGGGACTGGAGGTGGCGGGGAAGATACCCCTCTTCGGCATAGCCGAAGGGGTCGAAGGGGACCTCGTGGAACCAGGTAATGCCCCAGAAGTCGATGTTCCGACGGGCCATCTCGGTGAACATCTCCTTGAAGGGGTAGACCGGCCCCATGATGGTGGCGTTGAACAGCACGACCTCATCGAACTCGGAGAGCCTCTCCCAGCCGTGGCTCTCCATGGCCGTCTTGTAGGCCCAGACGTCCAGTCCCTTGTTCTCCCGCAGGATGATGTTGTCCGTGAAGGCGCCCAGCTTGGCGTAGCTCTTGGCCGTCAACTCGCCGTTGACGACGATGGTCAGCTCGGAGAGGTTCTTCACCATATCGGCGAGCAGAGTCTCCACGTAGGAGTCCACGACGCCCTGGGCGTCGAAGAAGAAGAAGATCCCGAGTCGCTTCGGGTCCTCGCCAAGCGTTGCCATGGTGTCCCTTCTAGACAGTGGTTCAGAGCCGCTCACTGCGGCAGAGGAAAGAGCGGGCGATACGGGTCTACCCGAACGCGTCAGCTTGCGCTTGATGCGAGGATACGGCGGATCTTCGTCGGATCGCCCCATACACCGGGTGAGTCGTAGGGCCGATCCGGAAATGCCCCGTACTCCAGGGTGATGCCCAGGTCGTTGTCCCGGATGTAGGCCTCGACGCGCTCGGCCAGGGTCATGGGTTCGCCGGTGCAGGCGTTGATGATGCCGTCGACCTCGGTCTGGTCCACGATCGCGGCGATCTGCTCGCCCAGGCCGTCCACGGAGATGAAGTCGTAGCGGTTCTTGCCGGTGGTGAAGGGGAAGGTGGTGCGCCCCTCCTCTGCGGCGGCCAGGAGCTTGGAGAAGATCGAGTTGCCGAACTTGTCGTCTCCGACGATGTAGTAGGCGCGGATCCACTGAGCGATGGCGCCGTGGGCCTGGGCGGACAGGAAGGTGGCCTCGCGCAGGGCGTTCTTGGCGATGCCGTACAGCGAGGCGGGAGCGCAGGGCGAGCTCTCATCGATGGCGCCCTCCCAGTAGCCGACCTCATGCATGGTGCCCATGACGGCGAGCTGGGGCAGGCCTCCGGCGTAGAGGTTCTCGATCAGGTGGAAGTGCTTGGCCAGGTCGTCCAGGTGGGCGTGGGAGGCGTGCTTGAAACCGTCGCGCCAGGCCATGTGCAGGACGACGTCGGGGCGCCCCATCTGATCGTAGATGTCCGTGTCCCCGGAGAAGAGCTCCAGCTGAACCTTCTCAGCCCGCTCGTCGACGCCGTCGAGCCGCAGGTCGAGGGCCTTGACAGTCAGGCCCCGCTCCAGCAGTGCGGTGACGACGTGGCGGCCGATGTAGCCGCCGGCTCCAGTGACGAGAACTGTCTGTGCCATGGACCGGAATCCTAACAGGTGGGGGTCTCACGATGAGGCGGAGGGGTGGAAGGGCGGGATCCCGTCACGCGTCGGAGGCGGGCCGCGCGGATCGCCGGGGGCGCAGACGCCCGCCGAGGGATCTCGCCGCTCCCTTGACGCCATCGGTGACGCCCTTCGCCCCACCAGTGACGTAACGGTATGCGGGTTTGAGGGCGCCCGCCATCTCAGGGTGATGGACATCGACGTAGGAGCGCATTCTCGGCCCCAGCCCGGCCCGGGGCCCGAACCGGGCCTGCAGGAACCTGACCTGTTCGTCGGTGTAGGCCGGTAGGTCCGCGGTGAGGGCCCGCTGCTTGTAGGCCAGGGCGCCGTAGAGCCACCCGGCCCAGGTGGGGGTGAGCACCTCGCGGGGGTGGAAGCCGCTGGACATGGCCGCGTAGACGGTCAGCAGCTCGAGCACCTCGGCGACGCGGGCGCGCCGCAGACGCCGCACCGACTCCTCGGGGTCGGCGGCTGCCTGCTCGGTCATCCGCACCAGCTCCTTGGCCCCCTCACTCAGTGTGCGCAGCGCCTCCGGGCGAGCCAGGAACATGGCGTCGACCGGCACCGCCGGGGCGATCGGGTCCAGGGCCGCCGTCAGGCCGAGCCGCCGGGACAGGGCCTCGGCCGCGCCGGCCAGGCCGTCCCACTGGGGCCCGCCGTGAGGCCGGCCGATGTGGCAGGCGGCGGGCATGGCCACTCCGAGGCTGGGGTGAGACTCGAAGAGGTCGATGAGACCGGCCACGTGTCCCGGCGAGTCCAGTAGGCAGTCGAGGATCTGGCGGCGGGCGACGTTGTCAGCCCCCTGCTCGGGACCGTTCAGGGGCCCCGCCGTGATCCTCAGGACGAGGTCCACACCGTCATCGCCGCCACCGCTGCCATCGCTGACGCCGTCACCATTGGAGGAGGCGGGGCGCCCGGGATCCCACAGGTCGTCGCACTCGGTGAGGAAGGCGATGGTTCCGCGCGGATCGAGGTCGCGCACCGCGCGGAAGGCGACAGTCGTGTCCCCCGCCGCCCCGTCCTCGTCCGCTGGGCGGCGGCCGGTGACGCGCTCCAGGTCGGCGGCATCCAGCGGTTCGGGTGAGGTGACCACCACCCGCCAGTGCGGTGGCAGGCTCGCCAGGCGCTGAGCAAGACCGTCCGCCTCGGCGCGCTCGACCCCCTCCCCTGCTGCCGGGACGTGTACGACGACGCAGCCCGAGGGCTGCCGAGCGGGCGAGCTCGCGTCTGGGCCGGGCTCTGCGGACCCGAGGGCGGACTCGGTCACGACCTCGGTGAGCCCCGCGTTGACGATGAGGTCACGGGCGGCCGCGGTATGGACGACGTCGGACAGAATGAGGTCCTCGTTGTAGCCCGCCTGTGCAGCGGCCTTCAGCAGGTCCCCACCGACGACCGCCTGCCGGTCCTGGTGAAGGGGGTCGTGGAAGAACGCCCGGCGCTTGAGCAGGGGGCAGCCATCGGCCAGCAGTGCCGGGGCCTCCTCGATGGCCGGGTTGTCCGAGTGGTAGCGGTCCACGGGGAAGGCGACCTCGTAGGAGTGGCCGATCCCGGTGAAGTGGTCGGTGAAGCGCGACTCGTGCCACTGGATGGAGTCGCGGTAGGAGGAGACCGGCGGCATCTGCTCCCAGTACTCCCGGAAGGCCGGGTCCGACAGCAGCCGACGGCGCACCGCGATCCAGTGCGACTGGATGTGACGGGGCAGCTCGCGCTTGGCGAGGAAGGGGTGGGGGCGCATGACGCCGTGCTCGGTCATGCCCCAGAACGAGATGTCGCGCCGGCTTGCGGTCCGGGTGAGAACCTCCTCCCAGGGTCGTAGCGGCGCGTAGTAGGTGTGGTTGGTCAGGATGAGCTCGTCGAAGTCGGCGAGCCGGTCCCAGCCGAGGTGCTCCAGCCCGGCACGGTAGGCGCCGACGTCGAGCCCCTCGTTGGGGCGCTCAAGGATCTCGTCGCAGGAGGCCTCCAGCCGAGCCCGGTCGGCATCATCGACGGGAGAGTTGGAGACCACCAGGATGTGCTCCGCATGGGGGCGCAAGGAGGCCAGGGCATGGACGACGTAGTCACGGACCTGATGATGAGAATCGAAGTGGAAGTAGACGATTCCTCGGTTCATGTGGCGGCCCTTCCCGGCAGGCTGGTCGACGAAGGCGGTTGATGAAGAAACAGCGGGGCGGCCAGTGTCTCATGCACTCCTGACCGCCCCGCCGCGCGCCTCGATCCGATATCAGCCGATCGTCGCCGTTCCCGTGGGTGAAACGGAGATCCGTCCCTTCTCGAAGGTCTGGGTCACGGTTCCGTCTGCTTGGCGGACCTCATAACCGACGGGCAGCCCCATCTTGGAGCGCTCCCCACCGGCAGCGGTCCAGGCCGTCAG
>NZ_JASPEP010000027.1:0-41825 GCF_031292835.1 Actinomyces stomatis
CTCGACGCCGCCGCCGGCCTGACCACCGGGTCCGTCAAGGTCCACGACCCCGCCCGGCTGGTGGCCCGCGCTCGCGGACCGCTTCTCCTGGGCACCGCCGAGCGCGGCGACGAGACGGCCCCCACCGTGGACTCCGGCCCCACACCGGTGATGGGTACCTCCACCGTCGACCAGTCCATCCACGCCCCCGCAGGTGTTGCCGGCGCCGTGGGCGGGTTCATGCTCGCCAGCGCCGTGGTCTGCGCCGTCGTCGCCCTCGTCCTGGGCTCCAGCTGGCTCATCGCCACTGCCGCCCTGACTCTGGGCGGAGTCGTCGCGATCCGGCTGGCCGGCGAGTGGCTCGGCCAGGTCTGAGCCGGCTCGAGCCTGTCAGGTCAATGCCCTGGGCCGCATGCGGGTAGTCTTGGGCTGCGCACTCAATCCCGCCTTATCCGAGGAGCACCCATGGGACGCATCGTCGTCGAGGTCATGCCCAAGCCCGAGATCCTTGACCCCCAGGGCAAGGCGGTCGTCGGAAGCCTTCCCCGCCTCGGGTTCGAGCAGTTCACCGGTGTGCGACAGGGCCGCCGCTTCGAGCTGACCGTGGATGGTCCCGTCACCGAGGAGCATCTGGCCGCCGCCCGCGAGGCCGCCGACACCCTCCTGTCCAACCCGATCATCGAGGACGTCGTCTCCGTCGCCGCCGACGAGGAGGCCTGAGCCGTGAGTGAGTCTCCCAGCAGCTCCCACGCTGCCCGCATCGGCGTCATCACCTTCCCCGGGACCCTCGACGACGTCGATGCCGCCCGCGCCGTGCGCCTGGCCGGGGCCGAGCCGGTGAGCCTGTGGCACAAGGACGCCGACTTACGCGGCGTCGATGCGGTCGTCGTGCCCGGCGGCTTCTCCTACGGCGACTACCTGCGCTGCGGCGCCATCGCCCGCTTCGCCCCCGTCATGGAGGAGGTTGTGACCGCTGCCGAGCGCGGCATGCCGGTGCTCGGCATCTGCAACGGCTTCCAGATTCTGGCTGAGGCCCACCTCCTGCCCGGTGCCCTCCTGCGCAACGCGAACCAGCGCTTCATCTGCGTTGAGCAGCGCCTGCGCGTTGAGAACACGCAGACCGCCTGGACCAACCGGTTCACGGACGGGGAGGAGATCGTCGTCCCCATGAAGAACGGCGAAGGCAACTTCATCGCCTCGCCCGAGGAGCTCGACCGCCTCGAGGGGGAGGGACTCGTCGTCTTCCGCTACGTGGGCAACCCCAACGGCTCGGCCCGCGACATCGCCGGCGTGCGCAATGAGCGTGGCAACGTCGTCGGACTCATGCCCCATCCTGAGCACGCCGTGGAGCCTGGTTTTGGTCCCGGCTCGCAGGCGGGCCCGCGCACCGGTACCGACGGCCTGGGAGTCTTCCGCTCCGCCATCGACTCACTGCTGTCCGTCTGAGAGCACCACGGGCGGCACCACCATCTGACGGTCGTCAGGGGTAAGAGCCGAATCGTCCCTGCCACGTTATCCACAGATTCGTCTCGGGCCTGTGCAGAACTGTGGAGAGGAAGGGGCGATTCCTCGCTCGGACAACCTGGCAGTGACCGCGTTCAAGTTGCATGACGATGAAGAATGTGCTGCCCAGTCGTCAGGGGCTCTGCCTCGGGAGTCCCGAGGGGCGGGCACGACTGACCGGATGATTTTCCCGGCTTTTCAGCCAAAACTCTGTCTATAGCGATGATGCCCCAAGGTGCGCGGGAGTGTTTGTGGGAAGCCTCCAGCGTGATCGCTCACTCGGGTTGAAGGTCTCGAACGGGTCTTGTGCACAGGGGGAGCGGCGACATTCCACGAACCCACACACCCCTGCACAAGCCTGTGGACACAGCCTGTGGATAACTTCGCTCATGATGTATGAAGCCTCCCTGGGCCGGTTCTCCGGCACTTGATCGTCGGCCGCTCACTGGTCAGTGGTTGTGCTGCGAGACGTGCTCGTCGAGCCATGCCCTGAGAGGCTCGACGGCGGCCCAGGTGTCTCGAATCCTCTCGTGCACCTGGGGAGTGTGCATCCAGGTGTCGGTGGGCCAGTCCTGAACGACTGCGGCCCCTTTCCATCTGAGGAAGTTGATGCGGGGGTGGTCGGTCGACCAGCCTCGCGGTGCGTTTTTCAATGGCTGGTCGGCGCCGGGTGAGACGGGCAGCCCCTGTGCGGCGAGCTCTTGGGTGAGCTCCTCGAAGCGGATTCCGCTGATGTCGGCATCGATGGCGCCCCGGAAGTGGCGGAGTTGGTCGGCGGTCATCCGCATGGCTCCGTAGCCGGTGGTGATACCGGTGGTCGACACACTGAGGTAGTAGCCGATTCCGCCAGTGGCCTGAGGGGTGCTGGTAGCGCCTGTCCAGAGCTTGTAAGGGGCCTTGTCCTGGGTGAAACGCAGGTCGCGGTTGGGGCGGAACATGCGCAAAGGGCCGAACTCGCCGGAGAGCTCGTCAATCAGTGCGCTCATAGGGGCTTTCACGTCCCGCTGCCAACGCTGCTGGTTGGCGCTCCAGAAGTCCTTCGAGTTGTCCTGCGCCAGGTCGGCGAAGAACTCGAAAAGGGCTGTCGGTAGTCCTTGGAAGGTGCTCATGATTCGTCGCTTCCCGATTGCCCGCCAGTGACCGCACGGTTGTGGTGCATCGCGACGTCAACCCAGAAGGTGAGGCGGCCGTCGTCGGCGATGGCCTCGGGTGCGACGGTGATCCATCCGGCTCCCATCTCTCGCCCGGCGCCCATTTGGGCCTGCTCGGCGCCCGGTTCGCCCAGGAGCGTTTCGTGGCGGTCCGCGGCGACGCGCACCAGGAGGTCCCCGGTCTTCCCGGCGCTGACGATCATCTTGTCGTTGACCATGATCGCGCGCCCTCCGAACATGGAGACCTCGCGCACATCCGGTTCGTCATCGACCAGCTCGCGGACGCGTTGAACGAGGTGGTGCTGCTCGGGTGTCATGGATGTCATCGCTTCGTCTCCCGTCGGCGGTCAGGTCAGTCGGTCAGGGGCTGCCAGTGGTCCGGGCCGGCGTCCCCTCCCGCACCGGCGACCTTGAGGCGGGGCATGAAGTGGGCCCAGCCGTGTGCGTGCCCGCGGACCTCGGACTCCGGCAGGTCGAGGTGGCGCAGGTCCACACGTGTGCCGCCAGTGATCGGCGTCAGGATGAACTCGACCTTGGATGTGCCGGCGGGCAGCTCGTCATTGCCGGCGAACCCCCACGAGACCACCACGCGCTGGAAGGGCTCGACCACGAGGTACTCACCCCGTACGGGGTAGCCGGCGATGTCGACCGCGAACCGGCCGCCCGGTGTCGGGTCGAGATCGGCGTACTGCCCCATCCACGCCGTCATGCCCTCGTTGGTGGTGAGGTACTCGAACACCGCCTGCGGGGGTGCCTCGATCTCGATGAAGTCCCGGAACTCAGCCATGCTGTTTCTCCTCTCGCTGCTCGACGGCGGACTTGAGGGCCGCCAGCCTCTCTGGCCAGAAGTCGTCGAGGTAGGAGCGCACCGCCGCGAGTCCGTCCGTGTTGAGTGCGTACAGGCGGCGTGTGTGATCGGTGGTGACGGTTGCCAGTCCCGCCTTCTGAAGAGTCCGGAGATGATGCGAGGCGGTCTGCTGCGACAAGCCGACGGCTTGTGCGACGGCGCCGACGGGCTGTGGTCCTGAGCGGATGACGCGCAGGATCGCCCGACGGTTCCCGTCGGCCAGTGCCCGTAGCGTCATATCGACGTCAATCATCTCTGGTGCTCCCACGCGCTCCTCCTCGGGTTGACGTCCCCACCCTAACACAAATGAATGTTTGTACTCATGGGTGTTTGTGTGTCGGTGTGTGAAGCCTGCGTCCGGTGAAGCGTGTTGGGGTGACTCCTCCCGGTCCGCTGGGGCGAGGCCTGTCTGGGGCCGGCGTTGAGTCAGAGCCACCGGGCTCCAGGGCAGGAGCCGGACAGGGGACAGGGCCAAGGGCGGCTGGTGCCGCCACCAGATCATGCGGAGCCGACCAGAGCAGCGGCTCGGTGTCCACAGCGCTGACATCAGCGGCTTCGCAGTCGAAGCGGCCAGTGGGGATCGTTGGAATTCTGCGGTTGTTCCGTGGCGTGTGGTGCCGGTGCGGAGTTGATGTCAGCGTCATGGACACTGACACCCCCGCCAGTTGTCCTTCGTCGGCTCGTCAGCCCACCAGGTCGGCCACGATCTGCAGGAGGTCCTGGAGGTGGCGGTTGGACAGGAACTCCCGGCGCACGGCCTCGTGGGCGGCCAGTCCCATCTCCTGAGCCCGCTCGGGGAAGAGCAGTAGGTCGCGCACGGCCTCGGCCCAGGCGACGCCATCGGTCGGGTCGACCAGCACGCCGTCGACGCCGTCGTCGATCTGATCGCGGATGCCGCCCACCGCGGAGGCGACCACCGGAGCCTTCTTCCACATCGCCTCGGCAACCGTCAGACCGAAGGCCTCGATGAGGGAGCGCTGGGTGACCACCGAGCTGACCCGCTGGACGGCGTTGACGACGGTGGCGTTGACCTCTCGGTCCTCCATGCTCACCGCTGCCACGTGGATCCGTGAGGCGACAGAGTCCGGCAGCACCGAGCAGCGCTCCACGATCTGCGTCAGGGTCGCCTGCGACTCGGACCCGTCCGGGGTCGGGCCGACCAGCAGCAGGTGGGCGTCCTCGGGCAGCAGGGCGATGTTCTCGGCGAAGGCCTCCACCAGCTCCAGGCCGCCCTTAAGGCGGTCCCAGCGGTTGACCTGGGTAATGACTCGGGCGCCCAGTGGCACCGGTCCGCCGGCCAAGACCGGGTCGTCGGTCAGACCGCGGAAGGCGTCGGCGCGCCCGTCGTGACGCAGGAAGGGCACAGCCTCGAAGGGCGGTTCGCCGGCGAAGATGCCGGACAGTCGCGCCACCGACCAGGCCTCGTCCAGATCCAGGACCCGGTTCTTGGGGGAGTCGGCGTCGATGGAGGGGGCCAGGACCGCGCAGCGCTCGGCCTCGATGTAGGGCGGCCGGTACTCGGGGCGGGAGACGATGACGAGGTCCACGTCCTCCAGGTAGCGGTCCAGGAAGGCCCAGGCGTAGTCGGCGGCCTCGCCCGCGCCCTCGGCCCCGGCGTGGCAGCGCCAGATAACGGTGGCGCCCACGGCTTTGAGGGCCTTGGCCAGGCCTGCCGTGGGCGGGTCATGAAGGATGATGATGTCGTCGGGGCGGACCTCCTCGACGATGTTCTCCGCGTTGGAGGCCAGGACGTGCTCGTAGATGTCGCGCTGCTTGTCCCCGAGCTTGCCGCCGTCGCCGTGGTCCCCGTGGATGCCGGCATGCAGGCGGGTCGCGATCTGGGTGAACTCCTCGGGGGCGTCCAGGGTCAACCAGCGCACATTGAGGCCGGCGCCCAGGGAGTAGCCCACGAGGGGTGCGACCGTTTCTGCCGGCCCTGAGCCGGCGGCCGCCGACGGCGTGACCGTCCACACGGTGCGTCCCTCCAGCAGGGCCTCGGCCCCCGTCAGGCTCGTGTGCAGTCGTTTGATGGCCACCTCGTCCAAGTGGCTCTCCAGGTGCGACAGGGGCAGCGGGGCGACGTCGATGTCTCTCATGCCATGATCTTCCCCCGAAATCGTGTGAGGCGCAGCACTTTGGGTATGGGCGTGGCGTCTTGTTGCCGTTTCGGCATTCTTCTGGCGGGATTCCGCGGCGCTCCGATCGGGTGCGCGTGGAGTGCGACCCTGCGAGGGTCGTGGTGTGAGGTGCCGCTGGGGGTGGGTAGGCTTGGCTCGGCCGCACTCCCTCTTCGACCAGGAGCACCCATGGCGCCCGAGTCCGCGATCCCAGCCCATCACCCCGACACCGTTGCCGACGCCGCCGCGACGCCCGAGAGGGAGATGCCCTGGAAGGAGCTGGGCCTCAAGGCCGACGAGTACGAGTCCATTCGCGAGCTGCTGGGGCGCCGTCCCACCAACGCCGAGCTGGCCATGTACTCGGTCATGTGGTCCGAGCACTGCTCCTACAAGTCCTCCAAGATCCACCTGCGCCAGTTCGGCGCCAAGACCACCCCCGAGATGCGCGAGCACCTCCTGGTCGGGATGGGGGAGAACGCCGGTGTCGTCGACATCGGTGACGGCTGGGCGGTGACCTACAAGGTCGAGTCGCACAACCACCCCAGCTACGTCGAGCCCTACCAGGGGGCCGCCACTGGCGTGGGCGGCATCGTGCGCGACATCATCTCCATGGGGGCGCGGCCCGTGGCCGTCATGGACCAGCTGCGCTTCGGCGCCGTCGACCACCCCGACACCGCGCGCGTCGTCCACGGCGTGGTGGCCGGCGTGGGCACCTACGGCAACTCCCTGGGCCTGCCCAATATCGGCGGTGAGACCGAGTTCGACTCCTCCTACCAGGAGAACCCGCTGGTCAACGCCCTGTGTGTGGGCGTGCTGCGCCACGAGGACATCCACCTGGCCAACGCCACCGGTGCCGGCAACAAGGTGGTGCTCTTCGGGGCTCGCACCGGCGGGGACGGCATCGGCGGGGCCTCCATCCTGGCGTCGGAGTCCTTCGAGGACGGCATGCCCGCCAAGCGCCCCAGCGTCCAGGTGGGCGACCCCTTCATGGAGAAGGTCCTCATCGAGTGCTGCCTGGACCTGTTCGGCGCCGGGCTCGTGCTCGGCATCCAGGACCTGGGTGCCGCCGGCATCTCCTGCGCCACCTCCGAGCTGGCCTCCAACGGAGACGGCGGCATGCACGTCGACCTGGAGAAGGTGCTCCTGCGCGACCCCACCCTGACCGCCGGCGAGATCCTCATGAGCGAGTCCCAGGAGCGCATGATGGCCGTCGTCGCCCCCGACAAGCTCGAGGAGTTCATGGCCGTCATCGACAAGTGGGACGTCGAGGCCGCCGTCATCGGGGAGGTCAACGGCTCGGGCCGTCTGACCATCGATCACTTCGGGGAGCGCATCGTCGACGTCGACCCGCGCACCGTGGCCCACGAGGGCCCCACCTACGAGCGCCCCTACGCCCGCCCCGCCTGGCAGGACGCGCTCAACGCCGACACCACTGAGCGCCTGACCCGCCCCGAGTCCGCTACCGAGCTCGCCGAGCAGGTGCGCGCCGTCGTCACCAGCCCCAACCAGGCCTCCGTCGCCTGGGTGACCGACCAGTACGACCGCTTCGTGCGTGGCGACACCGCCCTGTGCCAGCCCGATGACGCCGGCGTCATCCGCGTCGACGAGGCCACCGGCCGCGGCGTGGCCATCTCCACCGACGCCAACGGCCGCTTCACCAAGCTCGACCCCGCCACCGGCGCCACCCAGGCCCTGGCCGAGTCCTACCGCAACGTGTGCACCGTGGGCGCCCGGCCCCTGGCCGTCACCGACTGCCTCAACTTCGGCTCGCCGGAGGACCCCGACGCCATGTGGCAGCTCGTCGAGGCCATCACCGGCCTGGCCGACGCCTGCGCCGTCATGGGGGTGCCGGTCACCGGCGGCAACGTCTCCCTCTACAACTCCCACGGCAAGGTCAAGGGGCAGATCGACTCCTCGATCAACCCCACGCCCGTCGTCGGCGTCCTGGGCGTCATGGACGACGTGCGCCGGGCCAACCCCTCGGGCTGGCACGAGGAGGGCCTGGCCATCATGGCCCTGGGGGCCACCGCCGACGAGCTCGACGGCTCGGCCTGGTCGCGCGTGGTCCACGACCACCTCGGCGGACTGCCCCCGCGCGTCGACCTCGAGGCGGAGATGGCGCTCGGGCGGGTCCTGCTGGCCCTCAGCGACGCGGAGGGGCCTGGCGGTGAGTCGCTGGTGCGCGCCGCCCATGACTGCTCCGCCGGCGGTCTCATCCAGACCCTCGTGGACTCCTGCCTGCGCTGCGGCGTCGGCGCCAGCGTGGACCTGACCGCCATCCAGGAGGAGGGCGTGGACGACTTCACCGCCCTGTTCTCCGAGTCCGGGGCCCGTGCGATCGTCGCCGTGCGTGAGGAGCTCGTGCCCGCCGTCACCGCGGCCGCCGAGGCCGAGGACGTCGCCGTGGCGCGCCTAGGGACCACCGGCGGCGACCTGCTCGTCGTGGCCGGCAGCGACCTGCTCTCCGACGGCGGTGCCGGGCGTCCCCTCGTCCTGGACCTGGCCGAGCTGGGGGGTGACGTCGAGGGCGTCCTGCCGGCGCTGTTCTGAGACGCGTTCGCCGACGGGGATGTTTCTTCACGACTGGGGGCATTCGACGCCGTCGGGGACAGGAATCCTGTTCCCGAACGCGCAGGATGGCCCCGGTCGGAACGACACACACCCGGCCGCGTGGAATGTCCCCCTCGGTCCGCCCTGCTGAGTAGGCGTCGCGCCTCACCTACCGCGCCACCTCAAGTGTCGACATGTGACGGTTGAGTGCCACCGCGGAGGCGAGGAGCACCACTGCAGGGGGGACGTTCACCAGGTGGAGCCCGTCGTACCAGATGACGGGGCCGGGTGCCCCCGTCATGGCGAGGTAAGTCAGTGAGACTGACAGGGAGATGCCGGCCAGAACCATGCTGAGGGCTGCCGCGCCCACTGCGCGGTCGGCTACGGCGAGATATATCGCTGTAAGCGTGCCGATGCCGGCCAGGATCAGGATCACGCCATTCATCGTCGCCGGGAGGCCAAGATCGACGGAGCTCGCCAGTCGGTGTTCGTAGTCCTGTGCAGACTCGTTGGAGCCATTGACGAAGGCATAGGACATCGTGGCGCCCGCCACCTGAGCTCCCCAGGCAATCAATGGGATCGAGGCCCACGCAGTGGTCGAACGGCTGCGTCGCGAGAAGATGGGGTCGGCTGAGTCGCCGGAGGGCGAGGAGGTTGCCGAATCCTCGGAGGAGGGGACTGCAGAAGATGTCATGGCTGGATCCTGTCAATGTGCCCACCGTGCATCAACCAGTGGTTAGCCTGGAGGCATGATCGATCATGCCTCTGTGAGTGTCAGTGATCCGGCGGCCTCGAAGGCCTTCTACGAGGCGGCGCTCGCGCCGCTGGGCTACCGCGTGGTCATGGAGTTCGGGCCCGTCACCGGACTGGGTGGGCCAGTTCCCGGCGCGCCGGAGGACGCCCCGGTCCACGCGGACCTGTGGCTGGCCCCGGCGGAGAGCCCGACGCCCTGCCATATCGCTGTGGCGGCGTCGTCGACGGCGCAGGTGGACGCCTTCCATGAGGCGGCCCTGGCAGCGGGCGGCACCGACAACGGCGGCCCCGGCGAGCGCCCGCACTACCATCCCGGCTACTACGGGGCCTTCGTCCTCGACCCCGACGGCAACAACCTCGAGGCCGTCTTCCACGGCGCCGGCAACTGACCGCCGACTGTGTGACCCTGACTGCGGACTGTGCACCTCAGTTCCGCTGCCTGAGTCCACCTCGTCGGGGACATTTCTGTACCGCCGGGGACGTTCTGCCCGTTCGGGGACGGGATTGCTGTCCCCGACGGCGTCGCATGCCCCCGGCCGGAACGACACGCACCCGGCCGCGTGGAATGCCCCCGGTCGGTACTCGCCGTGGATGTCGCGGCGGGGCTGGGGCCAGGGGCGCCGTGGCGAGGCGAATCGAGCAGACTCGTCTACCGTCCGGCCCCGGTACGGGTGCTCCCGCCGGTGATCAGCGCGGAGACGGTGCGCGTGACGCCGATGAGCACCAGGCAGAGAATGCCGGCGAGGGCGGTGGTCAGGACGTTCTTGAGCCAACGACGTCCGAGACTCTCACCGTCGGAGGCGAGGGCCTGACGCGTGGGGCGGGAGGTCGTGATCGCGGTCATGACTCCAGCCTGCGTGAGCGGTGGCCCAGGGCGCATCGGGCCGACGAATGATTCTGCACCGTCCTCTATCC
This sequence comes from Actinomyces stomatis, assembly GCF_031292835.1. Classification (NCBI taxonomy): domain Bacteria; kingdom Bacillati; phylum Actinomycetota; class Actinomycetes; order Actinomycetales; family Actinomycetaceae; genus Actinomyces; species Actinomyces stomatis. The sequence goes on from NZ_JASPEP010000027.1 coordinate 9,816, forward strand.
CTCCGAAGGAGGGCGGAGCGCGGCACGCTTCCTACCTGAGCTGGAGGATGTGCCCGCTGGTGGCGGTCCCTGCTGGAAACTGCGTCTGTCCTGGTGTCTCGAGCCCACCGTCGTCGGGGACATTTCCTCGCGGCCGGGGACGTCTGACGCCTGTGGGGACGGGAATCCTGTCCCCGAACGCGCAGAACGTCCCCGTCGGGAGGCGAATGCACCCGGCTGCGCGGAATGTCCCCGTCAGCGTTGGTGGTGGCCCGGAGTGCGGTGGGGGCGGTGGTGGGCTCGGACAGTGTCTGTACCGATATCGACGCCGCCTCTGCGACAGCGCCCGACAATTCCCCGGGCGTCTCAGGAAGATATCGATGTGGCGTGCGAGCCGTTCGCGGCCGATGGTGTAACGCCCTCCTGCGCCCTCCCGAACGGACCGTGGTGGCGCGGAAGGAGGCGCCTCAGCGTGTCGTGCACTCGGCGTGGCGCCCTCTCAGCCGCGGATTTGCCAGATATCACTCAGGTAACTGCTCGCAATCGGCTCAAGATGCCGCAGATACCTCGCAGAGATCTCTAGACTTCAACCATGACTGTGCCTTCAGAGACCTCGACGACGATCGACCCTCGCGAGGTGTCACTGTATGCCGGCCACTTCGACGCGCTGTGGGGTGTGGCCTGGAGCCCGGATGGCACGCGGCTCCTGTCCGGATCACACGACGGCACGGCTCGCGTCTGGGACGCGAATCGCGGTACCGAGCTGTTCGCACTGGCCGGCCCCAGCCTGTCCATCAGCGCAGTGGCCTGGAGCCCCGATGGCACGCGGCTCCTCACTGCGGCGGAGGATCACAGCGTCCGCGTCTGGGACGCGACCACCGGTGCCGACCTGCTGACCCTGGGGGTCGGCGGCTCCGGTGTCGGTGGGGCGGTGGCCTGGAGCCCCGACTCCACCCGCATCCTCACCAGCTTCGACGATGCCTCGGCCCGCATCTGGGACGCCTCCAGTGGTCAGGTGGTGCGTACGCTGTCGGGGCACACGGAGCACCTCACCGCGGTGTCGTGGAGCCCGGACGGGACTCGCGTGGCCACCGCCTCCGACGACGGCACCGCCCGGGTCTGGGACGTCACCACCGGCACTGAGCTGCTGCGCGTGGGCCCCATGGCCTTCGTGGGGCGCGGCGCCACCATGGGGCCCGACGGCAGGCCGACCCACGTCGGCCCGATCGAGCCGATGACCGGCCTGTCATGGAGCCCGGACTCGCGCCGCATCATCACCGCCTTCGACTCGGCCGAGCCCCGGGTCTGGGACGCCGCCACCGGCGAGGAGGTCCTCAGCCTCCACGGTCGCGAACGCCGCTGGGTCAGCGTCGTCTCGTGGAGCCCTGACGGCAGTCGCATCATCACTGACGACATCTCCGGCACCACCGCCCACATCTGGGACGCCTCCACCGGCGAGGAGGTGCTCAGCCTGCGCGGCCACCACCAGTGGGCCTGCGCCCTGGCCTGGAGCCCGGACTCGAGTCGCGTGGCCACCGGCTCGCACGACGACACCGTGCGCATCTGGGACGCCGCCACCGGCCAGACCCAGTTCGTCCTGGGGGCAGGCAACTCCGTCGAGACCGTCTCCTGGAGCCCCGACGGCACCAAGCTCACTATCGGCGCCAAGATCGGTGGCAACCGCGTCTGGGATGCCACCACCGGCGAGCCGCGGCTCACGGTGGACAACGGCGCCCGGGAGCTGAGCGAGGTCGTCTGGAGCCCGGACGGCACCCGTCTGGCCACCTCCTCCTACCTCTCGCCGCGAGTCCTCATCCTCGACGCCTCCACCGGTGACGTGGTCCAGGCCCTGACCGCCGGCGAGGACGACGTCAACGACATCGCCTGGAGCCCGGACAGCGAGCGCATCCTCACCGGCCTGGGGGACGACCGTGCCGCGATCTGGGACGCCGTCCGCGGCGAGCGCCTCCTCACCCTTGAGGGGCACGGCGACATGATCACCTCGGTCGCCTGGAGCCCCAACGGTCAGCGCGCCCTGACCGGCTCCCAGGACGGGACGGCCCGCATCTGGGACGCCACCACCGGCGAGGTCATCCACACCTACACCGGTAACTGGGTGCGCGACGTCGTGTGGACGCAAGGAGGCCCTCGCGTCGTCACTGGTAGCGCCGACGGCGCCGCCCACGTCTGGGACGTCATCACCTCCGGCGAGCTCGTGACGCTGCGCGACGATGCCGCCATGGTCCGCTCCTACGCCTGGAGCCCCGACGGCGCCAGGGTGCTGGCCGGCTTCGACGACGGCGTCGTGCGCGTGTGGGACGAGGTCTCCGGCAAGATCGTCCTGTCCCTGGCCGGCCACCGCTTCGGCGTCACCGACGCGCAGTGGAGCCCCGACGGCACCCGGATCCTCACCGGTTCCGAGGACGGCACCGTGCGCCTGTGGGACGCCACCACCGGTGAGATGACCGGGCTGTTCCTGTGCTTCCTGCCTGACGGCGGGGTAGCCATCCTCGACGCCCCCTCACTGAGCCTGCGCTCGGGCCCCGGGGAGGTCTGGGACTACCTCGGCCGTCCCGAGATTCTCGCCGGCCAGCTCACCCGCGTGGGCGTGGAGCGCCGCCAGTACCTCAACTCCGACCCGCTGCCCGAGGCCGTCGCGGAGCCGGCTCCGGCTGAGGCTGCCGGCGAGGAGCCGACGACGCAGGAGCCGGCCGAGGCGCTTCAGGTTCCCGAGGCCACCGAGGCGCCGATGGCCGACGCGCTCGGCGATTCCACTGACGCCCCCTCTGTCTCCTCTGTCTCCTCCCAGACCACGGAGCAGCACACTGAGCCGGCCCCGACCGCGCCCGGTGTCGCCACGGAGCAGCCCGTCGGTCCCCAGTCCGCTGAGGACGCCCCGGCTGAGGCGGAGGAGCCGTCGGCCCCTGCCGGCGAGCCTCTCGTCGAGGACGCTTCCGCTGAGACGCAGGCCCCGCAGGTCGAGGATTCCACCTCCGTCGAGACCGAGGGGACCGAGAGTCCCGCGCCGGTCTCCGCCCCTGAGGTGGAGGACCCGGCCACTGATCACCAGGCCCGGCACGCGGCGCAGACCGCCCACACTCCGACCGAGGCCGCTGCGGCCCCCGACGCCGTCGGGCAGCCGGTCACGCAGGCCGAGACCGAGCCGGTCGCCGCGCCGACGGGGGAGACCCTCCTCGTCCATCCCTTCCCCGTGGACCAGGGCCTCGTGGACGGTGAGGTGAGTGCACCGGCCGTGACGCCGCCTCCGTTGGTTGAGATGCCTCAGGCCCCGGTCCTTCCCGAGGGGGACCAGCAGGAGCAGACCGAGGGGCAGCCCGTGCCGATCCCTGCCGAGACCAAGGAGGAGGCCGACGCCGAGACTGGCGCCCACACGCCTGCCATCCCGGTGTACGAGACGAGCTCGGCCGACAACGCGCGCCGGGCCCGACACGCCGCCACCACTGCACAGACCCCGGCCGACTCGGCCCCGGAGGAGGTCGCCGAGGCCGGCGCCGAAGCGGCCGTCCACGGCGAGTCGGAGCTGGCCTCGCCGACCCAGGTGGTGCAGTCCTCCGGGACGGCCGAGTCCGCCTACGAGCCGGTGGCGATCCCCGCCGTCGAGCATGCCGGCGGTGAGCCCGTGGCCGCGCCCACCGGTGAGACCGTCGCCCCCGATCCGGCCGAGCTCGCCCTGCCCCCGGCTGACGCCACCGACCGCCAGGGCGATGAGATCACTCTCGACCTCTCCAAGGAGACCGGGGTGCAGACGCAGAAGGAGGCCCCTGAGGTCGAGGCCTCCGTCGAGGCGACGGTGCCGCCCGTCGCGGACACCGCCGATGCAGTGGATGCCGCAGGCCCGGGCGATGCCACCGACGCTGCCGTACCTGAGACGCCGGTGGCCTTCAGCGCTGAGGCCGCCTCCGCTCCGACCGCCTCAACGCCCGAGGGCGATTCCGAGGATCACGCGGTGCCGGAGGCTCCGACCGACCAGGCCGACGAGGAGCACCCAGACAGCCAGGAGAACCCGGTGAGGTCTCAGACGCCCGTGGAGGCTGAGGAGGCCGCCGAGGAGGAGGCCCCTGAGTCGGCCGAGTCCACTGAGCAGGCCGAGCCGACCCCGGCACCCTGGGGGAGTAAGGATCTGCGCCAGCGGATCTACACCGAGGTCCAGGAGTTCGTCGCCGCCATCGCACGCCGTGACGTCAACGAGCTGGCGAGCCGCTACGGCATCGCCGGCAACGACCTGGCCGACCTCGATGAGCAGCTGGAGGGCCTGTCGTCTCCCGCTTCGGACCTGACCCTCTACCCCGTGGAGCAGGCCGATGAGTACGTCGACGGCCACCACCGCCTGGACCTCAGCGAGCTGGAGGGTGGTGGCGTCGTCATCAGCAGCGAGCTGTGGGCCCATGAAGCAGCCTCCGGTGCGCGCCTCATCGCCCACTGGAACCCCATGGGGATCTACCCCTTCGACTTCCGCAACCTGAGTATGTGAGTCATCTCCTGCGCGCCTCCCCGGCGCCCGGCAGCTCGAGTGCGTCCCCGACCAGCAGGTACGGGGACGCACTCGATTCTCGGGCGGGCCGAGGGGAGACGGGGATCGCTCAGGAGCTGCGCCGGAGGATATGTGCCGGGGCTGTGAACCGCATAGACTGCCCGCCGTCAGTGTTATCCACCGAGAGGGGACATCTGTGTCGACGGCGCAGTACCCGGCACGGGCCCGTGTCGCCGCCTGGGCAGTGCACATCTTGACCATGTCGGGACTGGTGTGGGCAAGCCTGGCCATGCTCGCTACCATCAACCCCCACCGCGAGTTCACATGGATGTGGGTCTGGCTGCTCGTCGCCCTCGTCGTCGACGGCGTTGACGGCACCCTGGCCCGGCGGGCCAGGGTCTCCGAGATCATCCCCTGGTTCGACGGCGGCATCGTGGACATCGTCGTTGACTACCTCACCTGGACCTTCATCCCCGCGGTCTTCATGTACGTGGCCCTGCCGATGGGGGGCAATCCGGTGGCGGGCCTGCTCATGGCCCTCATCCTGAGCTCGTCGATGTTCTGCTACGCCAACAAGCAGTGGAAGTCCACCGACTACTACTTCGTGGGCTTCCCGGCCGCCTGGAACATCGTGGCCCTCATGTTCTACGTGCTCCAGACCCCGGCGGTCTTCAACATCATCGTCACCCTCGTCTTCGTGGTGCTGACCCTGGTGCCCACGCACTACGCGCACCCGGCCCGCGTCAAGCGCTTCCGCGCCCTCAACATCGGTGCGGTGGCGGTGTGGTTCCTGGCCACCTGCTGGCTGGTCGCGATCTACCCCCACCGTCCCCTCAGCCTGGTCGCCATCGCCATTGTCTCCGGCGGGTGGTTCCTGCTCGCCGGAGTGCTGCGCTCGATCCGCGGGGCGGAATCGGCTGCGCCGACTGCCTAAGCGTCCCCGGGGGCCCGCAGTCCCCGGGCGACGGCCACGTCCCGCAGCCAGCGCCCGCCCTCCAGCAGAACAGTGGTCAGCACCAGGCCGATGACCACCATGATGACCCAGCCGGGGTAGCGGTTGCCGTCGCCGTGGCTGCCCGCCAGGAAGAAGTACACGTAGGGCGCGATGAAGGTGATGAGGGTGACGAGGAACCCGGCGAAGCGGATGCGACGTCGCTTGCCCGCCACCATGGCGATGATGCCCCACGTGTAGGGCACGGCGGTGACGATGTCGATGGTCCACAGCACCCAGGGGTTGCCGCGGAAGCCGGGGGCGTAGATGGCCGGCAGCGCCCGCAGCGAGGAGTAGATGAACACTGTCGCGTAGGCGAGGAAGCGGGGGTTGTGCAGCAGCCGGACGATGCCGGCGCGTGGCACGAGGTCCACCTTCGCCTCCTGCAAGGCGGCCAGGGTGTGCCGGGAGACGCGCAGCGGGTCCGTCCCCTCCAGGACGGTACGCAGGTAGCTGATCTGCTCAGGCGTCCCGGTGGCCCACTCGTCCAGGAGATGGCGCGGACTCACGGCGACGACGACGGTGCTCTCACCCTCATCGGCCCCGTCGGCCCGAGGGGCCCCGATGTCCTCAGTCGCTTCCAGGGAGGCGATATGGACGAGGTGCTCACCCAGGACGGTCCGCAGCAGCCCCAGGCGCTCCCGGGGAACCTCGCTCAGCCACAGGCGCTGCCCATGCTCAACGGCCAGGGACAGCGCATGCCCCAGGGCCCAACCGCGCTCGTCGGGCGTGAGAAGCTCCTCGGGGGTGGAGATCTGGGCCAGCTCGGGCACCTCGGCGACGTTGAATCGCGTCAGATCGCCGACCCGGTCGACGGCCGCCACCGTCCGCAGGACCTCGGGATCCAGGACATGGCGTTGGGTGACGGACAGCTCGGTGACGGAGCGCAGAGCCATCACGTCCATCACGGAGGAGCGGGGAGCAGGGGTGTGTTCGGGCATTGGGATGAGCCTAGAGGAGTGGGTGCCGGTTGTGTGCATCCTGTGAGTCGATACGGCTCACTCCTCACCCAGGAGGAGGAGCCTTCAACCTGCCCTGGTGCCAGGGCGCAGTTGGGAGGGTGGGCCCAAGGGCCCAGGCCTAGGGTGGGTTCATGAGCACTCACGGAATCCCCTCAGCACCGCCCGGCCGCCGCAGCGGCCCGGGGCTGCTCGTCGTGGCCGGAGCGGGCCTCATCGGATCCCGCCTGGCGGATATGGCCCAGGACAGTGGCTGGAGGATCCGGATCCTCCATCGCAGTGGAGCGGGCAAGGCGCCGCGGGAGAGCATCGAGGTCGATGCCTCCGGTAGGGAGCACGCCTGGTGGGCCCCCGCCGAGCGTCTCCTGGCGCCCGGTGCCCTGGAGGGGGCCGCAGCTGTGGTGTGCCTGTCGGGCGCCCCGATCGCGCCGCGCCCCTGGACGCCGGCGCGTCGTCGCGCGCTGGTGGCCTCGCGCCTGTCCACCACCGCTCTCATCGCCCGGGTTGCCGCGGGCCTGCCCCCGGCGGGGCGGCCCAGGGTCCTGCTGAGCGGATCGGCCACCGGCTTCTACGGGGATCGGGGCAATGAGATCCTCACCGAGGCATGCGGCCCGGGCGAGGGATTCCTGTCCGAGCTGTGCCGGCGTTGGGAGGCCGCTACGGGCCCGGCGACGCGAGCAGGGCTGCGCACGGTCCAGTCCCGCACGGGCCTGGTGGTCAGCTCCTCGGGTGGGCTGGGCAGAATCCTCGGCGCCGCCTACCGGGTGGGGGCGGGGGCCCGGCTCGGCCGCGGTGACCAGTGGCAGCCGTGGATCGGGCTGGAGGATGCCGCGGCCGGTCTCCTGTGGGCGATTGAGCACGACGACGTCCACGGGCCGGTCAACCTGACCGCGCCCGAGCCCCTGCGCAACCGCGACCTCCACCGGCTGCTGTCCCGCGCCTTCGGCCCGCCCTCGCCGGCGGTAGTGCCCCAGGTCCTGCTGGACCGGGTGGGAAGGGTCGGGGCGACCAGCGGTACCGGAAGCATCGGCAGCATGCTTGCCGAGCTGCTCGGCGCCTCTCAGCGTGCGGTCCCCCAGAGGCTGCTCGACTCCGGCTTCCGCTTCACTGCGCCGGGCGCGGCCTCGATCTGGGGACTGGGCGCCTGACGCCCGACGCGGTGCCGGTCGATCCTGTGCACCCCGCCGTCATGCGCGGGCGATGACCTCACCGTGCACGACGACGAACCAGGCGTCCTCGCTGGTGCCCCACTGCCGCCACGCCTCGGCCATCGTCTCCAGGTCGGCTCTGTCCGCCAGCCCCAGCTCGACGGCCCGCGGCCCGAAGGAGGTCAGGCACCTCTGCGCCCAGGTCTCCGACTGCCAGGCCCGGTCGGCGGGCGTGGCGTAGCACCAGGTGGAGGCCGAGGCCATCACGTCGGTGAAGCCCGCCGCCCGGGCCCAGGACAGCAGCCGGCTCCCGGCGTCGGGCTCGCCGCCGTTGGCCCGGGCGGTGTTCATGTAGACCGAGCGCCACTGCTCCATACCCGCTGGCTCGGGGAACCAGGTCATGGCGGAGTAGACGGCGTCGCGCACGGCCACGATCCCGCCGGGGCGGGTGAGGCGGCGCATCTCGGCCAGGGCGCCCACTGGGTCCGTGAGGTGCTGGAGCACCTGGTGGGCGTGGACGACGTCGAAGGAACCGTCTTCGAAGGGCAAGGCCATGACGTCCCCGCCGGCCAGCTCCACCTGCTCGGACAGGCCCCGTTCGCTCAGCGTTGCCCGAGCGGCCTCCAGGGCGTCGGCCGCGGCATCCAGGGCGACGACCCGCCCCGGGGCGACGTGCTCGGCGAGGTCCGCGGTGATGGACGCCGGCCCGCAGCCGACATCGAGCAGATTCATTCCCGCACTCAGGTGGGGAAGCAGGTAGGCGGCCGAATCCGTGGCGCCGCGTCGCGAGTGTGCGCTGAGCACCGCCGCGCTGTGCCCGTGGGTGTAGCGCGCCGTCCCGACTGAACTTTCCGGAAGCTGTTCACCATTCATGCCCCAGATCATCCGGGGATGTGATCTGTGTTGCGTGAGCGTCCGGAATGTGGCCTTCGCTACGGCATATTTCCTCCGAATCGCGAGATGTTTCGTCTCAGTGAACGTCTCGGTGGAAGTCTTCTCGCGGTGCCGCGGCGACCAGCCAGGTGCTGAGCTTATTCCTCTAGGCGAAGGAGTCCCTCATGCAGGACGTTGTCGAAAAGGTCTATGAGCAGGTTGTGGCTCGTAACCGTGGAGAGGTCGAGTTTCATCAGGCCGTCCACGAGGTGCTCGAGTCCCTCGGTCCCGTCATCGCCAAGCACCCCCACTACGCTGAGGGCGCCCTCCTGGAGCGCATCGTCGAGCCCGAGCGCCAGATCATGTTCCGGGTCCCGTGGGTCGACGACGCCGGCCAGGTCCACGTCAACCGTGGCTTCCGTATCGAGTTCAACTCCGCGCTGGGCCCCTACAAGGGTGGCCTGCGCTTCCACCCCTCAGTCAACGCCGGCATCATCAAGTTCCTCGGTTTTGAGCAGATCTTCAAGAACGCCCTGACCGCCCAGGGCATCGGCGGCGGCAAGGGCGGCTCCGACTTCGACCCGCACGGCCGCTCCGACGCCGAGGTCATGCGCTTCTGCCAGTCCTTCATGACCGAGCTGGCCCGCCACATCGGCCCCTCCACCGACGTGCCCGCCGGCGACATCGGCGTGGGCGGCCGCGAGATCGGCTACATGTTCGGCCAGTACAAGCGCCTGCGGAACTCCTACGACGCCGGCGTCCTCACCGGTAAGGGCCTGGCCTGGGGCGGCTCCCTCGTGCGCACCGAGGCCACTGGCTACGGCACCGTGCTCTTCGCCCAGTCCATGCTCGCCACCAAGGGCGAGTCCCTCGAGGGCAAGAAGGTCCTCGTCTCCGGTGCCGGGAACGTGGCGATCTACGCCATCGAGAAGGCCCAGCAGCTCGGCGCCACCCCCATCACCTTCTCCGACTCCTCCGGCTACGTCGTCGACGAGGCCGGGGTGGACCTCGAGCTGCTCAAGCAGGTCAAGGAGGTCGAGCGTGGTCGCGTGGCCGACTACGTCGAGCGTCGCCCCGGCGCCCGCCTCGTGACCGGCGGCTCCGTGTGGGACGTCCCCGGTGACGTCGCCCTGCCCTGCGCCACCCAGAACGAGCTCGACGGCGACGCCGCGAACACCCTGCTGAGGGGTGGCTGCGGCGTGGTCTCCGAGGGTGCCAACATGCCCTCCACCCCCGAGGCCGTCGAGGCCTTCCAGAAGGCCGGCATCCTCTTCGGCCCCGGTAAGGCCGCCAACGCCGGTGGTGTGGCGACCTCCGCCCTCGAGATGGAGCAGAACGCCGGTCGCACCCGCTGGGACTTCGCCACAGCCGAGGCCAAGCTGACCGGCATCATGGCCGACATCCATGACTCCTGCGTCGCCGCGGCCGAGGAGTACGGCCGCCCCGGCGACTACGTGCTCGGCGCCAACGCGGCCGGTTTCACCCGCGTTGCCGACGTCATGATCGCCCACGGCATCGTCTGATACCTGGCTGATCCGGGCTCGCGCCCATAGCGACGGCGTCCGTCACCTCTTCTTCGAGGTGACGGACGCCGTCGTTGTGCCGTGGGAAGGGGCGGGGCGTGCGGGATCAATGCCCTTGGCTGCCAACCGCGTGGCTCGCTCCTCGCCGCGCTCCCGCCAGCCCCATCCACGCCTGCGAACGTCGATCCCGTACGTCTCAATGCCGTTCCGTGACGGGCAGTCGCGACCGGGCAATCTACCGACTGGATGAGATCGTAAAAAATACTGCAAAAATCCCGGGAGAGGCGTACCTTGGTGATGTTCCCTTCCTCAAGTGATCCCGATCTCCATCCCTACGTCCCATGAGGATTGACATGAGAATACTTCCAGCTCGCAGAGCACGAGTCTGCGCTGCGTTGAGCGCTCTGGTTGTGGCTGCACTGAGTCCCATGATCTCGGTTCCGACAGCATCCCTCATGCCGCCGGCTGCCGCTGCGGAGAAACCTCCCGACGGCGCTGACGGGCTCCAGGGGGCCGATGATCCGGGCAACAAGGTGAGCATCAAGCTGGTGGGCCTGGGCAGCCTTCACGGTCACTACCTGGAGACGAGCGGGTTCAACCCGGATACCGAGGAGTACGACCTCCCCAAGGACCCCGGCCTGGTCGGGATCGAGTGCGCTGTCCGTGGGATTCGAGAGGACTTCCCCAACACGCTCGTCGTCTCCTCCGGCGGCAATGTCGGCGCCTCGCCCCACGCGTCCTCCTTCCTGCAGGACCGGCCCGTCATCAGCGGGCTCAATACGATGGAGCTGGATGCCTCAGCCCTGGGGGTTCACGCGCTCGACGGCGGAGTGAAGGACCTCGAGGACAGAATCCTGCCCGCCTCCGACTTCCCCATCCTGGCGGCGAACGTGTCCGGCTCCGATGCCCTGAGTGCCGAGGGGAGTGGTCGGGGGGTCTTCATCAAGGAGGTCGACGGGGTGCGCGTCGGCTTCATCGGCGTGGTGACCGACGACCTCCCCGCCCGGACGCCCGCGGCGAACCGGGCGGCCCTGACAGTCTCCTCCGCGGTGGCCACGGCCAACGCCCGCGCCGCCGAGCTCAAGGACGGTGACCCCGCCAATGGTGAGGCCGACATCGTCGTCGTGCTCAGCCATGAGGACATGACCTCCACGGCAACCGGCTTCTCCAAGAACGTCGACGCCGTCGTCGCCGGTCGCAGCGGACAGGGCCACGGGCAGGTCGTCACCGGATTCGAGGGCAATGCGATTCCTGTCGTCCAGCCCGGCCGTTACGGGCGGACCTTCGGGGATGTTCTCCTCGAGTACGATCGAACGACCCGGAAGACATTCGCCTACTACGCGCATAGCACACCCATCCAAGGCTTCGAATGCCGAGGTTCCTCTCCCGACGTCCTGAATACGATGTGGGAGTACTACAGCTCCGTCACAGACGTTAAGAAGCAACCGCTGGCGCATATCGGGGCGGACTTCCTGCGGGGTTCCGATGGAAGCGTCCCCGACACCAATGCGGCAACGGAGTCCACGGCAGCCGACCTGGTCGCCGAGTCCTACCGCAGCTGGATCACCGACATCAAACCTCCTGGAACCAGCCACTACGTCGGCATCGTCAATTCCGGTGACGTCAAGAAGGACCTCACCTACCTCGCGTCCGGTAACTACAACGACATCCCGCGCCCGGACCAGGACGGCCTTGTCTCCTACGGGGAGGCGCTCGGCGTCCAGCCCGACAATAAAGCGCTCTCCTACACCACTCTGAATGGTGCAGAGCTCAAGGCGCTCATCGCTCAGCAGTGGAGATTCCACGCCGATCCTGCCGTGCTCAACCTGGGACTGTCCTCCAACATGGACGTCATTGTCGATCCCGGGGCGACGGCGCAGAGCGGAGCCGTTCCCGCAGTGCGTGAGATCCGGGTCGATGGGCAGGTCCTGGGGGACACGGACACAGTGGTCGTGGCCTCCACCCACGAGCTGCTCGACGACGGCGTCGACTTCACCATTCCTGACCAGAAGGTCATCGTCGACGTCGGCTCACTCCACCACAGCGTCTTCATCTCCTACCTGCACTCCTTCGGGGACAAGCCCTTGATGCCGTCCTACTCCAAACGTCAGGTGGGTATGAGTGCGACCCCGAAGCCCGGTCAGGCCGGCACGGTGACAGTGACGATGGACTCCTTGGCCTACACCAACGCCTCCGAACAGACCCTCGGTGCGCAGCGAGTCCGTGCCCGCTCCGGGGATAAGGAGTTCTTCAGTCAGAACATCGACCTGACCGTGGACCGCAGTGGCCCCACCACCGGAAAGGCGAGCTTCGACCTCACGGTCCCGGCCGATGCGCCCACCGGCGCCTGCCGCACAGCCTCCGCGGACAGCTGCCGCTGGGTGACCCTGGAGTCCGTGAACGCCGCCGGCCGGGTCCTCAACAGCTTCTACGTCGAGGTGCCGGCCGATGCGGCGCCCACGGCAACGCCGTCGGCCACTGCCAGTGCACAGCCGGTCCCACCCAGTGCGCCGTCGGCTGCGCCCTCGACGCCCAGTGCCGGGCCGTCGGCAGGTGCCACGGCGACGGCGGGCCCCAGCGGCAGTGCCGGTGCGGTCCCGGATGGGAAGGCGACGGCCTCACCCGGAGGCGGGAGCGCTGACGGTGCCACGGTGCCGGTCGGCGGTGCGGGCGGTCTGCCTGCCGCCACGAGCTGGGCGAGTACCACCGCCCCGGAGGTCCGCGGAGCCGGCGCGAAGCCGGCCGGTGGTTCGGGCACCTGGCCGCTGGCCCGCACCGGTACCTCCCTCAGCGCGGGCGTCGTCGCCCTGACCCTCATCGTCGGCGGCTACCTCATCCTGCGCCGCAGACGGCAGGAAGGATGAGAGGCGAGCAATGTTGCGGCCCTTCTCCTTTCACGTGATGCCTGCACTCATTTCACGCTGACCTAAGGACATATCATGAGACTCATATCGCGAAGGCGGGGACGAGTCTGCGCTGCATTCAGCGCGCTGGCCCTCGCTTCACTCAGCCCTCTTTCCACCGCCGCGCCCTCCGGGACGGTTCCACCTCAGGGCGCCGGACTGCCCGACGTTGCTGTGCCATTGGACTCCCCAGATGGGGGAGTCCCCATCGACCTCGTTGGCATCTCCGATCTGCACGGCTACATCGAAACGACGTTCCATAAGAATCCGGAGACTGGCGAGGTCGACCTCAACAATGTGGAGAATCCCGGTGTGACGTCCCTGGCGTGCCATTTGAGTCGGGCTTACAGAGCGAATCCCAATGCGCTATTCGTCTCGTCGGGAGACAATATCGGGTCGTCATACTACCTGTCGTCCTACATGGATGATGAGGGGACACTGGATGTGCTGGAGCGGTTCCGCATGGATGTCTCTGCGCTAGGGGTGCACGAGCTCGACCATGGTCTCGGTGACCTCGAGGGTCGGGTTCTTCCCTATGCGACATTCCCCATCCTGGCGGCGAACGTGTCCGGCTCCGATGCCCTGAGTGCCGAGGGGGACGGTCGCGGTGTCTTCATCAAGGAGGTCGACGGGGTGCGGGTCGGCTTCATCGGTGTGGTGACCGATGAGCTGCCCAAACTGGTCTCCTCCTCCACCCGGGCACAGCTCACGGTCGCCCCGGCGGTGGCCACGGCCAACGCCCGCGCAGCCGAGCTCAAAGACGGTGACCCCGCCAATGGTGAGGCCGACGTCGTCGTCGTGCTCAGTCACGAGGACGCGGCCTCCACGGCGACGGGCTTCTCCAAGAACGTCGACGCCGTCGTCGCCGGACGCAGCCACGTCTCCTACGCGCAGACGGTGACCGGGGTCGAGGGCAATGAGATCGCCGTCGTCCAGCCTGACCACTACGGTCTGAAGCTCGGGATGATTCGGCTCAACTACGACCGGGACACCAAGAAGGTCTCCGTCGTCAACGTGGAGAACCGCGATCTGAGGCAGGAATACTGTCATGAAAACGATTTCGGCGGCGTCAATATCTTCTCATATAAGAGATACAACAAGATGATGGATCTGGGGGCTGCCCGGGCGGTGGCGCAGCTCGGCACCGACTACTTGCGTGGATCGGACGGTGTGACCCCTGGAGCCCACACCGGCACCGAGTCCACGGCGGCCGACCTGGTGGCCGAGTCCTACCGATACTGGCTCGCCGACATGGATCCCATGGAGCAGCCGCCGGCTTCCACACACTATGTGGGAGTAGTCCGGGCCGACGACCTTAAAGCCGATTTCCGCTACAAGAGCACCGGGAACTATCACGGAGAAGTGCCCGCTGACCAGGTCGACGGCCTCTTCACGGTCGACGAGGTCCGTAACGTCTCGCCGGATGACAAGGCCATGGGATACCTCACCATGACCGGTGCCGAGCTCAAGGGGCTCATCGCCCAGCAGTGGCGCCCCGGAGCGGATCCGGCGGCTGTCCAGCTGGGACTGTCCGCCAACGTCGACGTCATCGTGAACTCCGCGGCCCAGACCGAGGACGGCGCCGCTCCCTCGATTCGCGAGGTCCGGGTGGACGGGCAGGTCCTGGGGGACACGGACACGGTGGTCGTGGCCTCCACCCAGGAGCTGCTCACCGGCGGCGCCGGCTTCACACTCCCCCATGGAAGAGGGGTTGTGAACGTCGGTTCGCTCGGACGTGACATCACCACCAACTACCTGGCCTCCTTCAACCAGCAGATACTCAAACCGAGCTACGCCAAGCGTCAGGTGGGTATGAGTGCGACCCCGAAGCCCGGTCAGGCCGGCACGGTGACAGTGACGATGGACTCCCTAGTATACACCCACCCCACGGAGCAGGTTCTCGGGGCTCGCCGTGTGCGCGCAGTGTCCGGGGACAAGGAGTTCTTCAGTCAGAACATCGACCTGACCGTGGACCGCAGTGGCCCCACCACCGGTCAGGCGAGCTTTGACCTCACGGTTCCGGCCGATGCACCCACCGGCGCCTGCCGCAGCGCGGAGGCCACGACCTGCCGCTGGGTCACCTTGGAGTCCGTTGACGGCGTCGGCAGGGTTCTCAACAGCTTCTACGTCGAGGTGCCGGCCGATGCGGCGCCCACGGCAACGCCGTCGGCCACTGCCAGTGGCGGGCCATCGGCCGCGTCTAGCACTCCGTCGTCCACTCCCGGCGCGCAGCCGACTCCGTCCTCGACCTCCGGTGCCGGGCCGTCGGCGGGTGCCACGGCGACGACGTCGGCTGCGCCCGGTGCCAAGGCGGCACCGTCGGCCTCGGCGGCTCCCAGTGGCGGTGCGGTCCCGGATGGGAAGGCGACTGCCTCACCCGGAGGCGGGAGCGCTGACGGTGCCACGGTGCCGGTCAACGGTGCAGGCGGTCTGCCTGCCGCCACGAGTGGGGCGGGTGCTGCCGCTCGTGAGGCTCGCGGCGCCGGTGGTGGTCAGCCGATCGGCGGCTCGGGAGCCTGGCCGCTGGCCCGCACCGGTACCTCCCTCAGCGCGGGCGTCGTCGCCCTGACCCTCATCGTCGGTGGCTACCTCATCCTGCGCCGCAGGCGGCAGATCGACTGACGTGGATCGCGGCAGGTCTGACACAGGCTGACGCAGTGATACGCGAATCGACACTCGTGCCCGCCACCCCACCAGGGGAGGCGGGCACGAGTCCTGGGTGATGAATGTCAGTGAGTTCCGTGAAAAAATGCCTCGTGTCGCGCGGTCACATACGGTTAGTCATGTTCCTCTCCTCATCTTTTCCCGGGTCACCATCCCTCCGCCTGACAAGGAACGACATGCGACTGCACCCCACGTGGGCCGTCAAGGTCGGCGCCGTCATGTGCGCGCTCACTCTGACAGCCCTCAGTCCCTCCCCGCTCACCCCGACCGCCGGTGCCGACGAACCGGCCGCGCCGGCTGACGCTCCGGCCAGCGGCACCACCACCATCGACCTGCTGGGCATCACCGACCTGCACGGCCACATCTCCCGTACCACTCAGACGGACCGCAACACCGGGCAGACTTCCGTCGAGGACCCCGGCGCCGTCACTCTGGCCTGCGAGGTCTCCGCCGCCCGCGCCACCAACCCCAACACTCTGTTCGTCTCCGCCGGAGACTCCGTGGGTGGGTCGGCCTACGTCTCCTCCATCCTCCAGGACCGCCCCACCATGGAGACGCTCAACGCGATGTCCCTGGATGCCTCCGCCCTGGGCAACCACGAGCTCGACCAGGGCCTGACCGACCTGGAGACGCGCATCCTGCCCGCCTCGAACTTCCCGATCCTGGCCGCCAACGTCTCCGGCTCGGCTCCCCTGAGCGCCGAGGGTGTCGGCAAGGGAGTCTTCATCAAGGAGGTCGGCGGTGTGCGCGTCGGCTTCGTCGGCGTCGTCACCGATGAGCTTCCCACCCTCGTGTCACCCTCAGCCCTGTCCACTCTCACCCTGAGTCCAGCGGTCGCCTCCGCCAATGCCCGTGCCGCCGAGCTCAAGGACGGCGATCCCGCCAATGGTGAGGCCGACGTCGTGGTCGTGCTCAGTCACGAGGATGCCGCCACCACTGCCACCAGCTTCGGCGGGAGTGTCGATGCCGTCTTCTCCGGACACACCCACGTGCCCTTCGCCCAGACCGTCACCGGTGCTGAGGGCAACCAGATCGCCGTCGTTCAGGCCGACCACTACGGCTGGGCGCTGGGGCGCATCCGTCTCAGCTATGACCCCGCCAGCCGGAAGACCTCGGTGGTCAGTGCTGACAACAAAGACCTGCGCAGCTCGAACTGCACCACCGACGCCTACGGCGTCGCCGGGATCGTGTCCCAGGCGGAGAAGGACTCCGCCACCGAGGGCGGCAAGCCGCTGGCCCGGATCGGATCGGACTTCCTGCGCGGCTCGGACGGCTCCGGACCCGGCGCCAACCGAGGCACCGAGTCCACCGCCTCCAACCTCATCGCCGAGTCCTTCCGCAGCTGGCTCGCCACCGACATCCAGCCGGCCGGCTCCACCCGCTACGTGGGCATCATGAACGCCGGCGGCGTGCGCGCCGACCTGCTCTACGCCGCCTCCGGCTCCGAGGGTGATGGCGTCCTGACCTCGGGGGAGGCCTACACCGTCCAGCCCTTCGGCAACGAGATGGCCTACACGACCCTCACCGGCGCCGAGCTGAAGGCTCTGCTGTCCCAGCAGTGGCAGCCCGGCTCCAGCCGGCCCGTCCTCACCCTGGGGCTGTCCAGCAACGTCGACGTCCTCACCGAGGCCAGCACCGATGCCGCTCACGGGACTGAAGCCGGAGCCGCCCCCGCGATCCGTGAGATCCTCGTCGACGGCAAGCCGCTGGCCGACGGCGACAGTGTCGTCGTCGCCTCCAACTCCTTCCTGCTGACCGGCGGCGACGGCTACACCGTCCTGAAGGGCAAGCCCGTGACCAACACCGGTGTTCTCGACCGCGACGTCACCTCCGCCTACCTGGCCTCCTTCGGCGACCAGCCCGTCAAGGCCGGCTACTCCAAGCGGCAGACCGGGATGACCGTGGGGCCCGTGTACGTCAGCTCAGGCGGTGCGCGCAGCACCGACATGGTCTCAGTGACCCTGGACTCCCTGGCCTACACCAACGCCTCCGAGCAGGCCGCCGGCGCCCGGAGCGTGCGCGTGAGCTCGGGGGGCAAGGAGATCCTGACCAAGGACCTCGACCTCACCGTCGACCCCACCGGCCCGACCACCGGACGGGTCGACTTCAACCTCACCTTCCCGTCCGACGCCCCCACGCGCGCCTGCCGCACGGTCCAGGCCGCCACCTGCCGCTGGGCCTCCGTCGAGACCCTCGACTCCGCCGGCACGGTTCTCAATCGCTTCTCGGTTGAGATCGAGGATGAGGCTGCGGCCGACCCCGGTGCGGAAACGGGTGACAGCACGGCAGACGGTGCTGACGGGACGGCGGCCGAGGCCGGCGGTGAGGCGACGTCCACCCCGCAGGTCGGTCGTGATGCCGATGGGGCGTCCGTGGGCGGCGGCACCGAGCCGTCCGCCGGGAGTAGCGCGCCGCCCGCAGCCGCCGCTCCTGAGGCCCGCAGTGGCAGCGGCGCTCAGCCGGTCGGTGGCTCGGGTGGTTGGTCGCTGGCCCGCACAGGTGCGTCCCTAGGGGCGGGTGTCGTCGCCCTGATCCTCATCGTCGGCGGCTACCTCATCCTGCGCCGCAGACGGCAGGTCGACTGACGTGGATTGACGCGTGCTGATGCGGTTTGATGCCGACTGATGCAGCGATGCGCGAATCGACACTCGTGCCCGTCGCCCCACCGGGGGTGGCGGGCACGAGTGCTGGGTGACGAATGCCTGCGTGGGTGGTGGGGCGCCACCGGGGAAGGTGCAGGTGATCGGGGGAGCAGTGGCGGCTGCGGC
Source organism: Actinomyces stomatis (assembly GCF_031292835.1). NCBI lineage: Bacteria > Bacillati > Actinomycetota > Actinomycetes > Actinomycetales > Actinomycetaceae > Actinomyces > Actinomyces stomatis. The sequence goes on from NZ_JASPEP010000027.1 coordinate 28,116, forward strand.
TCACGTCGAGGACGGACCCTGTTCTCAGAACAGCCTATGAAATGTATTGTGAGTCACTCAGGGGTAGACACGAATGTCTGAACGGACATACCCTTACGTCTGTTCAAACATGAAAAGTTGAAGAGATGTCCGAGCGGGCGTCTCTGTCGATGGTACCGACCTCAGGGGGTGAACATGCGCATCGAGGACAGGCACCACCAGATCGTGGAGCAGGTGCGCGGTGCAGGGCGGGTCCTCGTCACCGAGCTCGCCGAGCACTTCGACGTCACCCCTGAGACGATCCGTCGAGACCTGACCGCCCTGGACCGCAGTGGCGCCCTGCGTAAGGTCCACGGCGGCGCCATCCCCGCCCCGGCCCTGCCGGAGACCGGCGTGACCCAGCGCGAGCAGGTCAACCCCGCCGCCAAGCAGGCCATCGCCCGAGCCGCCCTGGCGCGGCTCGCACCGGAACCCGGCACCACCCTCCTCATCGACGCCGGAACCACCACCGGATCGCTCGCCCGCCTCCTGCCCGCCGAGAGCGACCTGACCGTCATCACCAACTCCGTCCTGACCGCCGCCTCCCTGGCCGCCGCCGGACGCACGCGGGTGCGGATCCTGGGCGGCCAGCTGCGCGGACTCACCCAGGCCGCCGTCGGCCCCGAGGCCGTCGAGGCCCTGTCCACCCTCCGAGTCGACGTCGCCGTCCTGGGAGCCAACGGCCTGAGCGCAGCCCACGGGCTGTCCACGCCCGACCCCGACGAGGCCACCGTCAAACGCGCCATGGTGCGCAGCGCCCGCCAGGTGGTGGCCCTGGTCGACTCCACCAAGATCGGCCAGGAGCACCTGGTCTCCTTCGCCTCCCTCGACGACATCGACCTCCTGGTCACCGACGTCGAGATCCCGCCCGCACTCATCGACCAGCTTGCCACCACCGAAACCGAGGTACTCGTCGCATGATCCTGACCCTCACGCCCAACCCGTCCCTCGACCGCACCGTCTCCCTGCCCGGCCCCCTCCAGCGCGGCGCCGTTCAGCGCCTGACCGGCATCGTCATGGAACCGGGAGGCAAGGGCGTCAACGTCGCCCGCGTCCTGTCCAACTCCGGGCGCGCCGCCACCGCCGTCCTTCCTGCCGCCGAGCACGACCCCATCCTCACCGCCCTGAACGGCCTCGAGCTGCCCGGACTCACCGTTCGATCCGTGCCCGTGGCCGGCCCCGCCCGCATCAACACCGCCGTCACCGAGCCCGACGGCACCACCACCAAGCTCAATGAGCTGGGAGCGGGCCTGAGCGAGGAGGAGGTCGACGCCGTCGAGCACGCCCTCCTGGAGACCCTGACGCTCACGGGAGTGTCGGCCGGAGCCGACCCCCACCACTGGGCGGTCCTGTCCGGCTCCCTGCCGCCGGGTGCGCCGGCCAGGTGGTACGCCCGCCTGGTGGGGCTCCTGCGCGAGACGTCCCCGGGGCTGCGCATCGCCGTCGACACCTCCGACGAGCCCCTGGCGGCCCTGGCCGCCGAGCTGCCCGGTTCGGCCCCCGACCTCATCAAACCCAACGGCGAGGAGCTCGGCCAGCTCGCCGGCCTGCCCGCCGAACGCGCCATGGCCCTTGAGGAGGGCGCTGTCCGGGGGAGCTACGGCCCCGTCGTCGACGCCGCCCGCCTCCTGGTGGACCTGGGCATCGGTGCCGTCCTGGTGACCCTCGGCCCCGCCGGCGCCGTTCTGGTGACCGCCGACGGCGCCTGGCACGCCACCGCCCCCGAGGTCCCGGTGGTCTCCACCGTCGGCGCCGGGGACTCCTCGGTGGCCGGCTACATCCTGGCCGACGTCAACGGCGGTGACGAGACCGAGCGCCTGCGCACCGCCATGGCCTACGGCTCGGCCGCCGCCTCCCTGCCCGGAACCACGCTGCCCACGCCCGCCGACCTGCCCGATCAGCCGGCCGTCGTCACCCGGCTCTCCTGAGCCGGGGCGTCCACAGGCGCCGGGGCCGCAGACCCGCGAGCCCCCGCGTCCCCGCTCATGTCAGCGGCTGCCGGCCGGCCACCGCCCAGCCGGCTCCGCCACCGACCATTCACCACCCGTCCACCGACCCTCCACATGACCACCACTGACCGCATGACCGCCGCCCACCACCCTTGACCACCTGTGACACGCCGTAGCCCACCGGGCGACGGCACCTCGGACACCAAGGAAGACCATGACCGAGAACAAACCCCTCATCATCCCCGAGCTGGTCGCGCTCGACGCCGACGCCGGCCCGGGCAAGGAAGACGTCATCGAGTTCCTGGCCACCACCGTGGCCGGCGCAGGCCGGGCCTCCAGTCCCGACGGCCTGGCCGCCGACGCCAAGAAGCGCGAGTCGACCGCCCCCACCGGGATCCCCGGCGGCATCGCCATCCCGCACTGCCGCAGCTCTCACGTCCTGGCCCCCAGCCTCGGCTTCGCCCGTCTGGCCGAGCCGGTCGACTTCGGGGCCGCCGACGGACAGGCCGCCGACCTCATCTTCATGATCGCCGCCCCCGACGGCGCCGACGACTTCCACCTCCAGCTCCTGGCCAAGCTCGCCCGCGGTCTCATGCAGTCCGAGTTCACTGACGCCCTGCGCCAGGCCGCCGACGCCGAGGAAGTCGCCCGCATCGTCACCGGTCAGGTCCAGCCCGAGCTGCTGGACGACGGGGCGCCGGTCGAGGACGGCGCGGCCAGTGAGACCGCAAGCGCCGCGGAAACGGCCGAAGGGGGCGGTGCCGCGGAGCCCAAGGCCGCTGCGACGTCGTCGGCCCCGGGGGAGGGCGAGACCGTCATCGTGGGCGTCTCCTCGTGCCCCACCGGCATCGCCCACACCTTCATGGCCGCTGAGGCCCTGGAGCAGGCCGGCAAGGACCGCGGCATCACCGTGGCCATCGAGGGGCAGGGCTCAGGCAAGATCGATGCCCTTGACCCCGACCTCATCAAGCGGGCCAGCGCCGTCATCTTCGCCCATGACCTGCCCGTCAAGGGCCGCGAGCGCTTCGCCGGCAAACCCGTCATCGACGTCGGTGTCAAGGCCGCCGTCAACGATGCCGGTTCCCTCGTGGACAAGGCCCTGGCCGCGGTCGATGACCCGAGCGCCACCCGCGTGCCGGCCGGCGGCGAGTCCAGCGAGGAGAGCGAGGAGGGCTCCGAGCACTGGGCCCGGCGCCTCCAGCGCTCGGTCATGACCGGGGTGTCCTACATGATCCCCTTCGTGGCCGCCGGCGGTCTGCTCATCGCCCTGGGCTTCCTCCTGGCCGGGTACGACGTGGCCAACCTCTACGAGAAGATCTCCATCAGCGACTACTCCCTGTGGAACCTGCCCGGCAACGAGTTCGTTCACGAGATCAAGAACTCGGCCGGAGACGTCGTCGGCACCGAGACGATCACCGTCTCCCAGTCCGGGCTGCTGCTGTACATCGGGTGGACGCTGTTCCTGCTGGGGCAGGCGGCCATGAGCTTCCTCGTCCCGGCTCTGGCCGGCTACATCTCCTTCGGGCTGGCCGGCAGGCCCGGGATCGCGCCCGGGTTCGTCATGGGGGTTGTCGCGGTCGAGGTCGGTGCCGGGTTTATCGGCGGCCTGGTCGGCGGCATCCTCGCGGGCTACTTCGCGGCCTGGCTCGCCGGGCTGGGCGTACCGTCCTGGCTGCGAGGGCTCATGCCCGTGGTCATCATCCCGCTGGGCACCACGCTGGTGGTCGGCGCCGTCATGTACCTGCTCCTCGGGCTGCCGCTGGCCTCCCTCATGACCGCGCTGCAGGACGGGCTGACCTCCATGTCCGGGGGTGGGTCGGCCGTGCTGCTCGGCATCATCCTCGGGCTCATGATGTGCTTCGACCTGGGCGGACCGGTCAATAAGGCCGCCTACCTGTTCGGCACCGCGGGCCTGTCCGCGGCCAGCGCCAGCAACACCGCCCCCTACGAGATCATGGCCACCGTCATGGCCGCCGGCATGGTGCCGCCGCTGGCGATGTCCGTCGCGACCTTCCTGCGCTCGCGGCTGTTCACCAAGGCCGAGGTGGAGAACGGGCGCAGCGCCTGGCTGCTGGGGCTGTCCTTCATCTCCGAGGGGGCCATCCCCTTCGCCGCCGCCGACCCGCTGCGCGTCATCCCGGCCACCATGGCCGGTGGTGCGGTCACGGGCGCGATGACCATGGCCATGCACGTCGGCTCCCGCGCGCCCCACGGAGGCGTGTTCGTCGCCTTCGCCATCACCAACTTCGGTGGCTTCCTCCTGGCGATCCTGGCCGGGACGGTGGTGACCACCGCGCTGGTCATCGTTCTCAAGGGGCTGGGGCGCAACGCGGACGGCAAGAAGAGCACTGAGGCGCAGGCCGCAGCTGCCGCCTGATCCGGCGATCCTCATCACCGTGTCGTGCGGGGTCCCACCAGGTGCGGGGCTCCGCACGACGCGTGTGAGGAACGGCGAGGCCGAGTCCGAGAGATTGGGTGTCCTTCGTTGGGGACGCTTCACGCGGCCGGGGACATTTTCTCGCCCACGGGTGCAATCCGCGCGTGCGGGGACACTCCCTTCCGACCGGGGACATCCCGCGCGCACGGGGACAGGAGTCCTGTCCCCGACGGCGTTGAATGTCCCCGCCTGGGGCATGACGCACCCCGCCGTGCAGGATGCCACCGGCTGCGAGGAGTGTCCCCGCTTGGGGTGACACGCACCCGGCCGTACGGAACTGTCCCCGACGGCGCGGAACGTCCCTGTGGACTGAGCCGCCCCAGATCGAGGACGTACTTTTCGATCGAGGACTGCGTTCTCCCACAGAAGGTGACGGCCCGGGCGCAGTCGTTTGGGGGAGAGGTACGTCCTGGGCGGAGAACGCAGTCCTCGATGTTCCAGGACGGCTGCGCGGCTCTGTCGTCGAGACCGATCAGAGCCGACCGGCATGACCTTGTGGAGGTCTTCGCCGCGGGTACGGGGGCTCGCCTCCTGACGGGCCGGGCCTGCTGTGCGGCGCTGTCGGGCTGTGCTCGCCTGCCAGTTCCAGGGCGCTCCGGCATAGGCTTTGCGCCATGGCTGCAAGACGACGCATCGACCCCGACGCCGGCGCTCAGGCCCTGCGCCAGTGGGCCCAGGAGCAGGACACGTCCGACGACGAACCGGCCGGAGGTGGGAGCGGTGCCGGCCCCGACCCCGCCAGTCCCGCCGACCGGGCCTCCCGACGCCGGGTGACCGCCACCGCCGTGCGCTACACCCTCGAAGAGCTCGCCGCCTGCGCGCCCGGGCGCTCGGTCGAGGTGCGGGTCCCGCCCTTCGGAGTCACCCAGGCCGTCGCAGGCACCGTCCACCGCCGGGGCACCCCGCCCAGCGTCGTCGAGACCGATGCCCCCACCTGGCTGGCCCTGGCCACCGGCCGACTCAGCTGGCAGGACGCCCTGGCCGGTGGCGCCCTGCACGCCTCCGGCGAGCGCTGCGATCTGTCCGTCTACCTGCCCCTCGTCCGGCTCCCCGGGTAAACATCGACATTTTCTTCAAAAACGACGGGTGGGGTCAGGTGGTGTTTGCACCGTTGATGATGTCGATGTGTGAAGCGTGCTGGGGCTGTGCGCGCCTGTTCGTCACTGTGCCGAAGGCCCGCACCGGTAGGTTCATCCCATGAGTCGCACGCGCCTGAGCACCTACACCGCCCCGCCTGCCGAGGTCGCCCGCACCTTGGACGCGCTGCGCGCGCACTACGAGGTTCCCACCGACTTCCCGCCTGAGGCCCTCGCCGAGGCGGAGTCCGCCGCCAGCGCCTGGGCCCAGGACGGCCCCGCCCGTCTCCTGGCCGACGGCGCCCGCGATGGCCGCGACCTGGACCTGGTCACCATCGACCCGCCCGGCTCCATGGACCTCGACCAGGCGGTGCTCCTGGAGCGCCTGCCCGCGCAGGCCGATCAGGCCGGTGCGACCGCTGGGGGCGCTCCGGAGTCGGAAGCCGCCTACCGAGTCCACTACGCCATCGCTTCCCTGGCCACCTTCGTCACCCCCGGCGCTGCCCTGGACGCCGAGCTGCGCCGCCGCGGCGAGACCATCTACGCCCCCGACGCCGCCACACCCCTGCACCCCGAGGTCCTCTCCCACGGTGCCGCCTCCCTCCTGGAGGACGTGGAGCGTCCGGCCTGCCTGTGGACCATCGACCTCGACGACCGTGGCGAGGTCGTCTCCGCCCACGTCGAACGGGCCCTTGTGCGCTCGCGGGCGCGCCTCACCTACGCCCAGGTCCAGGCCGCCATCGACGGGGAGGGCACCCTGCCTCAGGAGGCGCCGGCCGAACTGCCCGAGCTCCTGGCCGAGATCGGCCGCCTGCGCCTGGAACGCGAGGCCGCCCGCGGCGGCATCAGCATGACCACGCCCGAGCAGGTCGTCGAGGCGACCGGGGCGGAACAGGCGTCAGAGTCGGCAGGCCCGGCGGGGGACGAGGGGGCTGCTGAGGAAACCGGCCCGGCCGGCTACCGGCTTGCCTACCGTGTGCCCGTGCCCGCCGAGCAGTACAACGCCCAGATCTCCCTGCTTACCGGCATGTGCGCCGCCCGGATCATGGTCGACAGTGGCGTCGGCATCCTGCGGACCCTTCCGCCGGCGCGCCCCGAGGACTACGCCCGCCTGAGGCGCGTCGCCGCGGCCCTGGGCATCGACTGGCCGGCCGCCCAGCCCTACCCCGAGCTCGTGCGCAGCCTGGACGACGCCGTGCCCGCCCATGCGGCCTTCATGGAGCAGGCCATGTCCCTCTTCCGCGGATCGGGCTACCTCGCCTTCGGGGTGGGCGGCGTCGGGGTCCCGGCCGAGGACGAGGCCTCCGACGCCGAGGAGGCCGTCCACTCCGCGATCGCCGCCCGCTACGCCCACGTCACCGCTCCGCTGCGCCGCCTCGTGGACCGCTACGGCGAGGAGGTCTGCATCGCCGCCTGCGCCCAGGCGCCCGTGCCCCAGTGGGTGCTTCAGGCGCTGCCCGACCTGCCCGACGTCATGGAACAGACCGGCAAGCGTGCCCGCGCCATCGGCCGCGGAGCCCTGACCGCACTGGAGGCCCTGGTCCTGCGCGGCCACGAGGGCGAGGTCTTCGACGGCGTCATCACCTCCGAGCGCGACGGCCGCGGCGAGCTCGTCCTGGCTGAGCCCGCCGTCGTCACCGAGATCCGCGCAGGCAAGAAGGCCTCCGACGGCGGCCTCCCGGTGGGTGAGCGCGTGCGGGTCCGCCTCCTGTCCGCCGACCCCGCCTCCGGCATTCGCTTCCAGCTCCTGACGCACCAGCCCTGAGGCGCCCGATGCGTCAGTCCTGCGGGAGAATCTGATCCAGCAGCTCCTGGGCATCGGTCCCGACCAGGTCCAGCACGCCCCGTGAGGCGAGCGAGGCAACGCCGTGGACGGCCGCCCAGGCGGCGGTCGCGGCGGCGTCGGGAGCGTCCGGGTGCTGCTCCGCGAAGCAGGAGCGCCACTGCTGAAGGAGCGGCAGGGACCTGGCCCGAAGCTCCCGTCCGCTGCCGGCCAGCACGTCGTGACGGGTGATGAGGTCGAAGGCGTGGGGGTGCTCGACGGCGTAGGCGACGTAGGCCCTCGCGGTCTCCTTGAGGCCTGCCTCGGCATCGGTGAGGCGAGTGCGGAGCTCATCGAGGCACACCTCGGCGATGGCGGACAGTAGCAGCGCGAGGGTGGGGAAGTGGCGTCTCGGTGCGCCGTGGGAGATGCCGCAGCGCCGGGCCACCTCCCGCACCGTCACCGCGCTGATGCCGTTCTCTTCGAGCAGCTGCCGCCCAGCCTGGATCAGACGGTCCTCCGTTGTCTGGCTCATGGCCCTAGCCTGCCTCTTGTAGACGGCGTCTACAACATGGTAGACACCGTCTACATGATGGCTTTCGGATACTCCCTCGCCCTGGTCTCGGTCGGGTCCGCCCTGCACGCCCTGTGGAACGTGCTGGTGAAGCGCTCCGGTACTTCCGACGTCGCCTTCGTGTGGGTCTACAGCGCCATCGCCGCGCCGCTGTGGCTCGCGGTACTGACAGTGGGGGCGACCTGGGGAGGTCTGGGCCCGGCCTGGTGGGCGGCCCTCGTCAGCACGGCGCTGCACACGGCCTACGCCGCGGTCCTCCAACGCGCCTACTCGGCGGCGGATCTGTCAGTGGTCTACCCGGTCTCACGCGGACTGGCGCCGGTTCTGGTGACGGCGGTGGCGGCGCCGTGGGCCGGGGGCCCGAGCGCTATCCAGGCGCTCGTGCTTTTGGCGGTCCTCATCGGCGTCGCCCTCGCCTCGGGGACCACCTGGCGGGATCTGACCCGGGCCCGGGGCCTCCGGGCGGGCAGCGCCGTCGCATCCTGCACCGCCGCCTATACTCTGTGGGACGCCTTCGCCGTCGCGCACCTGTACGTCTCTGTTGTGCCCTACATGGCGCTGTCCAGTCTGGCTCAGCTCGTGCTGCTCACTATCGTGCTGGGCCGGCGTCGTCGCGAGCTGCCCGCTGCGCTGGCTGCCGGCTGGGCCCGGGCCCTCCCCATCGCGGTGCTGGTGCCGGCGAGCTATGCGCTGGTGCTTGTCGCCATGCGCTTCGGGCCTCCGTCCGTCGTCGCCACCTCCCGGGGCCTCAACGTCGTCTTCGGCATCATCGCCGGGGTGTGGCTCCTGCGTGAGCCCTTCACCAGGCGATCAATACTCGGGGTCTCGATGATCGTCGTCGGGGTCCTGGTGGGGGCGAGCTGATTCCGGAGCCGCCCGCGGGCCGGCTCCGGCGCCCGCCGATGGTCAGGCGACGTCCGGTCATGACAGACTGTGTGTGTGCGCACCGGTGAGAACCCATCGCAGATCACCTTCGACCATCCCGACGACGCCCGTCGCATCCCGCGGGCTGGCTCCTCGGAGCCTCTCGGTCGGTCCAGCCAGTCGAGTCAGACCGATCCGACGGCTCCCGCGGCGCCCGTGAGCGCGCCCAGCCTGACCGCCCTGCCCGACGACCACTCCGACGAGCTCGAGCCCTCTCCGCGAGAGGAGTGCGGCGTCTTCGGCGTGTGGGCGCCCGGCGAGGAGGTCTCCCGCCTGACCTACTTCGGCCTCTACGCCCTCCAGCACCGCGGCCAGGAGTCGGCCGGCATCGCCACCTCCAACGGCTCCCAGATCCTCGTCTACAAGGACCTCGGCCTGGTCTCCCAGGTCTTCGACGACCAGGCCCTGTCCAACCTCACCGGCCACGTCGCCGTCGGCCACGTCCGCTACGCCACCCAGGGGGCCACCACCTGGGAGAACGCCCAGCCGATGCTCGGCCCGGCGGCCGGCTCCACTCTCGCCCTGGCCCACAACGGCAATCTCACCAACACCCGCGAGCTCATGGACGCTGTGCGCGTCACCTCCGGGGAGGACCTCAGCGGTGAGCTCGGCCGCGGCTCCTCCACCGACACCGCCGTCCTGGCCGCCCTGCTCAACCTCGTCTCCGAGCACGGAGCCCTAGAGGGCTGGGACTCGGCCGCCGACATCCTCACCTCCGGCATCACCGACGACGCCGATCTCGACGCCGCCTACTCCGCGCCGGCCCCCCTGAGCGTCCACCAGGCCGCCCGCCGGGTCCTGCCCATGCTGCGCGGCGCCTTCTCCCTGGTCTTCATGGATGAGCGCACCCTCTACGCCGCCCGCGACCCCCACGGGGTGCGCCCCCTGGTACTGGGACGCCTGGGCAACGGGTGGGCCGTGGCCTCCGAGACCGCCGCCCTGGACATCGTCGGTGCCGCCTTCGTGCGCGAGATCGAGCCCGGCGAGCTCATCGAGATCGACGAGGACGGTGTGCGCTCCTCGCGCTTCGCCACCGCCCGCCGGGCCGGCTGCGTCTTCGAGTACGTCTATCTGGCCCGCCCCGACACCCGCATCGCCGGGCGCAGCGTCATCACCTCGCGCAACGAGATGGGGGCCGCCCTGGCCCGAGAGCACCCGGTGGAGGCCGACCTCGTCATCGCCACGCCCGAGTCGGGCACCCCGGCCGCCATCGGCTACGCGCAGGCCTCCGGTATCCCCTACGGTCAGGGTCTGGTGAAGAACGCCTACGTGGGGCGCACCTTCATCCAGCCCACCCAGACCCTGCGTCAGCTCGGCATCCGCCTCAAGCTCAACCCTCTGCGCGAGGTCATCGAGGGCAAGCGCCTCGTCGTCGTCGACGACTCCATCGTGCGCGGCAACACCCAGCGGGCCCTGGTGCGGATGCTGCGCGAGGCCGGCGCCGCCGAGGTCCACGTGCGCATCTCCTCCCCGCCGGTCATGTGGCCCTGCTTCTACGGCATCGACTTCGCTACCCGCGCCGAGCTCATCGCCACCGGCATGAGCGTGGAGGAGATCGGCGAGTCCATCGGCGCCGACTCTTTGGGCTTCCTGTCCGTCGAGGGCATGGTGGCCGCCAGCGGCCAGAAGGCCGACGACCTGTGCCTGGCCTGCTTCACCGGCGACTACCCGATCCCGCCGCCCGTGCGCAGCCTGAAGTCGGCCGCCATCCCTGTGCGCCGCGTCCCGACCGCCTACCGCGGACGGCGCCGCGCCGAGGCCGACGACGCCGAGCGCACCGTGCCGCCGGGCAGCATCACCCGCCCGGACCTGGCCTCCGGCAGCCCCCTGGGCTCGACGACGTCGTAGCCCTGGGCGGCCGGCCGTGCGCTGACTGGCCGACCCCGGTCAGTCGCCGGCCACCTGCTCCGCCCTCGCCCCTTCCGCTCACCACCGCACCTTCGACCCGAGTCCACAAGGAGCCCCCACATGACCCAGCAGCCCGAGCAGCCCACCTCCGCCATCACCTACGCCGGCTCCGGCGTGGACACCGCCGCCGGGGACCGGGCCGTCGCGCTCATGAAGGACGCCGTGGCCTCCACCATGACCCCGGCCGTCGTCGGCGGCGTCGGGGGCTTCGCCGGGCTCGTGGACGTCTCCGCCCTGCGTGACTACCGCCGCCCCCTGCTGGCCACCTCTACCGACGGCGTGGGCACCAAGGTCGCCATTGCCCAGGCCCTCGACATCCACGACACCATCGGCCAGGACCTGGTGGGCATGGTCGTCGACGACATCGTCGTGGTCGGGGCCCGGCCCCTGCTCATGACCGACTACATCGCCTGCGGGCACGTCGTCCCTGAGCGGATCGCCGACATCGTGCGCGGCATCGCCCAGGCCTGCGCCGCTATCGGCACCCCGCTGCTGGGCGGTGAGACCGCCGAGCACCCCGGCCTCATGGCCCCCGACGAGTACGACGTCGCCGGTGCCGCCACCGGCGTCGTCGAGGCCGATCGCGTCCTCGGTGCCGAGAAGGTGCGTGCCGGCGACGTCCTGGTCGCCCTGGGCTCCTCCGGCCTGCACTCCAACGGCTACTCCCTGGTGCGCCGCGTCATCGAGCACGCCGGCTGGGGCCTGGAGCGCGAGGTCCCCGAGTTCGGCCGCACCCTGGGCCAGGAGCTGCTCGAGCCCACGCGCCTGTACACCCGCGTGTGCCTGGCCATGCTGGAGACCCTGTCGTCGCCGGCCGCCCCGGGGCCGGTCCATGCCCTGTCCCACATCACCGGCGGGGGACTGGCCGCCAACGTCGCCCGGGTCCTGCCGGCCGGGCTCATCGCCGACGCCGACCGTTCCTCCTGGACGGTGCCGCCGGTCTTCTCCACCGTGCGCGAGCTCGGCTCGGTGCCGTGGGAGGACCTCGAGGGCACCCTCAACCTGGGTGTGGGGATGGTTGCCGTTGTCGACCCGGGCGTGGTCGACGCCGTCCTGCGGGTCGCCGAGGGCTCCGACATCCCCGCCTGGGTGCTGGGCGAGGTGCATGAGGCCGGGAAGTACGAGGCCCGGGACCGGGTGGTCTCCGGTACGAAGGGCGTCGACGGGGGAGCGGTCGACATTCACGGTACCTACCGGACCGCCTGAGCGGCCGAGGCCGCCGCTGGCACGAACAGCGGGCGACGACAACGACGAGGCCCCGATTGGATGCGGTATCCAACCGGGGCCTCGCACCGTGAGGTGTCACGTGTGGCGACTAGTCAAGCCTTACCGGGCCGGTTCTGCAGCAGTGGATCAGGGCGGCATCACCCTGACCTGGGTCGATGCGACACAGGTGGTTCGGGTCGGGAGTGAAAAGTCGCCGGGAGTGACACGGATGGCTGCCCGATGGCCTCGACTCACGCGCTCGTAGGCGCGCGGAAGGGCCGGCAGGTGCGTTCCTCCGGCCCTCCTCAACTGGGTGGGCTACTTGCCGCCCTCGTCCCAGTCGTCATCGTCGACGGCATACTTGGCGGCCAGCTCCTCGTAGTCGATCTCGTCGTCAGGCTCAGATCCCGAGGATGCTGAGACGAGCTCCCGCTCCAGAGCCTTGTAATCAGTCTCCGGGCTGAAGTACTTGAGCTTACGGGCAACCTTGGTTGCCTTGGCCTTCTGACGGCCGCGCCCCATAGGCTCGACCCCCTCCAACGTGTCACGGCGCGCACGTGGGCGCGCTCTTCCTGGTCAAATATGTCGTGGGGCAACCGTACAACGTCAATGGTCACGAACACCATTCGGACACCGGGGGAGAGGCGTGGTGACGCACACCCCACATGTTGGACGAGGGGTTCAAGAGTCCCATAGACATTGCCCAGCAAGCCTTCGGTAGACCCGCAGTGAGCCTGCGGATGTTGCCCAATGTCGACCCGAAGTTCCTCCAGAGAGGCCGGGAGCCTCAGGGGGCGGGGCTGCCGTCCCGAGGATTCCTGACAAGGGGGTGGGGGGGACTGCCTGGTGAGTAGGTGTCGGCACTTCGCCGGGGGCGTACGCGGGGGGCCTGACGTGTGCGCAGGTGGCGGCCCTGATGGGCGCACGGGTGCGCAGATGGTGGCCCAGACCGACTGAACCGTGAGGACGCACCATGGGGGCGGAGGACTGTCCCCTGGGGGTGCAGTCCGCGAGCCCGATGGTGCGTCCTCGACGTGCCGGGCCTGTTGCTCGGCGTGTTCGAAGGGCCTGTCTCCTTGGTGGCTGGCCCCCAGTGGGGGTTTCTCGACGTGAGCCGGCCCGGTTCCTGGGGCTGGGGACTGCGCTTGGTGACGGGGACGTACTTGTTGATCGAGGACTGCGTTTTCCTACAGATCGCTGGGGTTTGAGCGCAGTCATCTGGGGGAGAAGTAAGTCCTGGGAGGAAATCGCAGTCCTCGATGCGGAGCGATTGGCTCCTGGTGCTGGAGTACGGCGGGGCACCGTGGTCTTCATGGGCAGGGTGCGGATGTGTCGTTGTGGCTGCGTGACGGTTGCTGGCATCTGGCTATCTGAGCTGGCACGGATTGAGCCCTGGTCAACGCGGGCTCGGTTGCGGTGGCAGAGGTCCAGATCGTTGATCTCAGGTGGATTCGTGCCACCTGACCTCGCACGATTCCAGCAACCATCACGCAGCCGAAAACACCATCCCCAAGGGGATGGGCAGTGCCGCGGCGCTGCTGGGGTGTGAGGGTGCACAAGATGCGAGGACGCACCATGGGGGCGGAGGACTGTCCCCTGGGGGTGCAGTCCGCGAGCCCGATGGTGCGTCCTCGGTGAGTAGAGGCGTGGTCGCAGGGAGGGGGAGCGTCCTCGACAGGTGGGTGGTGTGGTCGCCGGGGAGGCGTGCGACCTCGGCGGGCGAGGCCCGGTTCTCGGAGCGCCGCTCGGAGAACTCAGGCGCCGGTGCGCTGGCGTCAGCGGCGGGCGAGGCGGGTCAGGACGACGCCGGCGGTCACCACGGCGCCGGCGACGGCGGCCGCCTTGGCGAGCGTGGA
>NZ_JASPEP010000028.1:0-37646 GCF_031292835.1 Actinomyces stomatis
GCGCCCCGAGGACCCGGCCTCCGCGAGCGCAGACCCTGAGGCGCCGGGCGCCATGGGGGTGTCGGGCTCGCCGGCCACGGGCCGCGGCCGGCGGATCACGGGAAGACCCGGTGATCTCGGCGGGGGCGCTGCCGGGTCCGGGAGTGGTGAGGGCGCCGGGTCGGGTGACATGGAGGGTGACCTGGAGTCGGCAGTGGCGCTGGTGGCCGGGACGGCGCAGCCGCAGTGGATCGCGCGTCGTCGGGGGCCGGCTCCCCAGGCGGGCAAGGAGGCGCACTACGCGAGCGTCGCCGGGACCGGGCTGCGCCTGCCGGTGGGCTCGACGCTGGCGGAGTCCGAGTGGTTGGCGGTGGCCGGCGTGGACCTGACCGGTGGCCGCGGGGACGCACTCGTCCGGGCCGCGGCGCCCCTCGATGAGCCGACGGCCCTGGAGCTGGCCGGGGCCTGGCTGGCGGAGGAGGAGCGCACCGTCTGGGAGGGCAGGCGACTGCGCACTGAGCGCCTACGCCGCCTGGGGGCCATCACGCTCACCACCACCCCGGGGCCACCGCCGGGTCCGACGGAGGTGGCGGACGCCGTCGTCGCACGGGTGCGCGCTGAGGGGGCCGATGCCGGCCTGGACGTGCTGCCGTGGGATGAGGAGGCTCGCGGCCTGCGCGCCCGCCTGGCCCTGCTGCATGAGCACCTGGGTGAGCCCTGGCCGGATATGAGCGATGCGGCCCTGGCCGAGCGGGCCGAGGAGTGGTTGGCACCGGCGGTGATGAGCCTGGCCGGGCAGTCCGGCGGCTCGGGCGGGTCAGGGAGGTCAGGTGAGTCAGCGTCATCGGGCTCCGGGGGCCGGCGTTTCAGCCTGGAGCGGCTGGACGTGGCACAGGCGCTGCGGGCGCTGCTGCCGTGGCCGCAGGCGGCGCGCCTGGACGAGCTGGTGCCCGAGCGCCTTGAGGTCCCCTCGGGCTCACAGGTGCCGGTGGACTACACCGCGCTGGTCGGCGGCTCGGCCGACGCCGGGCGGGCGGGTCGGCCGGTGCTGGCGGTGCGGGTCCAGGAGTGCTTCGGGTGGGCGGCCACGCCGCGGATCGTTGAGGGCCGGGTGGCGGTGCTGCTGCACCTCCTGTCCCCGGCGCGCCGTCCGGTGGCGGTCACTGACGACCTGGCCTCCTTCTGGGAGCAGGGCTACCCGCAGGTGCGCGCCGAGATGCGGGGCCGCTACCCCAAGCACGCCTGGCCGGAGGACCCGTGGAACGCGCCCGCCACGAGGGGGACCGGACGGCGTCGGTAGGTGGGGGCGAAGCCCAGCCGGGGCCATCCGGGGACGGCGGGCGGTATGTGCCCAAACAGGCCGGCACCGTCACGGCACTACCAGCGCTTCCGACGCCCCTGGCCGGCTCACACGCTCTGAGAAACAACCGGTCCGGAGGACTTCACCAGGTGGAGGCGTCCAGGCGGCTGAAGCGGAAGCCGGTGGGGTTGCGCTCGGTGTCGGGGTCGGCGTCGGGCACGACGTATCCGACGATCTGAAGGTTCCAGGTGCCGCGCCCGCCCCACAGGGTGGCCGTGGTGCGGGTGCGGCCGCGCACCACCGGGAAGCCGGCGATCGTGTCCGCCTGGACGGAGATCACCTCGTGGGAGTGGTAGCGCATGGCGCCGTTGGCGATGTCGCCGAGCCACTCGACCTTGGGCTGGGGGTAGCCGGTCATGTGGGTCAGGACGCAGTAGTCGGTGAGCAGGGCGTCGATCGCCTTGGTGTCACCGGCGACCATAGCGTCGCACAGGAGTGAGTAGAGGTCGGCGGCTGCACGGGGCGCGATCTCGGAGGCGTGGGGGTGCGGGCGGACCTGAGTGCGGGAACGGGACAGGGGACGGGATTCGTGGGGGCGGCGACTCATAGGCTAAGAGTAAGGCCCGACGCCAAATATATGAGGGACCAAGAGCGCTCAGGCGGCCGGGCGGGGCGCCGAACGGGGAACGCGAAGGGCCCGCCGTACAGCGTGTGGCTGCTCGGCGGGCCCTCCCGTGGCGGTAGCGCTGGGATTCGAACCCAGGGTGGCTATGAACCACACAGACTTTCGAGATCTGCACCTTCGGCCGCTCGGACACGCTACCTCGTCCATGAGGTTACACGGACGTTGCCCTACTCCCCAATGCGACGTCCTGCGGTATCAGTCACGACCGACGTCGTTCTCATCTGGCCCGGTCGCCTGAGGTCCCTCAGCGGCGGTCGGTGAAGAAGGCGGTCAGGAGCTCCTGGGACTGCTGGGCGCGCAGGCCGGCGCGCACCTCGACCTGGTGATTGGCGCGGGTGTCGCGCACGACGTCGCGCACCGAGCCACAGGCCCCGGTCCGGGGCTCCCAGGCCCCCAGGACGAGTCGGGCCACCCGGGCCAGGACGATGGCGCCGGCACACATGGTGCACGGCTCGAGGGTGACCACGAGGGTGCAACCGTCCAGGTGGGAGTCGCCCAGTGCGGCACCGGCGGCGCGCAGGGCGCGGATCTCGGCGTGCGCCGTCGGGTCGCGCTCGGCCTCGCGGGCGTTGGCAGCCTCGGCCAGGACGGTCCCCTCCGGCGAGAGCACGACGGCGCCCACCGGTACCTCACCCGCCTCACCGGCGGTCCGGGCCAGCTCCAGGGCGCGAGCCATCGCGGAGTCCAGCAGTTGCGCAGAGGATGGAGGCGTCACGAGTTCATTATCTCGTTATAGGCTCCCGACGACATGCCCGGGCTCGGACAGCGCCCGCCCCCACCGGCCCCCGGCGCCCCGCTCCCGGTGTCGTGCGCGCCCCGAGGCCAGCACTCCCAACCCCATGAAGACCCCGTGAAGACCCCGTGAAGACCCCCATGAAGAACGGAGCAGGTCGGTGAGCCGGTCCCCCGAATCGAGCGATGAGAGCGAGTCCGCAGCAGGCGACCCCTCAGAGGGCTCCTCCCCGCCGGCCCCGTCGTCGGACCGGTTCTCAGTGCTGCGGCTCCCCAGCGGTTCCCTCCCCGGCGCACTGCTCGGCAAGCTGCCGGGCAAGCAGCCCTTCAACCCGGTGGTGTTCTTCGTGTCGGCCACCATCATCGCGATCGTCGCCCTGGCCGCGCTCGTCGCCCCCGACGTCGTCAAGAGCGCCTTCGGGGCCGCTGTGACCTGGACGAGCCGATGGTTCGGCTCCTTCTACATCCTGCTCATCACGGCCGCGCTGGTCTTCATCCTGGGCCTGGCCTTCTCCCGGTTCGGGCGCATCCGTCTGGGCCCGGACAACTCGACGCCGGATTTCTCCACCTTCGCCTGGACGGCCATGCTCTTCGCCGCCGGCATCGGCACCGAGATCCTGTTCTTCGCAGTCGCCGAGCCAGTCGACCAGTACGTGCACCCGCCCACCGGCGACGCCCAGGCCATCCCCCAGGCCGTCCGCGCCCGCGAGGCCATCGTCCTGTCCCTGTTCCACTACGGCATCTCCGGCTGGGGCCTGTATGCCCTGGTGGGCCTGGCCATGGCCTACTTCGCCTACCGACGCCGCGACACGCTCACGCTGCGCTCCACCCTGCGCCCGCTGCTGGGCCGGCACACCGAGGGCGTCATCGGTGACATCGTCGACGCCGCGGCGCTGGTCGGCGGGGTCTTCGGCATCGCGGCCTCGCTGGGGGTCGGCGTCGTCCAGCTGAACGTGGCCCTCAATATCCTGTTCGGGCTGCCGCAGGGCTTCCCCACCCAGATCGGGCTGACCGCCCTGGCCGTCGTCATGGCCACCGTCTCGGCCGTCTCCGGCGTCGACCGGGGCGTGCGCGTCCTGTCCACCATCAACGTGCTGCTGGCCATCGGCCTGGCCCTGTGGGTGCTCATCACCGGTGACGCCGCCTTCCTCATCGACGCGCTCATCGGCTCCATCGGCGACTTCTTCACCCGCTTCCCGCAGCTGACGCTGGAGACCTACGCCTACAACCGGCCCGACGACTGGCTCAACGCCTGGACCCTGTTCTTCTGGGCCTGGTGGATCGCCTGGGCGGCCTTCGTGGGCATGTTCCTGGCCCGCATCTCACGCGGCCGCACCATCCGCCAGTTCGTGCTCGGCAGCCTCCTGCTGCCCTTCTGCTACATCCTCATGTGGGTGACGATCTTCGGCAACCACGCCCTGGACCTGGTCATCCGCGGCAACGGCGAGTTCCGGGACATCACCCTGGAGCGACCCGAGCAGGGGCTGTACTGGATCCTGGAGCACCTGCCGGGACAGAAGATCCTCATCGCCCTGGCCCTGTTCGTCGGGATCCTCTTCTACGTCACCAGCGCCGACTCCGGCGCCCTGGTCATGGCCAACCTCTCCAGCCGCATCCGCTCGGCGCGCCAGGACGCCGCCCCCTGGCTGCGGATCTTCTGGGCCGCCCTGACCGGGATCCTCACCATCGCGATGCTCGTGGCCGGCGGCATCCCCATCCTGCAGCAGGCCACCATCGTCATGGCGCTGCCCTTCTCCGGGGTCCTCGTCCTCATCATGTACACCCTGTGGCGCTCCCTAAGCACCGAGGACACCTACAACCAGGCCCTGACCCAGGCCAACCGCAACCGCGCCCTGGGCTTCAACGGGTCGGCCGCGGGGCTGGAGCAGACGCCCTGGCGCGAGCGCCTGGCGCACACCCTCAACTCGGTGTCCCCCGACGAGGCCGGCAACGCCATGGAGCGACGCATCGTGCCGGCACTGGAGGCGGTGGCCACCGAGCTGCGCAAGGAGAACGTCTCCGCCGAGGTCTTCGTCGAGGGCCCCGAGGCACAGGACCCCGACGACGAGCGCACATTCCTGGGGCGCGCCAGCCTGGTGGTCTCCTCCCACCCGGCCACCAACAGCGGTGAGGAGCAGTCCAGCTCCATCGACTCCTTCCGCTACGTGGTGCGCATGGTGGTCACGCCGGTGCCCGCCTACGGCTTCGCCGTCCACGAGGCCGACGACCTCACGGTGCGCCTCGAGGTGCGCCCGCACAGCGGCGGCCAAGGCTACGACGTCGTCGACTGGAACTCCGACCAGGTGGCCCACGACGTCCTCGACCACTACGAGCGCTGGCTGGAGTACGTGGGCACCTCCGAGAAGAGTGAATCCCGGTTCTCACACCGGCTCTGACGCCCGCGTTCCCGCGCCCGCTCCGGCCCACCATCCCCCACCGTCTCCCGATCCGCCCCCAACGCTGACAGGGACATTCCGCGCGGCCGGGGGCTTCTTCTTCCGGACGGGGACATCCTGCGCGTGCGGGTGCGGGATTCCTGTCCCCGACGGCGTCGAACGCCCCCGCCCGGAGCGGGCCGCACCCGGCCGCGTCTAATGCCCCCGCCGGCAGTCGGCAGCGTCCGCAGGCGGCCGGAAGTCAGTCCTCCTCGACCGTGAAGGAGGCGAGGCGCTCCTGGAAGGCGGGGTCGTAGTGGTTGACGACGCCCTGTCCCTCGTCGAGGGCGGCGATGGCCCGCATGTCGGCGTCGTCGAGCTGGAAGTCGGTGACGTCGAGGTTGGTGACCATGCGCTCGCGGTGGACCGTCTTGGGGATGACGATAATGTCCAGCTGGATGAGGTAGCGCAGGGCCACCTGGGCGGCGGTCTTGCCGTACTTCTCACCGACCTCGGTGAGCACCGGGTGGGTGAAGATGTTGTTGCGGCCCTGGGCCAGCGGGCCCCAGGACTCCAGGGCGGTGCCGTACTTGGTGTACCACGTGCGGGTGTCGGTCTGCTGGTTGAAGACGTGGGTCTCCATCTGGTTGACGGCCGGAGGCACCTCGACGTGCTGCGCCAGGTCCACGAACCGGTCGGGGAAGAAGTTGGAGACGCCGATGGCGCGGACCTTACCGGCGGCCAGGGCCTTCTCCATGGCGCGGTAGGTGCCGTAATAGTCGCCGAAGGGCTGGTGGACGAGCAGCAGGTCGATGTAGTCGGTGCCCAGGCGGCGCAGGGAGCCGTCGATGGAGCGGGCGGCGCGTTCGTCCCCGGCGTTGGTGAGCCACACCTTGGTGGTGAGGAAGACGTCCTCGCGGGGCAGTCCGCAGGCGGCGACGGCCGTGCCCACACCCTCCTCGTTGCGGTAGGCCTGGGCGGTGTCGACGTGGCGGTAACCGACCTCGAAGGCCTCGAGCACAGCCCGCTCGGTCTCCTCCGGCGGGGTCAGGTAGACGCCGTAGCCGATCTGCGGGATGTCGACACCGTTGTTGAGAGTAATGGTGGAGGTGGAGCCGTTGGCCATGAGTTCTCCTTCGATGCATTCGGTGCCGGCAACTTAGCCCCGCAGGCGGGTGCGACGTCAGACCCTTTCGCCCCCGGCCCAACCGGCGTGCGCGGGCCGTCCTGGTCCGGCCGCGCCCCGAACCTGAGCCCGGCCCCCGGGGCCGAACCCGGCCATACGCCCGAGCCTGAACCTGGTCGCACTCAGGCCTGAGCTCGGACACATCCCGGACCCGAACCTGGACACACCTCGGGCCTGCGCTCGGCCGCCGACGGGGACATCCTGCGCGGTCGGGGACTCTTCCCTACAACCGGGGGCATCTCACGCGTACGGGGACAGGATTCCTGTCCCCGGCGGCGTCGAACGTCCCCGCCTGGAGCGGTCTGCACCCGGCCGCGTGGAATGTCCCCGGCCGCATTGAACAGGGGAGTCTGGCGGCGGATGCATTACTCGGGGGAGGGCGTTTTGAGTCTGGGACTGGTTGTAGTCAGGGAGTGCATCGGGATCCAGTGACCCATAGAGGGACCGAACCGGCCCCACGGCGAACCCGATGTCCAAATCGGTGACAAAGGGCTTGGGCAGAGTGAAACGGGCGAAATGAAACCGCATGATTCCGCGGTTCTGTTGAAGGAGTGAAGAACGCAGGGGCTCCTTAGTCACCGATTTGGACACAACATGGCCGGCGCTGCTTCCAGCCCGCCGGGGCGACGTGGTCACGCCGTGAGCGAGGACGAGGCCGACGCGCGTTGTGACGGTGCGGACCGGGCTGCGGGATTAGGCTGTCCCCATGCGCCTCCACGTTGCCGATCACCCCCTCATCGACCACAAACTCTCCGTCCTGCGTGATGAGAGGACGCCGTCGGCGGTCTTCCGCCAGCTGGTGGACGAGCTCGTCACCCTGCTCGCCTACGAGGCCACCCGCGAGGTGCGCACCGAGGAGGTGGAGATCCGCACCCCCGTGGCGTTGGCCCAGTGCCACCGCCTGGCCGACCCGCGGCCGATCGTGGTGCCGATCCTGCGCGCGGGTCTGGGGATGCTCGAGGGCATGACCCGCCTGCTGCCCACGGCGGAGGTCGGCTTCCTGGGGATGAAGCGCGATGAGGACACCCTGGAGGTGGAGATCTACGCCAACCGCCTGCCCGACGACCTCTCGGGCCGGCAGTGCTTCGTCGTCGACCCCATGCTCGCCACCGGCCACACCCTCGTGGCCGCCATCGACTACCTGCTTGAGCGCGGGGCGCGCGACGTCACCGCGCTGTGCCTCATCGCCGCACCCGAGGGGGTCAAGACGCTGGAGGAGGCGGTCGGCGAGCGCGCGAACGTGACGGTGGTGACCGCCGGGGTGGACGAGCGGCTCAACGAGCACGCCTACATCGTGCCCGGTCTCGGCGACGCCGGGGACCGCCTTTACGGCATCGTCGACTGACTCGCCCTGTCCCCGTCTGACCGCATCATTTCAACGGCGCAGTTGGAGGCCGATGCTCCCATTCTGTGACCCAGGACCATAGATTTCGTTAGGCTCGGGAAGCATGACGACGGGGCATTCACCTTCTTCCGGCGACTACGACGCAACGACAGCGCTCAGCAGGTTCGCCTCACCGCAGGACCTCGAGCGGATCGCCGAGACCCGTCCGGACCTGCACTCGATTCTGGCGACCAACCCGTCGCTCCCACCCCGGGCCCGCGAGATACTGGAGCGGTCCGACGACGCCGTCGTCCAGGAGGTGCTGGCACGTCAGGCCGGTCGTGGCGGTCAGCCCGTGCAACCGACGCAACCTCCTATCCCCGGCGAGGTCGGCCCGATGGCGCCGACGATGGCGGTGGGGACAGCGGGGGCACCGCCCCAGCAGCCGACTCCCGCCGGTTCCGGATACGCTCAGGTTCCTCAGGGGTATGGCGGTCACCAGCCGGGTGCGCCCAGCACGGCGCCGCAGAGGGCCTCGCTTCAGGGACCCGCCCCTCAGTGGCACGGAAGCACGGCACCCCAGTCCCCGCAGGGCCCGCTCCCGCAGGCCGCTCAGGCGGCCCAGCCCGTCGCGCCGCCGCCGGCCGCCGAGGCGTATTCGGCGTCCTCGCTGCAGTCGGCGGCCCAGCCCGTGGACCAGCAGACGGCGATGCCGCCCGGGGTGCCGAGTGGGGCGCCCTCGGGATACGGAGCGGGCCAGGCGTATGACCCGGGCCAGGTTTACGGTCCGAGCCAGCCGGCAGCACCGGCTTACGGGGCACCGATGTATGCGCCACCGGCTCAGGCTCCGAGGAAACGCCGTCTGCTCAAGGTGGTCGCTGTCGTTCTGCCGATCATTCTCGTCCTGGGCGCTGGAGGCGTGGCCGCCTGGTACTTCCTGGGGCGCCGCGACGTTTCCTTGGCCTCTCCGTTCGTGTCCCCATCAGAGGCATGGACGAAAGGCGCAGACAAGGCTTGGAGCGCCGATGTCGCAGCCAACAAGGAGCCCTATGTGGTCGGCGGTCATTTCCTCCTACTCGACAAGTCCGACGGCACTCTGACCGGCTACACGCCTCTGGACGACAATATGAAGGAGGCATGGCAGGCGAACCTCGACGACGAGGACCTGACATCCATCTCCCGTCCCACGCCGGGCTTTCAGACCTGGGGCGACAACACGCTCGTCTACAAGTCGTCCCTCATCGATATGAAAACTGGAAAAATTTCTTCAGCCCCTTGGAAAGAGGGGAAGTCAGCGATTATCGCCGACAACATCGCCATCTCCTGCAATTCGAGCGACAATTGCACCGCCTGGGACTCCCCGGCGAAGCAGAAGTGGACACGTAAGATCCCCGGGACTGGAGAGATGTCCTCCAAAACCTACTATCGCAATGATTCCACCCTTACCAGAGGAGGTCGGCGCTACGCCTGGGTGTACAACGCCATCATCAACATCGACAACGGCGAGACACTCATCCTGGGCGGAGGCTCCAAGGTCGACTCTGACCTCACCAGCACCTTCTTCAAGGATGGTTGGGGGACCTTCGAGATAAAGAATGGCGAGTCCGAGGCTGACGACACTGCTAGCGATTCACCATGGTCAACCACGTACAAAGTGACGATATACGACTTTACGGGCAAGAAGCGGAGCAGCTTCACCGAGACAATCACATTGGGCGAACAAGTTGTCATAGGCGAGAGCGAGCTCATCACCGCCGAGGAGTACCGCACGTACTTCAAGGACCAGGACTACAGCAAAGCAAAACTGACATCAAAAGTCAACGCGAATGGGTGCATCACGAAACTCAAACCGAAAGACAGAAAGCCTATCAGCATCCAGCCACCCGACAACAGTAGCGGCTTATCCTACGACTGGATTTCACCATCCTGCGCATCCGTCGCAACAAGCCCTCAGGGCAGTGACATCGTTAGATTGGCAACATTGGGCCGTGGTGACATCAACGGGCTGACTATGCTTATGAACATCAAGACCGGCGAAGAGATCACCTTCAATGGGATCGACTGGAAAAACGGAGACTCGCTCATCATCGCCAAGCCCGACCTCATCATCGGCTACGACAAGGATGACGGCAAGGTCATCGGCTTCAAACCCGCCTCCTGAGACGACGCAGAGCCAATCGAGACGGTGCTGTCGAATGCATTCCGCGCTACTTTCTTAGGACGCCCTCGCCCACGTAGCACCACGCCAGCCTTGGCCAAGAGGCTCCGTACCCGAGTGATGGAGTAACCCGACTGTGTCGAAATCTGCTGAACCGACGCCCCCTTCAGATATTCATCAGCCATGATCTGGGCGACTCGATCCGAGAGCCAGTCACTCATCCGCTCATGTGGCTCCAGATGCGGCAAGGAGTCGATCTTGCCGCCTCCGTACCCCCGCTGAGCCTTACCCTGCGGCGCTACTTCTTCATCCGACTCATTGCCCCACACGGACCACCCCGGTCGCGCGTAACGGGCGAACATCTCCAGGTACGGCCCCGGCGAGCACGACTCAATGAGGTCATACTGCTCGTCA
The DNA here is from genome assembly GCF_031292835.1 of Actinomyces stomatis. NCBI lineage: Bacteria > Bacillati > Actinomycetota > Actinomycetes > Actinomycetales > Actinomycetaceae > Actinomyces > Actinomyces stomatis. The sequence goes on from NZ_JASPEP010000028.1 coordinate 10,154, forward strand.
GGCTTGCGGCTGTGCTCACGCTTGCGCGTCTCGATCATATTGACCGTCGAGCGACCAGGTGCCAACGTCCTCATCGAACCCTTGACACCGAACAGGATCGGCTCAGTGACATTGCGGAAGTAGAAGCCGACGCCACGACCGTCCGGCCCGCCGTCCTTCCGCCGCTTCGCCCAAATGATATTCGAGACATAGCGGAAGCCCCACGCCTGCATCACCTCCAGGCCCTCAGGAAGCAAGGCGTTGGGAACCCACAGATATAGGTGGGCGTTCGTTGCGACCACATCGCTAACAGGAAGCTCCTTGATCTCCCCAAGAGACATCGTCCCGTACCTCCCCAAGCGACGGTGCTCGGGAGCGACCTTGCCGGTTCGATTAGTGAACCGCCACGGAGGGTCGGCCAGAACGGTCTGGAATCCTCCTTCCACCGTGGGAAGTGGAGCGATTTCCGCAGAGGATCCCAGAGCCTTGGACACCCCCTAGGTGTACCAGAAAAAGATCTGGTTTGTCACTCATAGATCTTTCTCTGTGAGTGACCCCCGTTCCCCACTCCCTATTTCTTCAATCCGGGCTCTCGAGCGGTTCCCCACCGGAGCCGGGCAGGACTGGCGCAGGTCGAGCACCTTCACAGCAGCCTGAGGCGACCATGCCTACACCGCCGGCGGGGACATTCCACGCGGCCGTGTGCCGTCCGCTCCAGCCGGGAACAGCCCACGCGTTCGGGGACAGGATTCCCGTCCCCGACGGCGTCGAACGTCCCTACCCGCACAGAAATGTCCCCGCTGGCGTCACATGTCCCCCGACCATGAGTGGGTGCACTCGCACAGATCGCCCCGCTCGCCGAGCCTCCGGCGACCGGCACGCCGGCCTTCCCAACCATCGCAGATCGGCCATCGGCAGAAACAAGCGGCCCCGCACCTCAGGTGATGGGCCGTCGGAGTATGCGCACCGGTCCAAGCCCGGTGCTCGTTGTCTGTCGACGAGTGTAGTCCCCCATCCTCCCAACGCCCCGACCTCTGCACATGGTCATCGGACGTCCTCAGTTGGTGGGATACTTCTGCCCGATCCCCCATCCTGACGACGAAGAGGCCGACTGTTGAGCAAAGAGACTGAGCGCGATGCGCTTCACCGTGCGATCTGGCGAGTTGCCAACGACCTGCGCGGGAGCGTGGACGGTTGGGACTTCAAGGCCTACGTTCTGGGCTTTCTTTTCTACCGGTTCATCTCCGAGAACCTCACCGAGTACATCAACGCCGGCGAGCGCGAGGCCGGGGACCCGGACTTTGACTACCGCTTCCTGTCGCACGCCGACGCCGAGGGCGCCCGCGACGGCATCATTGAGGAGAAGGGCTTCTTCATCGCCCCGGGGGACCTGTTCGACAACGTGCGCGAGCGGGCACCGCGCGATGAGAACCTCAACGAGACCCTCTCGCGCATCTTCAAGAGCATTGAGGCCTCCGCGACCGGCACGGGCTCGGAGTCGGATCTGCGCGGCCTGTTCGACGACGTGGACGTCAACTCCACCAAGCTGGGCCGCACGGTGGCCCAGCGCAATGACAAGCTCACGCGGCTCATGCAGGCGATCGGGGACCTGGACCTGTCCTACGGGGAGTCCTCGATCGACACCTTCGGCGACGCCTACGAGTTCCTCATGACGATGTACGCGTCGAACGCGGGCAAGTCGGGCGGCGAGTTCTTCACGCCGCAGGAGGTCAGCGAGGTACTGGCCCGCATCACGGTGATGGGCAAGAAGAGTGTCAACCGCGTCTACGACCCGGCCTGTGGCTCGGGCTCACTGCTGCTGAAGTTCGCGAAGGTCCTCGGTAAGGATAACGTGCGAGGTGGGTTCTTCGGCCAGGAGATCAACCTGACCACCTACAACCTGTGCCGGATCAACATGTTCCTCCACGATATCAACTTCGCTGACTTCAGCATCGCCCACGGGGACACGCTCACCGACCCAGCGCACTGGGACGATGAGCCCTTCGAGGCGATCGTCTCCAACCCGCCGTACTCGACGAAGTGGATCGGTAAGGACGACCCGGCTCTCATCAACGACCCTCGCTTCTCCCCGGCGGGCGTGCTGGCCCCGAAGTCGAATGCAGATCTAGCTTTCACCATGCACATGCTGTCCTGGTTGTCGGTGGATGGGACGGCAGCTATCGTCGAATACCCAGGGATCCTCTACCGAGGCCATGCGGAAGCCAAGATTCGCCAGTACCTGGTGGAAAACAACTACGTCGATACCATCATTCAAATGCCGTCAAATCTGTTCTTCGGGACGACAACCGACACGTGCATCATCGTGCTTAAGAAGTCCAAGCAGGACAACAGCGTCCTGTTCGTGGACGCCTCGAAGCAGTTCGTGCGGGAGGGCAACAAGAACAAGCTCTCGACGGTGAACCAGGAGATGATCCTGGAGACACTCGCCAAGCGCGTCGACGTCGAGCACGTGGCGGCACTGGTAGGCGCGGATGCGATCAGGGAAAACGGTTTCAACCTGTTAGTGACCTCCTACGTAGAGGCGGAAGACACCCGCGAAAAGGTCGACATCGTGGAACTCAACGCCCAGATCAAAGAGATCGTCGAGCGGCAGGCGGTGCTGCGGGCGAGCATTGATGAGATCGTCGCCGATCTCGAAGGCGGTGCCCGGTGAGCCGCATCGACGACCTCATCCGAGACCTCTGCCCAGACGGCGTTGAGTACAAGTCGCTTGGCGAAGTTGCCAGGTACTCTCCCCGAAAAGTGTCCGCTGAAGATTTAAACTCAACGACCTTTGTTGGAGTCGATAACCTAGTCTCACACAAAAAAGGTCGAACCGACGCGACACACACCCCCAACACTTCGACACTTACAGCCTATTCTCCTGGCAGCATCCTCCTGGGCAACATTCGCCCATACCTCAAGAAAATATGGCTAGCAGACCGCACAGGAGGTTGCAGCGGGGATGTACTGGCAGTCGAAATCAACGACCAGCACCCAAAACAGCTTGAACCAAGGTTTCTGTACTACGTTCTTTCAAGCGACTCATTCTTTACATTCGATCAGCAGAATGCTAGAGGCGCAAAAATGCCTCGCGGCAATAAAAAAGCGATCTTACGCTACCCAGTTCCAGTTCCACCACTGGAAGTTCAGCATGAGACCACGAGGATACTAGACAAGTTCACACAGCTGGAGGCGGAGCTGGAGGCGGAGCTGGAGGCTCGCCAACACCAGTATAACTACTACCTCGACGAACTTCTGAGTTTTAAGGGCGACTCAAGTATACCCTGGCTCCCCCTGTCTCAACTCGGCACCTTCCATCGTGGCAAACGTTTCGTCAAGACCGATTACTCCGACCACGGCGTCCCCTGCATTCATTATGGTGAAATCTACACCAGATACGGAGTGTCGACATCATCTGTCGGGAGCAATCTTGAGGAATCACTTCGCCAGAAACTTCGCTTCGCTCAACCAGGGGATGTCATTCTTGTTGATGTCGGAGAAGTGGTTGATGATGTCGGTCGCAGCGTAGCCTGGATCGGAGATGAACCTGTTGCTATTCACGACCACAGTTACGCGTTCCGCAGCACTTTGAACCCCACATTCGTTTCCTATGTGATGCGCACCGACTGGTTTAGACGCCAGAAGGCAAAACACATCGCAAGGACGAAGGTGAAGACTCTTCTACTCGAAGGGTTTTCGAAAATCCAGATACCTACACCGCCACCCGTCGAGCAGGATCGAATCGTCGAAAGACTCAATCAGTTTGACGCCCTCGTCAATGACCTGACCTCCGGCCTCCCTGCCGAGATCGAAGCTCGTCGCAAGCAGTACGAGTACTACCGCGATCGCCTCCTCACCTTCCCTGAAAAGAAATGATCCCATGAGTGGAAAGCACATCGAGCTCTTTCTTGTTGACGGGGAGCCCGGCGGCATCACAACCGCAAACATCTCGGGCTGGACAGGCCATATCCTTAGCGGACCCCGTACAGCCCTTAGTCGCATCCTCGCTCGAGAAGAGGCTCACCGCAACGGAGTCTACCTCCTCCTGGGTGACGACCCTGATGCAATCGAGAGCGTCGCCTGCTACATCGGGAAAACTGAGGACTTCTCCGCCCGATTCCGTCAGCACGATCGTCAGAAGACCTGGTGGAACCGGGCCATCCTCGTCAGCAGCCGTGACGACTCCTTCAACGAAGGGCACTGGGGCTACCTTGAGGCCCGACTTGTCGAGATCGCCAACACCGCCAAGCGCTGTTCGCTGCCCGACAACACCCAAACACCGCAGCCGCGAAAGCTCTCGGAGGCTCAGCAATCCGACGCTGAGGTATTCCTCGAGCAGATTCGTGGCGTCCTTCCAGTCCTTGGAGTCAACATTCTACGTGGCACTCACAGGCCTCCTGACCAACAAATACCTCCGCCAGATATCGACTCCCCGATTTTCACGCTCACTGTCCCTAAGCGCGGCATCAAAGCCAGGACTCGCGTTGTCGGGTACGAGTTCATCATGCTTGAGGGCTCCCGCGTCGTCGGAGAATGGAGTAATGAGGGCAGTATGCCAAGCACCCGAAGATCCTACGAATCCCTCTACGCTCAACATACCAAACTCGTCGATGACGGAAGTATCACTGTCGAGGGAACGATCGGCACTCTTACACGGGACACCCCTTCTCCTCACCATCCGCCGCCGGCTACTCCTGTAACGGCCGTATCGTCTGGAAATGGACAGGAGGCACCTATGGTGACTGGGAGAACCTGGACCTCGATCCCACAGTCACAATCACAGCAGAGTCTCTCCAACCCTGACGAAAGCATCCTCCGATGACCATTCGTGAAGCCTCAGCCATCGGCGTCGAACCGGTTGTTCTCACCAGTGAGAGCACCGTCGTCGGCCTCTATGAGCCCGTGGAGACCGACCGTACCGGATACCAGTCAGAAGCCGAGTTGGAGGCGGCCTTCATCCGCCAGCTGCAGGCCCAGGCCTACGAGTATGTCTCCTTCACCAGTGAGGACGAGCTCGTCGCCAACCTGCGCACCCAGCTCGAAATCCTCAACGACTACACCTTTACCGATGAGGAGTGGGAGCGCTTCTTCGCCCAGTCGATCCGCACCCGCTCAGGCGGCGGGGACGAGATCGCAGAGAAGACCCGCCGCATCCAGGAGGACCATGTGCAGGTCCTCATCCGGGACAACGGCGAGTCCAAGAACATCCGGCTTATCGACAAGCAGCACATCCACAACAACCGCCTGCAGATCACCAACCAGTACGTCGTTGAGACCGGCGCCCACCACACCCGTTACGACGTCACCGTCCTCGTCAACGGCCTGCCGCTGGTGCACATCGAGCTCAAGCGCCGCGGCGTGCCCATCCGCGAGGCCTTCAACCAGATCAACCGCTACCAGCGCGACTCCTTCTGGGCGGGTGCCGGCCTGTTCGGCTACGTCCAGATCTTCGTCATCTCCAACGGCACCCACACCAAGTACTACTCGAACACCACCCGGTTCGACCACGTCACCGAGTCGACGCATGAGAAGCGCGAGTCCAAGGCCGCCAACTCCGACTCCTTCGAGTTCACCTCCTGGTGGTCTGACGCCGCGAACAAGCCGATCATGGACCTGGTCGACTTCACCCGGACCTTCTTCGCCAGGCACACGCTGCTGGCCCTGCTGACTCGCTACTGCATCTTCACGACTCAGAAGAAGCTGCTGGTCATGCGGCCCTATCAGATCGCCGCAACCGAGGCGATCCTCCAGCGAATCCTCACGGCGTCGGCCAACAAGCAGACCGGCACCGTGGCCGGCGGTGGGTACATCTGGCACACCACCGGCTCGGGCAAGACCCTCACCTCTTTCAAGACCGCCAAGCTGGCTGCCGGGATGGAGGGGATCGACAAGGTCATCTTCGTCGTCGACCGCAAGGACCTGGACCACCAGACCATCAAGGAGTACAACCGCTTCGCCGATGGGACGGTCTCCGCCAACCAGTCCACCAAACAACTGAGCAGGCAGATCAACGACCCAGACACGCGCATCATCGTCACCACGATCCAGAAGCTTTCCAACTTTGTGGGGCGCAACCGCAAGCACGCCATCTACACCGGGCACGTCGTCCTCATCTTCGACGAGTGCCACCGCAGCCAGTTCGGAGACATGCACACGGCCATCACCAAGGCCTTCCGCGACTACCACCTCTTCGGGTTCACGGGCACGCCGATCTTCGCGGCAAACTCCGGCTCCAGCGGGAATGTCCAGCTGCGCACTACTGAGCAGGCCTTCGGCGACCAGCTGCACACATACACGATCGTGGACGCGATCCGGGACAAGAACGTGCTGCCGTTCCGCATCGACTACATCGACACGATCAAGATGCCCGACGCCGTGCGCGACGCGGAGATCAGTGCCATCGACACTGAGAGGGCACTGTTGGCGCCCGCGCGGCTGGCCCAGGTGGTGGGCTATATCCGCGAGCACTTCGACCAGAAGACGCAGCGCAACTCTTACTACACGCTGGGGCAGAAGCGGGTGCGGGGCTTCAACTCGCTGTTCGCGACGGCGTCGATTCGGGCGGCACGCGCCTATTACATGGAGTTCAAGCGGCAGCAGGAGGGGCTGACCGCGGACCGGCGCCTGAGCGTCGGCATCGTCTACTCCTACGCTCCCAACGCCGATGCGCCCGGTGAGACGCTGGCCGATGAGGCCGTGGACCCCTCGCAGCTGACCGCCGACGACCGCGCCTTCCTCGATGATGCGATCCGCGACTACAACGCGCAATTCGGTACCGCCTACGACACGAGCGCTCAGGGTTTCGAGGGCTACTACGAGGACATCTCCCGGCGGCTGGCGGAGCAGACGATCGACCTGGTCATCGTGGTCAACATGTTCCTCACCGGGTTCGACTCCAAAACGCTCAACACCCTGTGGGTGGACAAGTCGCTGCGCACGCATGGGCTCATCCAGGCGTTTTCGCGCACGAATCGGATCCTCAACTCGGTCAAGACCTACGGCAACGTGGTCTGCTTCCGGGACCTCCAGGAGGAGACCGATGAGGCCATCGCCCTGTTCGGCAACAAGGCCGCCGGCGGGCTGGTGCTCCTCAAGCCGTACAAGGAGTACCTGGAGGACTACCTGGAGAAAATCAACGAACTGCTGGCAAGGTTCCAGCCGGGACAGTTGATCGCCTCTGAGGTCGAGCAGAAGGAGTTCATCCGGCAGTTCGGGAAGATCCTGAGGCTGCGCAACATTTTGGCGAGCTTTGACGACTTCGAGGACGACGACGTCATCGGCGAGGCCGAGTTGCAGGACTACCGCAGCGTGTACGTGGATCTGTATGCCGAGATGCGACGGGCGGCTGACGTAGAGAAGGAGGTGGTCAACGACGACCTCGTTTTCGAGATCGAGCTGGTCAGGCATGTGGAGGTGGGCGTCGCCTACATCCTCATGCTGGTGGAGAAGCACCGCGAGGAGGCGGGCGACGGCGAGGACAAGGAGATCCCGGTGGAGATCCGCCGGGCGGTGATGTCTAGTCCCAGCCTGCACAACAAACGGGACCTCATTGAGGAGTTCGTGCACGCAGTGTCCGCCTTCGGAGACGTGGAAGAGCAATGGCGGGCTTTCATCGAGCAGCGGCGCAGCGAAGAGCTGGCAGCGATCATCCGCGACGAGAATCTGCGCGAGGGACCGACGAAGGCACTAGTGGAGGCGGCCATGCGGAACGGGTACGTGCCCACTGAGGGCACCGCGATCACAAGGATCCTGCCGCCCACCCCAAGGTTCCGCAGTTCTACCGGCGAAAGCCACGACGAGAAGAAGCGCCGCGTCCAAGCCGCTCTGGCCGCCTATGTTGAGCGGTTCCGAAACCTGTAACGAACTTTAAGGAGATGAATCATGACGTCAATAATCGAACTAAAATCACCAGAGGCCAAGAAAGCCCTGATGAGATCATCATCTTTTTCTCGAATTCCGATACCTCCATACTTCGACTTTGCAGAGCTTCTAAGTAGAACTTCTGACGCCATGCGCAACTCCGGGGGAACCCGAAAACAATACCAAAGCGGAGATCCTAAAATCCGAGACGTCGAAAACGTAAATTATCTGCTAATATCAAATAAAGGCGCCGACCTCTCCTGGCGGCCATTCACTTTAATTCATCCGGTACTTTACCTTGAGTTGGTGGAACTAATTACTGAGCCAACAAACTGGGAGAGCATTACAGGTCGTTTTAAGGTGTTTTCTCATATACCTAAAGTAAAGTGTTGCTCGCTACCAAGGGTTGAAAATTCGGTTCAGGCTGCAACCGAATCCTCAGTGCTTGACTATTGGAGTCAGTTTGAACAAGAATCGATAGCGAAATCCTTGGAATACAAATACATAACCACAACAGACATAGCAAACTGCTACGGCTCCATTTACACTCACACACTTTCATGGGCTCTCCACGGTAAAACTGCGGCAAAGAATAATCGAGGGAGGCAGAAAATATTTCTTTTGGGCGACGAGATTGACAGGCTACTTCAAGACATACAGTACGGTCAAACGAATGGAATCCCTCAAGGTAATATAATTTCTGATCTAATCGCAGAAATCATACTTGGCTACGCAGATGAACTACTGCAGATTGAGGTAGAAGGAAGGCCGTCCTCACCCAGTCGAACAAAGATCAACTTTGAGATACTGCGTTATCGCGACGACTATCGGATCTTCACTAACTCTCAGGAAGATGCTAGAGAGATCTTATTGGCTTTGACTAATGTTCTCCGATCAATTAACATGCGTTTAAACCAGGCAAAGACCCTAATCTCCGACGATATCATATCGTCCTCGATCAAACCCGACAAGGCTGCACTGATTAAGCGCGGATTTCCGGAAGTCTTCCCAAGAGGAGGGCCACAAAAGAAACTCCTCGCTATCCGCCAGTTTGGACTAGAGTACCCCAACAGCGGAGGACTTATGCGGCTACTTGCTGAGTTTCGAAAGAATATGCCAAACGCATCGATGGCAAGCAGTCAATATACAGACATCGGAACTTTAATAGCAATCACAGTCAGTATCATGTTGAAAAACTCAAGAACTTATCCTCAGTGCATGGGTATACTTTCACACCTATTTAGTTCGCTAGACTCTAATGACATAGAAAAACAGGTTGAGCTTATAGTAGAACGGATGTCAGAAGTTCCAAATACGGGATACTTCGATCTATGGATGCAGAGGGCAATAGGTCCTCTGGGAATCCATCCCGATTATCAAGAGATGCTGTGCCATCATGTCTCGAAGCGAAGTCACGAACCGGAGCATCAACTCTGGGATAATTTATGGGTTAAGCCTGCGATCGCTAAAGTTGTAGCCGACACGCCTATCGTAGCGAAGGACGCGCTAGCCTCACTTTCTCCTATAATTCCGGTAAACGAGACAGAGATCTTCATAGACCAGTACTGAGTTACAAACCAGGGCGGGACCGCAGGTTTTTCTAGCTACGTAGCCAAAGCGCGATCAGATCCATACTTGTTATCAAACATAATCAACAGTTATGTCCCACGAGTGCGGGTACATAATGAATACACTCAGTGAAATTTAATACCCCCGCCCTCGACGATGCTTAATCTTTGGTTCAAGCGCATAAATGCACTATTCAATAATCTGATTTCAAGACGCCAACCATCTGTGAGAGGTTTGCATAACTAAGTTGATGATTAATAAAATCACCCTTGTTTCGCGTTTTGCAAAACTGTTCTGCGCCATGGCACAAAGCCTTGCAGAGATCAACTATATTCAATCTAACTCGCTTGACCGTAACAGCGTCGTGCCCCGCAATGCTGTAAATCGTTCTTCCATAACTGTCGCTACCCCCCACAATCGGCCGAAACTCGAAACTGCAGCCTTCATTGCCACTCACAATTATTGATTTCGCTTCAATCTGACTATTTCCCTCGTGAAGGAATTTGCAACGTAGCGAATAGCACATATCACCGTCAAAGTATGATTCAGACACCTCACCCTCAGGAGTGAACTTTTTAGCATAGTTGACGAGGATGTGGTCATTAAACCAAGCTACATATCGTTTACTCGACTTCTTCCGACACTCTGGGTGCTCGACAAGCCCACAGATGTCTGGGATTGTCAGAGCCAAGACTAACGCAGCACGATAATATCCTGAGTCCAGGCAGCGGCGCACTTCTGAAATAACAGCATCCACAACAATTCCCCTATCTTCAACATAATGTTGAAAACTACTTAGAACGGGCAACAAATATCGCCCTACAAACCCATTCTTTTAGGTCGTTCACTAAGGCTAGCACCGCAGCCCCGAGAAGTTCAACACCCAAATTCGCCATCAGGAGTCACCAAACCGTTTTAATGAAGTTTGCAAAATTAACGCGTAACATTTCTATGCGAGCCTGCCCGTTGCGCGCCTCGACTAATTCAGCTCAAATCGAGATTTTCATCGATTCACTATCATCGATTAACCGCTCTTGTACCAGGCGACGGCGATCTGGACGCGGTCGCGCAGGTGGAGCTTGGCCAGGATGCGGCTGACGTTGCGGCGCACGGAGGCAGGCTGCAGCACGAGCCGCTCGGCGATCTCCTCGTTCGACATCCCCTCCGCAATGAGCCGGGCCACGTCGAGCTCCCTGGGTGTCAGCGCCCCAAACCTCTCCCGCAGCCCCTTGCGCTGCGCACCGGACAGCGCCCGCGGAACCCCACGCGCAATGAGCTCCTTGGTGACGCGCGGCGTGAGCACGGCATCGCCCTGCGCCACCGCCCGCACTGCTTGAGCCAGCTGCGCAGCGCGTACGTCCTTGAGCAGGAACCCCGAGGCCCCCACCTCCAGTGCCCCGAAGGCGTAGTCGTCCTCGTCGTAGGTGGTCAGCACCAGCACCTTCACTGTCGGGAACCGCCGCGCCATAGCCCGGGTCGCGCTGATCCCGTCCATGCCCGGCATGCGCACATCCATGAGCACGACGTCGGGCAACCCCGTTGACCGGTTCAGCTCCTCCAGGGCCTCCAGCGCCTCCTGCCCGTCACCGGCCTCTCCCACCACGCGCAGATCCGGCGCCTTACGGATCATGAGTGCCAGCCCCAGGCGCGCATAGCGCTGGTCGTCCACGATCATGACCGACGTCGGCCTCAGCCCCTCCGATCCCGAGCCCACGCCTCAGCCCTCACCGCGAGTTCTCGGCACCGTCGCCGTCACCAGCCAGCCGACATCGGACTCGGGCCCCCAGTCCAGCGAGCCTCCCGCCGCCTCAATCCGGTCCCGCAGCCGCAGCAGACCGGTTCCCTCCGCGGAATCGTCACGGTAGCCGTCATCTTCCCCGCCACTGTCACCCGAGGCGCCGTCGTTGCGAACCGTCACCGTCACCGCCGACTCGCCGTGGTCCCAGGACACCCGCGCCTGCGACAGCGCCGGTGCGTGCCGCACCGCGTTGGTGAGCGCCTCCCGGGTGAGCGCGAAGCACAGGTCGGCCTGCCCGGCGTCGTCGGCCCGCCGCCCGGTCTCAGTGAAGACCACCGTAACGCCCAGCGACCGGACCCTGCCGACGACGCTCCTGATCTCATCCCAGGACCGGCACCCTGCGCCGTCCCGATCCGGCGACTCCCCGCCGTTGGCCAGGGCCCTGACCGCCCGGCGCGTCTGCTCCAGACACTCCCGCGCCACCTCGTTGATACCCCCGAGCGCCTCATCGATCTCCGGGTCGGCGCCACCGGCCAGCCCCTCGGACAGGGCGATGATCGTGGTCAGGCCGTGCCCCACGGAGTCGTGCAGCTCGGCGGCGATACCGGCCCGGCTCACCGCGCGATCGCGCTCGGCCCGAAGCGCCCGGAAGCGCTCCCGCTCGGCTTTGGCGTCGGCTTGCGACGCCCGCCAGTTCGCGACGCTGCGCGCCAGCATCGCCGCGATGGCCGTCAGCAGGACGGCGACCACCTGGCTGAGCCACTCCTCCATCAGGATCCCTGGCGGGGCCACCAGGACCGCGCTGGCCGTCGCCATGAGGCAGGCCGCGCCGATCACCGCGAGGTGCTGCCACAGCGGGAGCCGACTCACCGCGCTCCCCAGCGCCACCAGCACCGGGACGAGGAAGAAGTTGTTGAGCCCCAGCGCCGAGGCCGCCACGTACACGGCGCACTCGATCAGGAAGACCGCCAGCGGGTACCTGCGCCGCGCAGTGAGGAGCGCCGTGGACCCAATGGCCGCCACGATGAGAACCGTGAATCCGATTCTGGTCGGGGCGATCCCCGCAACCAGGCCGCCGTCGCCGACGCGGCCGGTCAGCACCGCGCTGCCGATCATGCCGCCCTGGTAGGTGGCGCACAGGATGAGGAGCAGCGTGGACAGGATGCCGGGACCGGCCTGCGCGGGCGCCGGCTGGCGCACCCACTCCCCCAGCGTCCGCCAGGTGGTCCGCATCCTCATGGCCGACGACGAGCTGTGCTCTGCACCGGACACCAGCGTCCCTCCTCTCCGTCGCGACCGTACCCTACGCCCCGAGCTCTGAGCTCCCGGAGCAGTCCGCGGGCCGCGAGCGGCCAACCGCTCGGTCCTCGCGATCTGCTGCCCCCCTCCCTCCTCGGGCCCATCGTCACTCGGCCGCCAGGACGGTGCCGATCGGGGTCCGGGTAGCACCCCGGAGCGGAGCGAGCAGCACCGCGGCCAGGGCCAGGAAGGACAGAACGGCCACCAGCAGCACCGGCCCGACGCCGGGGCGCAGTACCAGCGGCAGCCCCGCCCTGGCGTAGAAAAAGGACTCGCCAATCGTCGTCACCGCCAACGGCACAAGCGAGATCAGCAGGGACGTCCCCACGTACAGCCCCGCCTCGATGACCACCTGCGTGCACATGGTCCTCCTCGTGGCCCCGGCGCAGCGCAGCACCGCGAGCTCGCGCTGCCGAGACCGGGAGGACATGCCGACGACGGCCACGGCCCCCAGCAGCGCCATCGCCCCGAGGATCGCCGCCAGCACCAGCGAGTCCACCTGGTTGAGCGCCACGTCCAGGTGCGCAGCCTCCACCACCGCCTGCCCCGTACCGAGACTGGTCGTAAGCGCCGCGGTGAAGGAGATCGCCAGGGCCAGCAGGCCGATGGCACTTGCCGCGGACGCGCTGCGCCACAGCGCCGAACGGCGCGCAAGGAGCCACGGCCCACCCAGCCGCACCAACGGCGCCGACCACATCCGCAGTAGCCCCGGGATGAGCACGGGCGCCAGCAGCACCACGAGGACCGCGAGCAGGAGGGAGGCCAGGGTCGCCTGGCCGCCACCTGTCGGCCATCCATCGATCTTCCTTCCGGGTGGAGCCAGAAAAGCGACGAGCAGCTGCCCCGCGCATACGAGCATCCACAATCCGGCCACGATTCGCCGCCCCACGCCCATGCGCCGTCGCCCTTCCGACGCGGCGTCACGCACCGCCTCCACAGCGGGCGTCCTCACCGCGGCGCGCGCCGGACCCACGGCCCCCAGGACCGCAATGGCGACCACGACCACCACGGTGAGCAGCAAGGTCATCGGCGTCTCGGCGACCTCGATCCGCCCCATGCGCGCGGCCGCCAGGCGGGTGAGCACCGAGGCGAAGGGCTGGGCCGCCACCATCCCCAGCAGGATCCCGGGCGCGCAGGCCACCAGGCCCAGCACCGCCACGGTGGCGAGGACGGCGGCGAGCACCTGCCGGGGCAGGGCGCCGGCCAGCCGCCACAGGGCCCAGCTCGTGCGCAGTGCCTGCACGCAGGACCGCCCGACGACGGCCACTACCGGAACCGTCACCATCGCCGTATAGAAGGCGACCGAGACACCCGGAACCGTGAGCTCGGCCGGCGCCACGCCCGCCGCCCGCGCCGCGGCGACGACGTCGGGCCGGGTGACGGTCATGCGGTGCACCAGGCAGACGTTGACGAGCCCCGCGGCGAGAGCCAGCACCGCCACCATCCCCGACCAGGCCCGCCACTGTGTAGCCAGGGCGCGCAGCGTGTAGCGGGTCATGCCGCATCTCCCGTCTGATTGACGGCGGCCAGCAGCTCGTCGGGGGTGGCACCGCGGCGGCGGTCGACGATACGGCCATCGCGCATGATGAGTACGCTCTCCGCCAGGGCTGCGGCCCCCAGGTCGTGCGTCACGAGGATGACGGCGGCCCCGTCGTCGGCCAGGCGCCGCAGCTCGGCCAGGACGAAGGCGGCCGAGCGGGTGTCCAGGGCCCCGGTCGGTTCGTCGGCGAAGACGACCGGTGGACGGCGGTAGAGGACCCGCCCCAGGGCGACGCGCTGCTGCTCGCCGCCCGAGAGCGTGGTGGCGACCGCGTCAGCGCGCGACTCCAGTCCCAGCCCGACCAGGACTTCTCGCACCCGTGCCGATTCGGGGCGCCTGCCGGCCAGGGTGTCGGAGATCGTGATGTTCTCCCGCACCGTCAAGTAGGGCACAAGGTTGTAGGCCTGAAAGACGAAGCCCACCCGATCGCGGTAGAGCTCGGCCACCCGCGCCGCCGGGAGCCCGCCGAGGTCACGCCCCATGAGCGAGACACGCCCCGACGTCGCCGGCTCCAGCCCGGCCAGGCACAGCAGCGCCGTCGACTTGCCCGACCCGCTGGGGCCGACCAGCGCCGTCATCCGCCCCGGCATCATGGCGCAGGAGATGCCGTGCAGGATCTCGATCGGTTCCCCGCCAGGGGTCGGGAAGGACTTGCGCAGATCACGCGCCTCCACAGCAGCCGGAATGGCCGGGCCTCCGACGCCGACGACGCCACCCTCCCCAACCGCGCGACCCAAGCCGCCGAGGTCCCCAGCTGTGCGTCCCCGCACCGGTTGAGCCAACCGGCTCGGCCGTGTCCGTTCACGTCGAGCTGCCATACCCCTGCGCCGCCCTCTCCCCTGAGAATCCGCCGTTACCGCTGGACGCCGTCGGACGTCCGCGGTTCAACCTAGGTGGTCACCTCGGCCTCAAGGCCCGCAGACCGCGAACTGTCCACAGATGATGACAACCGGGCCCACTAACGACGCGACGGGGACATTCCACGCGGCCGGGTGCCGCCTGCTCCAGCCGGGGACACCTGGCGCGTACGGGGACCGGAATCCTGTCCCCGACGGCGTCGAACGTCCCCGGCCGCACAAGAATGTCCCCCGACGACGTCGCACGCCCACCCCGCCCACCACTAAGACCTATAAATATTACTGTTTCGCTAAGCTATTCAACATAAGAGAACTCTCACGCTCACCTGTGGTCCCTCTAGGACTGGCTCGTGACAGTTGAAGCATGAACACCTCACGCCGCATCCTCGCCCTGGCTCTGCTCATGCTCGTCCCGGTGGCGCTGGCGCTGGCCGCCGAGTTCATGGCCGTCGTCCCCGGCCCGCCCGCGCAGCCCAGCCCGGTCTACCTGACCTCTGCTGGCCAAGGGAGCTGATGCCGATGACCACCGTCCCCTCGTCTCCTCCCCCACTGGCCGCCGATCCGGTCTCCGGTCCCTCGGTGCCCGCACGGCTGCGCATCGTCGCCTGGATGCTGTTCGTCGTCGCCCTGGGGCTGACCAGCATGATCGTTTCCGTACGCTCCACCCTCATGGCGGACATCTCCCGCTCCGCCAACGCCGACGTCGCCCACGAGGTCAAGGAGCTGCAGAACTTCGCCTCCACCGGCGTCGACCCGCGGACCTCCAAACCCTTCACCTCCACCACCCGCCTCATGGAGGTCTACCGGGACGGCCAGCAGCTCACCGACCGCGAAGCCGTCATCATCTACAACCACGCCACCGGCAAGGCCACCCAGGCCTCCGGCGCCTCCGCCCCGAACCTGGACCTGACCAGCACGGACCCCTTGTTCGTCAAGATGCTGCAGTCGCCGTCTGGCGCCACCTCCTACGGAAGCGGGGAGGTCCGCTGGGCCCGGGTCGAGCTCGAGCCCGACAACCCCTCCCAGCACCTGTCCGTCATCACCATGAGCTTCACCGCCTCCCGCGTGGACCAGCTCAACGCCACGATCTGGCTCATGGTCGGCATCAGCGCGGCCGTCCTGGTCCTCACCGGCGTCGTCGGGCTGCTCGTGGCCCGCCAGATCCTGCGTCCCCTGCACGACCTGCGCACCGCGGCCGCCTCCGTCTCCACCCAGGACCTCAACCGCCGCCTACCCGTCAAGGGGCGCGACGACATCGCCGGCCTGACCGAGGCGTTCAACGGCATGCTGGACCGCCTTCAGGAGGCCTTCGACGGCCAGACCCAGTTCGTCCTGCGCGCCCACCAGGAGATCTCAGGCCCCCTGGCCGTCATGGACGCGCGCCTGGCCAGCCAGCCGGCCACCCGCACCGTCCTCCAGCAGCGAGCCCAGATCGCCGAGCTGCAGCGGGTCCTCGACGACCTCCAGTCCCTCACCCAGGCCGAACGGCGAGACTTCGCCCACCTCACCCCCGACGTCGAGGTCTCCGAGCTGGCCCGCACCCTGCTCGACGACGTCGAGGCCATGGCCCCGGGCCGCTGGAGCTTCGACCTCAGGGCCCGCGGCACGGCCACACTCGACGTCGAGCGCCTGCGTCAGGCCACCGGTCACCTCGCCCGCAACGGGCTGCAGCACGGCGACGGCCCTCTGACCCTCACCGTCGCCCCCGGCACCGACGGCTACGGCCGCAGCGGGCTGGAGATCTCCGTAACCGACGAGGGCCCCGGACTGGCTGACGACGACGTCGACTGGCTCTTCGAGCGCTTCACGCATGGCGAGGCCGACGGCAGGCCACGCGGCAGCGGGCTGGGTCTGGCCATCGTGCGAGCCATCGCCGACGCCCACGACGGCACCGTCTTCGCGGTCTCCGCCTCGGGTCAGGGCGCCACCGTCGGCCTGCGCATCCCGGCCGACAGCTCCTGGCACCTCTCCTCGGACCCCGATCCCGCCTCCGTCGCCTCCCCGGCCACCGCCCCCTCCTCACGCACCTCGGCGGCCACGGCGCCCCGGGTGAGCGACGGTGAGCCGGCGGCCGCCCACGACGACAGCGCCCACGATGACCGCGCGCACGGCGCCTCGGGAGAGGAGGCCGGCTCATGACCACCGCGACTGACGCCGTTGCCTCCTTCGAAACCGATGTACCCACCGTGCGCGAGACCCTGCCGCTCTCCCTGGCCAGGAGCGGCGAACCGGCTCCGGCCCGACGCCTGCCATGGCGGCGCCTCATCTCCGCCGCCCTCGCCGTGTGCCTGTGCGCGGCCGTGGGCGTGGCCGCCTGGCGCGCCGGCGGCGCCGAGGGGAGCCTGACCGTCACCGGCGCACTCACCCTCATCATCTTCATCGCCTCGGTATGGGCCTGGGCCTTCACGAGCGTGGACGACACCTACATCTCCCTGGGGGCCGCCACCGCCCTGGTCCTCACCGGTGCCCTGAGCCCGGACGAGATGTTCGCCAGCCTCGGCGACGACACGATCTGGCTGCTGGTGGCGGCCTTCGTCATCGCCGTCGGGGTGAGCGCCTCGGGTCTGACGGGCCGCCTGGCGGCCTGGCTGGTGACCGGCACCGACCACCCGCGTGTCCTGCTCCACCTGGTGACGGCCGCGATCGTCGCCACCGTCTTCGCGGCCCCCTCCACCTCGGGTCGGGCCGCCCTGCTGCTACCGGTCTACACGGCCCTGGCCGGCGCGCTGCGCACCGGGTCGGGCGACGACGACGCCCTGGTGGCCTCCCGCAAGCGGCTCATCCACGCCCTGTCGATCATCTTCCCCACTGTCATCCTGCTGTCCGCGGTCGGCTCCTTCCTGGGGGCGGGAGCCCACCTGGTGACCTCCCACATCGTGGCCTCGGCCGGTGGGCAGGAGTTCTCCTTCGCCGGCTGGCTGCTGCTGGGCCTGCCCCTGGCAGCCCTGTCCAGCCACCTGTCCACCGAGCTCATCGTGTGGCTGTTCACCCGCAGGGAGGACATGCGCCGTCGGGTGCGCGTCGACATCGCCGACCTCGCGGCGGCCTCCCCGACCCCGGTCACAGGTCCCCTGACCCAGGCCGAGAACCGGGCCGCCCTGCTCGTCGGCACGGTCGTGGTGCTGTGGTGCACCGAGGCCCTGCACGGGATCGACCCGGCCATCGTGGCCCTCATGGGGGTCCTGGTGACCTCGCTGCCCGGTTACGGCTCGGTGGCCCTGCGCAAGGCCCTGGCCAAGGCCCCCTGGTCGCTGCTGGTCTTCATGGCAGCCACCCTCGCCATGGGGGACGCGCTGGTGTCCACCGGCGCCGCGAAGTGGGTGGCGACCTCGGCCTTCAACGCCGTGAGGATTCACTCCCCCTGGCCCTTCATGCTGGTCGTCGTGGTGCTCTCGACGGCATCGCACCTGGTCATCCAGTCGCGTTCGGCCCGCTCGGCCGTCCTCATCCCGATCGTCGTGGCCCTGGCTCCGGCGGTGGGTGTCAGCCCGGCCGCGGCGGCCTTCGCCTCGACCGCCGCCGCGGGCTTCTGCCACACGCTGCCGTCCTCGGCCAAGCCCGTGGCCATGTTCTCCGACATCGAGGGCGTGGAGACCTTCTCCCCCGACGACCTGCGGCGCCTGTCGCTGCTCCTCGGCCCCCTCATGGTGGTCCTGGTCATGGCGTGCAGCGCCTGGCTGTGGCCGCTGCTGGGCCTGAGCTGGTGAGGCCGGGCGGACACCCGCGCCCCGGGCCCGCCCCATCCCCTGAGAACCCCGCACACATTGCAACCCTGGAGGAAAGTCATGCCCACATCCGTTCCCACCCGCATTCTCGTCGCCCCCTCCGGTTTCAAGGAGAGCCTGTCCCCCGAGGGGGTGTGTCAGGCGGTGGCCGCCGGGGTGCGCCGTCTCCTGCCCGGCGCCGTCGTCGTCGAGCTGCCCCTGGTCGACGGCGGAGAGGGCTCGGCGGCCACGATGGCCCGGGCCACCGGCGGCGACCTCGTCACCACCCGCGTCACCGGCCCCGTCGGCGAGCCGGTCGACTCCTACCTGGCCCGACTGGGCGGATCGGCCCAGGGCACCTGGCTGGTGGAGATGGCCGCGGCGGCCGGCCTGCGCCTGGTGCCCGCCGGGATGCGCGACCCCGGCGCCACGACGACCACCGGCGTCGGAGAGCTCATCTCAGTGGCCCTCGATAACGGCGCCCGGCGCATCATCATCGGCTGCGGCGACTCGGGGACCTGCGACGGCGGGGCCGGCGCGCTCGTCGCCCTGGGCGCCCGGCTTCTGGACGCAGGCGGCGATGAGATCGACCCGATCGGCTCGAACCTGGCCCGGATCCAGCGGATCGAGACCTCCGGCATGGACCCCCGCCTGCGCGACGTCGAGGTCCTCGTGGCCGGCAACATGCACAACCTCCTCACCGGCGAGCGCGGCGTGGCCCGCGTATTCGGGCCGCAGAAGGGGGCGACCCCCGAGCAGGTGGAGGCCCTCGAGGCGGGCCTGGTCCACTGGGCCGGTCTCCTCACCGAGGCCTTCCCCGCCCAGGCGGCCCACCGCGACCTGCTCACCGGCCCCGGGACCGGCGCCTCGGGCGGCCTGGGAGCCGGGCTCGCCGCGGGGCTGGGGGCCAGACTGTGCTCGCGCTTCGACGTCCTCATGGATGCCGACTTGTGCGGCGTCGACCTCGATACCCAGATCGCCCGAGCCGACCTGGTCATCACCGCCGAGGGCGCCGTCGACTTCCAGACACCGCGCGGCAAGATTCCCGCCGAGGTGGGACGGCGGGCCAAGCTGGCCGGCAAACCGGTCATCGCGCTGGCCGGCTCCATCGGCCAGGGCTCCGACGCCGTCCACGCCGCCGGGATCGACGCCGTCATGGGCATCATCCCGGTCCCCATGGACCTGACCGAGGCCGTCTCCCACGCCGACGAGCTCGTCACCGACGCCACCGAGCGGGCGCTGCGCCTCATCCTCCTGGGCGCCGCCATCGCCGCCTGAGCCATCCGCACCGACGGGGACATTCTGCGCGGCCGGGTGCGTCTTCTTCTGGCCGGGGGCATCCCACACGTTCGGGGACAGGATTCCTGTCCCCGACGGCGTCGAAGGTCCCCGCCCGCAAAGAAATGTCCCCGGCCGAACGGACATGCCCCCGAACGCGCAGAGCGCACCCGACCACGTCGAAGGCCCCGGCCGTGACAGGACGAGGGCCGGTCGCAGTCGGCCTCTCGACCAACCACAACCGGCCCCGCGCACGGACCTGTGGCAGGCCCGCAGCCTTCGGCGTCAGAACGCCGCGACAACCGCCCCGTCGGGCCAGGTCTTGTTGATGTAGTCACGCAGCTTTTCGTCGTTGAGGAGCTTGGCGAGCTTCTTGAGGTGCTCGTTGTCCTTGTCGTCCTTGCGCACGACGAGCTGGTTGGGGTACTCGGAGTCCTTGCCGCCCTTCTCCAGGACGAGCGCGTCCTTCTTGGGGTTCAGCCCGGCGTCGATGGCGTAGTTGCCGTTGATGACCGCGGCCTCGGCGTCCGGCATCGACTTGTAGACCTGGGCACCGTCGACCGTGGTGAACTTCAGCTTCTTGGGGTTGGAGGTCACGTCGGTGTCGCTGGGCAGCTCGGCGGACTTGTCCAGCTCGATGAGCCCGGCCTGGGCCAGGAGCTTGAGCCCACGCGCCGTGTTGGCCGGGTCGTTGTTGAGGACGATCGTGCCGCCCTCCTTGATGTCCTTGACGTCCTTGTATCCCTTGGAGGTGTAGATGCCCATGGGCTCGATGTGGACGTCGGCGATGGAGACGAAGTCGTAGCCCTTCTCCTTGTTCTGCTGAGCCAGGAAGTTGGGGGTCTGGTAGAAGTTGGCGGCCAGCGAGCCGTCCTCCAACGAGGAGTTGGGCGTCTGGTAGTCGTTGATCTCCTTGATGTCCAGCTTGATGCCGGATCCCTTGGTTAGGTTGTCCTGGACCCACTTGAGGATCTCGACGTGGGGCTTGGGGGTGGCACCGATGGTGATCGTGGCGGTGTCGCCGTCGACCTTGATGCCCTGGACGTCGCCGCCCTTACCGGACTTGGAGCCGCAGGCGGCCAGGGTGAGGGCCGCGGCGGTAGCCAGGCCACCGGCGATGACGGTGCGGCGGGAGATGGAGGAGGACATGGTGGTTCCTTTCGCGGGGCCGGGCGGCCCCAGTGACGGGAGGAGGAAAGGCTTGACAGTGCTGGGGCCGACGACGCGGCCGACCGGTTCCAGGCGGCTGCGCGCGCATACCCGGCTGGTGATCGCCTCAGCGGTGGTTCACCAGCCGGCTGAGCATGTCGCCGACGAGCTGGATGATGCCGACGATGATGACGATGACGACCACGGTGATGACCATGACGTCCACCTGGTTGCGCTGGTACCCGTACTGGATGGCGAGGTCGCCCACGCCGCCGCCGCCGACGGCGCCGGCCATGGCGGAGTAGCCCAGGAGGGTGATGATGGTGACGGTGGCCGACTGGATGAGGATCGGCAGGGCCTCGCGCACGAGGACGCCCCAGGTGATCTGCCGTCCGGAGGCGCCCATCATGAGGGCAGCCTCGACCTTGCCGTGGTCGACGTCGTTGATGGCCGTCTCCACCAGGCGCGCGTAGAAGGGGATCGCGCCGATGGTCAGCGGGACGCAGGCCGCCTGCCACCCCAGGGAGGTGCCCACGAGTATCCGGGTGATCGGGATGAGGGCCACCATGAGGATGATGAAGGGCATGGAGCGCCCGATGTTGACGATCTGCGAGAGCACCCAGTACAGGGGCGGGTTGCGGAACTGGCCCCGCTTGCCGGTGGAGACCAGGGCGAGCCCCAGCAGAAGCCCGAGGACGACCGTCACGGCCCCGGAGACGAAGGTCATCGACAGGGTCTCAACGAGGGCGTAGCCGAGCTTGTTCTGGATGGCCGGGTTGTCGAACCAGGTGCGGCTGCTCGGCAGGGCGGCGGCGTGGCTCAGCGGAAGGAGAATCGAGTTCATGAGCGGACCTCCGCAGCAATACCGGCCTGACGCAGGGTGCTCACGGCCTGTTCGGTGTCGGGCGCGGGGACGGTGACGGCCAGGCGCCCGATCTGGGCCTGCCCGATCGTCTCGAAGACGCCGGCGGCGATGTCCCCGCCGAGCTCGGCCACCATGGACATGAGGGCGACGGCGGCCGGCTGGCCCGGGTGGGCGGTGATGGAGACGTCGATGACGCTCTCCCCGTGGGCGACGGCGGCCTCTGGCACCTTCGGGAAGGGCACGATCTCGCGTGAGAGCCGGGAGTCGACGTCGAGCACGATGTCCTCCAGGCGACCGCTCTCGACGATCTTGCCGGCCTCGAGCAGGCTGACGGAGTCGCAGACCTGGCGGACCACGCTCATCTCGTGGGTGATGATGATGACGGTCAGGCCCAGGGTGTCGCGGACGTTCTTGATGAGGTCGAGGATGGAGCGGGTGGTCTCCGGGTCCAGGGCGGAGGTGGGCTCGTCACACAGGAGTACGGCCGGGTCGTCGGCCAGCGCCCGGGCGATGCCGACGCGCTGCTTCTGACCGCCGGAGAGCTGGGAGGGGTAGGAGGCGCCGCGGTCGGCCAGGCCCACGAGGTCGAGCATGCGCTCCACGATCGGGCGGCGCTGTCCGCCCGGCACGCCCGCGAGCGCCAGCGGGTAGGCGATGTTCTGCGCCGTGGTGCGCTGGTCGAGGAGGTTGGCGTGCTGGAAGACCATGCCGATGCGGCGTCGGGCCTCGCGCAGCTGACCGGCCGACAGAGCGGTCATGTCCTGGCCGTCGACACTCACCTGGCCGCTGGTGGGGCGCTCCAGGGAGGTCAGGCAGCGCACGAGCGTGGACTTGCCGGCACCGGAGGTGCCGACGATGCCGTGGATGGAGCCGGCGGCGACGTCGAGGCTGAGCCCGTCCAGGGCCCGCACCTCCTTGCCGCTGCGCAGACGGTAGACCTTGTGGACGTCGCGCAGGGAGATCATGGGGGCGTCGGAGGAGCCGTCCGCCTCGGTGTCAGTGCTTCCGACCTCAGCGCCCTCAGGCTCGGTGTCCCGAAGCTCGGCGCTCACGCCCTCCCTGTACTCGACGCGCTGGGAGTCAGAGGAGTCACTCTCCTCATGCCGGCCGGGGTCGGCGGTCGACTGTTCGCTTGTGCTCACGTATTCCTCCATCGTTCCTGGCGGAAGCACCCGCACCATGAAGGGGGTTGCTGCAATGTCGTCGAGCCAGGTCTCTCGGTTGCTCTGGATGGCCACGAATAACTTACGCAGCGCCGCCTTCGCGATGCAAGCGAGGCCGCCGCCAAGGGACCGAGGTCACGCCCGCACCCGGTGGCCGGGCCCGCGGCCCATCCGCCCCTCCCCGCCTCTCGGACCGGCCATCACCGGTGTTTCGGCAACGTCCTGGCTATTCCCAGGTCGTGTGTCGGCGGCGCTACTCGCACCGCACGGGGCGACGTGTTTGGATCTGCTCATGAGTGCGACCGCAGAGCCGACCACCCCCGACATCCTGGGCGAGCCGTGGGTGGCTCGCCGTATCCCGGTGACCGAGTCGCCCACGAAGGCGCCCGGCGCCGACCACGCCGTGCTCGTCTTCCAGCGCGAGGCGGCCGGTCGGGCCAGCCGGCCACGGCACTCGCGCGCGGTCCTCTACCTGCACGGCCGCAGCGACTACTTCTTCCAGACCCACCTGGCGCAGGCCTACCTCGACGCCGGTTTCGAGTTCTACGCGCTGGACCTGCGGGCCTGCGGGCGGGCCGGCGTCGGGCACGCCTCCCCGCACGACGTGCGCGACCTGCGCGTCCATGACGAGGAGATCTCCGAGGCCCTGCGCATCATCCGCTCCGAGCACGGGCACGACGTCGTCGTCCTCAACGGACACTCGACCGGTGGACTGCAGGCGGTCATCTGGGCGGCCGACCACCCCGGGACCGTGGACGCGCTCGTCCTCAACTCCCCGTGGCTGGATCTCCCCGGATCGGCGCTGGTGCGCTCCTACGGCTCGGCCTTCGTGGACCTCCTCTCGCGGCGGGACCCCGAGCGCGTCATCAGTGAGCCGGGCCGCAGCGATGAGGACAACTACGTGGCGGCCCTGCACCGGCGCTGGCGCGGCGAGTGGGACTGGGACCTGGCGCTCAAGCCGGCTCCGTCCTTCCCGGTGCGGGCCGGGTTCCTGGCGGGAATCCGGCGTCTGCAGCGCGAGGTCCACCACGGGCTGGGGATCCGGGTGCCGATCCTCGTGTGCTGCTCAACGGTCAGCAACGGCGTCAAGGCGAGCCTGGAGGAGGCGCAGCGCTCCGACGTGGTCCTCGACGTGGAGCAGATCATCGACCGCTCCCAGTACCTGGGCGATGACGTGACCGTCCGCCAGATTCCCGAGGGCGTCCACGACCTGGCCCTGTCCGGGCCGCTGGCGCGCGCCGAGTACCTTCAGGCCGTCATGCGCTGGTTGGACAACCGCCTGCACTGAGTCGCTGAGCCTCAGTCTCGGCGCCCTAGTCGCGGAGTGCGGTGAGCTGCTCGGCGAGCTCGTCACTGACCCGTTCGACGACCTCGAGGGTGTCGACGAAGTCGGCCATGGTGCCGTACCAGGGGTCGGGCACGTTGAGGACGCTGCGGGAGGAGCCGCCTGCGATGACGGCCTCGGCCTGCTGCGCGGAGGCCGGGTCGAGTTCGCGGTACATGCGGATGCGGGCGGGCTCGGCCCCCAGGTCCGCGGCGCGGCGCTGGAGGACGTTCCAGTGGGAGTCGGTCATGGCCAGCAGGAGGTCGGCCTCGGCGATCTCGGCGTCGGTGATGCGGTGGGCGGTGTGGGTGCCGATGGCGATACCTGTGGCGCGTGAGACGTCGTCGGCGCCGGTGCCGTAGCCGGCCTCGGTCAGGACGCGGCGGGCCCGGGAGTCGATGGGGTTGCCGCGCTCCTCGTCGGAAACGCCGGCGGAGGTGACGGCCACGCCGCCCGGCCCGGAGTCGGGGATGCCGGCGGCGGCGAGGCGGTCGCGCAGGACGATCTCGGCCATGGCGGAGCGGCAGATATTGCCGGTGCACACCATGATGACGCGGTAGGGGCCGGCGCCACGGGGGTCGGGTAGTGGGACGGCTGAAGAGGTGGAAGCTGCGGAGGTTGTCTCGGTGCTGGCGTCGGAGGAGCTCACGCCCCTGAGCCTTGCGCACGCTGCGGTCGCCTGTCCACTGATGCCCCCTTACAGCCGGGGACATTCCGCGCGTACGGAGACCTCTAGTCTCGAACGGGGACATCGTGCGCGTGCGGGGACGGGATTCCAGTCCCCGACGGCGTCGAACGCCCCCGCTCGGAACGACACGCACCCGGCCGCGCAGAATGTCCCCCGCCGGCAACGAGGGCAGGAACGGTGCCGGAGCGGGCGGCACTAGGTGAAGCGTCCGCGTGTTCATACCTTAGTGCGCGCGTTCGTACCCTTAACCCCTTGTGTTGTCTCATGACTTCTGAGAGTTTCGGATGCCATGACATCTGAGACCCTGGTTGGGTGGGTTACCCGGGGCCTTCGTGCAGTACGCCCAATCCCTGGCCAGTACCTCCCCACCCGCGTGAAGTAGGTCGACTCGGGGCGGGAGTCGGCCGGAACCAACGTTGAACCATGACCTCCGGGCCCCTGCGTGGGAGCTGGAAGAGCCGGGCAGGGAAAGGCGCGTCCGGCCCCGGGGTGAGGGCTCCCGGTCCCGCCGCCTAGACCCCGCGGAGTCGACCAGGCCCGCCACTCAGTGTCCACAGCGCTGACATCAACGATCCCGACGTCAATGCGCCCAGCGAGGATCGTTGGAATACTGCGATTTGCCTTCCGGGTACGGGGTCGATGCGGAGTTGATGTCAGCGCCATGGACACCAACGCCCCTCCAGATCTCCTCCCTCGACCCACCATCCACCCCAAGACCACCAACCCGCCAGAGCTAGCGTCTCAGAAGCCACGACACTCACACGTCTCAGAAGTCATGAGACAACACAGCACCCTTTACCCCTCGAACCCGCGGCCCAAGGTACGACCGCGACATCGGCAAGAGGCCACCGCAACCAGGCGACTGCGCAGCCGGGCGGCTGCGCGGGCCTCGGCTACAGGGCGCGGCCGTCGAGGACGTCGGCGACCCAGGAGCGGGCCACGACGAAGTCCTTGTCGCTGGTGCCGGCCAGGACCGCCGTCGGGCGGGCGTCCAGCCGCGGGTAGGAGCCCAGGAAGCGCACCACCGGGCAGGTGCGGTGCAGCCCGATGAGGGCGGCCTGGACCCGTTCCTCGCGCACGTGCCCCTCGACGTCGATGGAGAAGCGGTAGCGTCCCAGGGAGTCGCCCACGGGTCGGGACTCGATGCGTGAGAGGTTGACGCCGCGGGCGCTGAACTGCTCGAGCATGTCCAGCAGTGCGCCGGAGCGGTCGTGCGGGAGGTGGACGAGCAGGGTGGTCTTGTCGGCGCCGGTGGGCTCACCCACGCGGCCGGGTCGGGTCACCTTGACGAAGCGGGTGACGGCGTCGGGGTTGTCCGCCACGCCCCCGGCGATGACCTCCAGCCCGTACTCCTTGGCGGCCAGCGGGTTGCACAGGACGGCCTGGAATCCGGTGTCCCCGTCGGAGGCGGCCAGCGCGCGGGCGGGCGCCGAGGTGGAGGTTCCGGCCACGTAGACGGCCTCGGGGAGGTTCTGGTGGACCCAGCCGCGGCACTGGGCCCAGGCGTGCGGGTGGGTGGAGATGGCGCGCACGTCCTCCAGGCGGGTGCCGGGGCGGCCGGCCAGGACGAAGGTGATCGGCACGGCCATCTCGGCGGCGATGACCAGGGGCGTGGAGGCCACGAGGTTGTCCAAAGTGGCGTTGACCCCGCCCTCGACGGAGTTCTCAATGGGCACGACGGCGGCCTCCACCGTGCGCTCGCGCAGGTGGTCCAGGGCGGTGGGCACGTCCGGGCAGGGGTCGAGCTCGACGTCGACGGGGGCGACCTGGCGCAGCGCCATCTCGGTGAAGGTGCCGGCCGGACCGAGGAAGGACCAGAGCGGAGCGGGAGCAGTCATGGGCACAGGGTAGCCAGTCCGGGCCGCCGGGCCGGCGGCGGGTTGCTCCGTGGAACACGGGAGCCCTCCCGCGGCGGCGGCAGGCCTGGCAGGCTGAAGCCATGAGTGTCTTCCGCAAGCACGACGACGGCCCGGTCTCCACCGCCCTGGAGGCCCAGGGCCTGACCTGGCTCGCCGAGGCGATGGCCGACGGCGGGGCGCACGTGGTGCCGGTGACCAGCGGTCCGGGCTGGCTGGAGGAGCCGCGGCTGACGACGACCAGCGTGACGCCGGCCGGGGCGGAGGCCTTCGGCCGGGCACTGGCCGTCACCCACGCGGCGGGTGCCCCGGCTTTCGGGGCGGCGCCTCCCGGGTGGGACGGCCGGGCGCAGATGGGCCGCTCGGACATCCGGCTGCGGCCGCACGCCGCGGAGGAGGGCGAACCGCGCCGCTGGGGCGAGTTCTACGCCGAGGACCGGATCCTGCCCTACCTGCAGCCCAGTCGGGACAACGGTTCGATCAGCGTGGGCGGGGCCCGTATCGTCGAGCGGCTGTGTGAGCGGCTGCGCGACGGTGACTTCGACACCGACCAGCCGGCCCTGGTGCGCGCCGGTGCCCGCGAGCGCGGCGCGCGGGTCGCGGTGGCCCGCACGCACGGGG
>NZ_JASPEP010000029.1:0-33995 GCF_031292835.1 Actinomyces stomatis
GCCCGAGCCCCCCGGCGCTCCTACGCCGACCCGGTGGTCGACCCGGGCACCTCGGCGCCGGTGCCCGCGCGTCCGCAGTCGGCCCGCGCCTACATCCCCGCTCCGGTGGAGGATGAGGAGGAGCTCTTCCACCCCATCGACCTCGACGCCATTCTCGAGGGGCGGCGCGCAGCCGGAGAGTAGTGCGCGAACTCCCACGGCCCGTCGCCGGGCGACTCCGGTGCGGTGGGCGGGCTCACCGCCACCGAACTTGCCAGGACTGCCTGCGGCGGTGCTAGGATCGGTCCGCACTCGGGGCTATGGCGCAGTTGGTAGCGCGTCTCGTTCGCAATGAGAAGGTCGGGGGTTCGAATCCCCCTAGCTCCACCACCTCGAAGGTCTGCCCCGCCAGGAAACTGGCGGGGCAGACCTCTGCGTACTCCGATCACTTGACAATTTGAAATTAGGTTTGCATGGCGCTGGCGGTGATCATTACCCCCTCCAGGCGGAAGGACTCGAGTAGTTTGGGCAAGGTGAGGATCTCGTTTCTTTGCTGGACGGGTGAGCCCCGTGCCTGCGGCGTGGGGCAGGGCCGACAGGAGATGAGGTGCCAAACTCTCGTTGGCACGGTTACTGGCCATGTTCATACCGTCTACCGCGGCGACCGATTTTACTTTGATAGGGTCGGTGCGCGTGTATCCTGGTCGCCAGGTGGGCGTCGAAGTCTGTAGGCGTAGATCCTGGAACATCGCCGGTTTGTTGACTCTGACGGCAGAGCCTACCCCACCAGCAGTCCCAGGACCTCGAGATTGGCAGTGGTCAGACCAATATGTGCTCCCAAGTCGCCGTCAAGTTGCGGCAGCTCTCGACGACTCTCGTCACAGTCAGGGGCAGGTGTGCAGCAGATCGTGCTGCACACCTCTCCGATTGCGAAGATCGGTCACTATCTCACGATCTCGGGTCAGGGCTGGTGCAACGGCGTGGTCGTGGTGGAGGCTGATAACAGCAGCTTGACCTCGTTGGTGACGGGATTAACTAGAACTCTTCTTCATCGTCGCAGTGTAAGGCATGCTTCATCTGCACGAACTCACCAGCTCCGTTAGAGATCGGACAACCTGCCATCAAGTTTGCTGGCCCCTGCCTAGGTGAGTGCTCATCAGTCAGACGCGAAGCCTGCCGTTGCACCGCATAGCGGACTAAGTGGTGCAGTTCAACACTCTCAGCCAGGCGTATGACGAGCCTGGCAACAGTGCGGTTGGAAGCTACCGCGCAGAAGTTCTCCTTCGGGCTGCGCAGCAGGGCCATATCCGCCAAGCTCTCGTCTGCCAGGGCTGTGTACACCGCCGTCAAATGCAGTCAGGCCTCGTCCTATCTTAAACCACTAAAGGTGGCCGTCACAGTGAGAAAGCCTCCGATCTTTCTACTACCAGGCAGGAGAGGCGGATAGTTTCAGCCAGCGACTGACCCTCAACCAGCCCCACCTCAGGTAAGTCGCTGAACTTTATCCCGGCGGTAGGAAACGCCCTAGTAGTGTTCCACCGCGAAGGCACCCTTCCCTGTAACTTACGGATCTCGGCTACCTACATTATTTCGGGCAAAACGACAGTATTACCCTGCATTCAGAATTCCGACGACGAAAAACCGAGACCAGCTCAAAAAACGCCGTGCTCCCCAATGGCAGACGAATGTGATACCATACGCAGATGTGGTTACCTAGAAGTACGGGCTTGCACCGTCAGTGCCACGCCGACCGGTGTCGCATTCATGTGCCGAAGCTCGGACACAGAGGCAAGCACGTCAGAGTCATCGATGTTCAGCACATCATCCCGAAGGACAGCCTCAGAACTTGACTGAGAAATCGGAGGCGTTGGGCTGACAGCTCGGCTCAAATCATCAGCGATGAACGTCAAATCCCTAAATGTGCAGGAGCAGCAGTAGAGTAATCGGTATGGTACACAGACAGATCTCAGATGAGGACCGCGAGGTCAGACGGCGGTTAGTTCCAGCGTTACGTAGGGTTCGAGATACTGCCGGCCCGACAGTCCAAACTGTCACCTCTGCGAGTGGACTGAGCATTGAGGCAGGGAAGACAACGGATCTTTCATGCATCGCCGTGACGAAAGTCGTCGACGCTCCCGTCGTAGGCTTGGAGCAGCTTCGGGGGACTGTTTGCTTAGGAAACTTGCTATGGTTGTGTCCCTAAATATGGAGGCCCGTTCTGCCTGCGCGATATTGTTGAATCCGTGCCTTGACGAAGAGAGGTCAACTACCTATGCGGTTCTGCGTATTGTAGCAGAGCAGAGGGAGTGGGAGAAGATCGAGGTTGCCAATCTCTTTTCGGTACGAACCAGAAACAGCAAAGAACTTGCCTTAACCCAACTAAACCGGTCGCATGTGCTAGCAACTCGCCCTCGTGTTGAGGATCTTCTTGCTTGCTCTACTGACCTAATATTCGCCTGGGGTGTATCTCTTCTGCCCGGAAAGCAACGACATTTGCAACGTGAGCAAATCGAATGGATAATCTCTCGCGCCGCGTTCTATGGGCATGAGTGTGCATGGATGATGGGCGGCACAACACGTCATCCTTCTCGATGGCGACAGTATGTCGGCCCCCAGCGCGCAGTCATCGCTGGACTGTCGACCGCCCAGCGACTCGACCGAGCGCTGATCCGCTGCCCCATCTAGGAAGCCAGCAAAGAATAGCTCTGCTCTGAGGGTATGCTGGTGTCAAAACACATAGTAGGAGGCAGTTAAAAATGACTTCAGTACTGAATCCAAATAATGCTTCTGACGTCAATGTTGCGTCTCGTCTACGCGACAGGCTCAATTCACGTACTGCAAAAGACGCAAACTTCTGGTCGTTTTCAGCTCTTCGAAACCGCACTGGAAATCATGCGCTGTTTCAGTATCCCGCGATGATGGTTCCTGAACTCCAAGGGGCACTACTAGATGACTTGATTGCCGTACAGCCTGACATTGAACTCGTATACGACCCGTTTGCTGGATCTGGCACGGTCATGCTTGAAAGCTTGTACAGAGGACTCGATTTCCATGGTAGCGACATTAATCCTCTAGCGATTTTGCTGTGCCAAGTGAAAGCGGACCCGCCAACATCTGATGCGGCTCTGGCGGGGGTGAATGAAGTACTGCGCCGTATCAAATTATTAGATGAAGTTAACGCTCCAGATTTCCCCGGAATTGATAAGTGGTTCAAGCCTGAGATTAAGAGGGGTTTAGCGCTTGTTCGAGAGGCCATCTCTCAGTTACCAGACCTCAAAACACGTAGATTTCTCTGGGTTTGTATGGCCGAAACTATTCGATTGGTATCCAATTCCCGCATTTCAACCTTTAAGCTACATGCATATTCGGAGAAAGAAATTGAGCGACGTGGAAGCGATGCAGTAAAGACTTTCGGAATGGTAGCAAACCTGAATGTTGAACGCCTTAAACTACATTGGGATCGAATGTGTTTGCTTAGTCAGAATATGACTGTACCGAAGGCGTTACTTTTGCCTGGCTCAGTGTCGGATCCCTGGATCGCACCCAGGCACGCCGACGTCCTCATGACGTCACCCCCCTATGGGGACAACAAGACGACAGTACCTTATGGCCAGCACAGTTACCTCCCACTCCAGTGGATCTGTCATGACGACATTCCCGGAACTTTCGATAGCGCACTTCTAGAATCTACACACAGGATTGATTTGCTTAGTTTGGGTGGGTCGCTAAAGAAAGCAGATATGGCAAGAGAAGAATTGTGTGAAGCTTCTCCAACTTTTCGAGTGTACTTACGTGACCTGGACGAGTTTCCGCCATTAAGAAAAAAAGTCCTTTCGTTCGTTCGCGACTATCGAAAGGCACTTATGGACGTCCGTACGAGGCTAGTAGATGGTGCATTTTGCTTCCTCACATTGGGCGAGCGCCGAGTCGGTAAGCGAACGTTCCCTCTAGTCGAAATTACGCGCGAGCTTCTGCTATCTGACGGACACGAGTACGTCACAACGATTGAACGTGCTCTGCCAGGATCGCGAAAGCGGATGGCAGCGAAGAACAGTGAAGGATCTACGATGGCCCAGGAGTGGATTTTGATTACACGATCATGGAAAGGGAAACAATGACTGAACCGAAGCGCAAGGAAACCAAGGTTGTTGACACTCTTCACCTTGAAGTTCATCCGTCTGTAGTATTCAAACTTGGCGCAGATCTCATTACTGACGATATGCAGGCGCTCATCGAACTAATTAAGAACTCGTACGATGCGGATGCGACATATGTTCGTGTGTCTATAGACACTCATAGCCGATTTCATCCAATCACCGGAGAATTGCTAGACGATAAGGATGTCGATACTGTCGCCGCCGTGGCAGATCGAGAAGGTGGTCGACCCGAGGATGAGAATAGCAGCGATGCTCCCAGTCTCGTGGAGAATCGCTATCTTCTCGGTTCTATTACGGTAGTCGACGATGGCATCGGAATGGACTTGGAGCGTATCCGGCGTGGATGGCTTACTGTATCGCTCAGCGAAAAGCAGGCGATGAAGTCTAGAGGAGAGACTACCGATAGAAAGCGCACGCCACTTGGGGATAAGGGGCTCGGGCGTCTCGGTGCTCAGCGTCTCGGTGAGCAAATGATCATGACGACGCTCCGGCAGACGAAAGATCTTTCTACTGCAAGGCCGCTGGAAGTTACTGTGAACTGGAACGAGTTCGCGAGGGCTGATAGTCTCAGTCTCGTCCCCCTTGACGTTCGGGAACTCCCGGTTAGAAATATGCGATCCGGTACCCGACTTGAAATTCGTGGTCTGAGGGATGTTTCATTCTGGCGGCAGCATGACACGAACGACCTCCAGAAAGAACTCGCCACTATGATTTCGCCATACGAGGGGGTGGCTGGATTTAGGATATCTCTCTCAATTGATAAAGAATTTATAAATCTCCGAGAGAAAGCACAGAAAATCCTCCTAGCGGCACCCGTTTCGTACCAATTCAAGTTCGACGGAGAACGTATGGCAGTCAATGGTAGTTTCACCACGACTTTCTTGCGCCCTCCGCAGGGTCGTGAAGATATTTCAATATACGAACAACTTATTGGGCGCGACAATGGATTCGCATTCTCTGAATGGCTATCTGCTAGGTCGAGTAAAGCACGAAAACGGCCTCTCGGTGTGATTGCTGGCGACGACAAGCACTTTCTCAAAAGTGAGATCGTTCTTGAACTTAGCGACCTCAAAGAAGTAGAGGTGGCTGACGGTGTCCCTATATCTCCCGGCCCTTTCAATGGCGAAGTAAGTGGCATTCCTCTGACAAGAGACACCACTAGTGTTTTCGATAGGGTGTCGGATTACAAAGAGTTTGTTCGCGCTCTTGTAGGCATCAAGGTGTACAGAGACGGATTTGGGGTACGTGTTGACGATGATTGGTTGGGTCTGGGGACACAATGGACCTCCGGCGGCTCGTTCTACAGTCTTAGGCCAGGGAACGTTACGGGATACGTCAATATCTCTGCAAAAGAAAATGCGGCACTCGAAGAAACCACAAATCGAGAAGCGTTTCGTGATACTCCCGCGTACCGAAATTTTATTCGACTTATGAAGGCATGGTCGGACTATGCAGCACTCGTCCAGGAGCACTTGAGGCGAGGTTATAACGAGTATCGACGAGAGATGCTAGCAGAATCGATTGAGGTTTCACCTCAAATTACTCCCAGATCTCTAATTAAGACGGTAAACCGTCAGATTTACGAAGGAGATCACCTAGCACGCCAAGCGTCCGAGGTGCGACATTCGCTGGAAAGCATCCAGGCAGCAGCTTCGACGCTGGAAGCTGAGCGTCTCGAAAATAGCAATTCAGTGCTCCATGACCCAGTGCTTGCTGCTGCTCTCGAGCGGACAGTTCGGCAGGTTCAGGAATCAGTATCAGAAGCACAGACTCTAATGATGCACCTAGATGAGTTGGATAGGACGCACCAAAAACTCAAATCTGGGGTGGACTTGCTGGAGCAGCAGCTGCAATTTGCACAAGAGCAGATCGGTGACGCGTGGGAGTCAGTTGCGCTAGGCCTTAGTGCGGAAGCACTGTCGCATGAGGTTAAGCATATCAGTGACGGATTACGCGGTCGTAGCACGCAGATCTCTCAGTATCTGAAGTCAATTGACTGTGTGGACCAGCGTTTGTGGACCTTCGTTGAGCATGTTCGCTCGTCTGCCAGTGCGCTGGGTAAGCAGGTTGCGAGAGTTGCACCATCCCTCCGCTACATGCGAGAGCGGCGTACCAACGTGACCATGTCTGCACACGTCGAGCAGCTTGTTGGATATTATGCATCGAGGTGGGGAAAGAATGGGATTCGTATCGATCTTAAAGTTATCAAAGATTTTCAGGTTCGTGCCAACGAGGGAAAACTTACGCAGGTCTTTGATAATTTGATTCTTAATAGTGAGTACTGGCTTCAGCAGAGGCTTTCGTCAAAACAAATGAATGAAGGGGTGATAACTATAGCTATTGATTCCCCTTTTGTGATGCTAGAAGATAATGGTATCGGTGTAGACGAGTCAGTCGAGGATCTTCTATTTGATCCCTTTATCACAACTAAGCCATCACAGAACGGACGTGGGCTCGGTCTGTTTGTTACGCGTCAACTATTGGATTCGATGAACGCCACAATCTTACTTGCTCCAGAACGAAATCGGTACGGGCGACGTTATCAGTTTATACTTAATTTTGGTGCAAGCCAGGTGCTGTCCTAGGAGAAGTTTAATGACTAGCGAGAAACTGTCAAAAGCGACAACAAAGAATCTTATTCGGCGACTATTTGAAGCACTCGAAATCGTTCGGGTTATCAGCGTGGATGATGATCACGCTGAAGGAGCGTTTCAGAGCAAAGAGGAAGTGTTCGGCGCGATTCAAGCAGAATCTATCGACCTCGCACTTGTAACTCGTACAGCGCTCCCTGATGAAGAAGAAAGTGCTGAGTTCGGACTGTCGGTAGACGAGGTCCGAGAATTGGTGGATCAGAACTGGGATAAACTCAGTGACGAAGCTCGAAGTCGGCTAACTAAGGCGGCACGGCGCGCCGAGAACGCCCAGGAAGGCTCTGTTGATATGCAGTCGTCCTCCGTTTCTGACAACAACGCTGCACTCCTTGCACTCCCAGAGCTTCTGGAAGATAGCGTAGAGTTTCATAGTATGGGGTTGACTGATTGGCGTAGTTCAGGATACGAATTATTGGAAGATCGGCGCCCCACTCTCGTCCTGTTCGATAGAAGCTTTGAAAGAGAAGGTGGGTCAGAGACTGCTGGGGATGAACTC
Organism: Actinomyces stomatis; assembly: GCF_031292835.1. NCBI lineage: Bacteria > Bacillati > Actinomycetota > Actinomycetes > Actinomycetales > Actinomycetaceae > Actinomyces > Actinomyces stomatis. Next base: position 7,284 of record NZ_JASPEP010000029.1, read on the forward strand.
ATACGCAGTCTGCTTTCTAGAGAAGATCTTGATTATGTTCATGTTGGCTTGCTTACGCACACAGCCTCTGACCTGGGTCGAGAGACAGAAATTGCTAATAGTATTAGTGACAATTTCGATGCTCGGCGACCTGTGATCGTTATTGCTAAGAGTCGTCTACAAGACGGCACGTTTGCGGAGGCCTTGCGAGTTGTATTATACGCAAGCGAGATTGAAGAATTCCGCAATCACGTAGCCAATAGTTTGAGTCGGGCAACGGAGGTGGCGGTCGACCACCTAAGGCAGGTCGATAAGTATTTACTATTTGCTTCGATTGAAGCCGCTCGGTGCGAAGGGACCTACGAACCAGAGAACGCGACTCGTATTGCTGACGCCATTTTTCGAAGGTCGCTTGCCAAATCGCTGCGTGAAAAAGAATTTATCGCTGATGTCATGACTCGCTTACGTCGGGGCAGTGGGGTGCGGCTTTACCTCGATAGTTCTGAGAGGCCGCCTGCGTTGATTGAAGCCGAATGGGACGAGAGGTTCGAATGTGAGGAAATGCTTTCGTCGCTTGCTCTGCCAATCGAGGTGGGAGATATTTTTAAGGTTCGTGATCTTCATAGAGCTCACACGGCAGAGAAAGGAGTCGATCGATACTACGTACTGCTCGCTCAGGAATGCGATCTCAGTGTAAGAGAGAATGGAAAACGTAGTAATGATCTCACTCGGGTTGTGCTTACACAACTTAGCCCCATTGACGTCAATAGAGAAGACGGGCCGCGTCCTCTCAAGGAAAATCAGGCGGAGTTTGGAGTGTTGCACAAGACGTCTTCTGATCCTTGGATGGTGGAGTTCACCAAACAGATTACTGTTCCTACGCTTGCATTGGACGCCTGTGTGATCAGTGGAACAGGTAAGGCAACCCTTGACTTAAAGACTCAGGCTCCTCCGGAGCTTCCGGAGTCATGGTCGACCAGGTGTGGGAAAATGCGCGATGAAGCAGACCGATTGATACGCAATTATCAACAAATGGAGCAAGCATTTTTGTCGAATCAAACTGGGGAAATGCGGAAGCGAGTGGATCGCGCTGCTAAATTTGTCACTGCCGCTCTCCTGGGGACGGCCACAAAGCACAGCGATGGACTCACCGCCAAGATTGATGTCAAAAGTGCGAGAATAGAGTTCGGATTAGAACGGTATGCGAGACTTGTGGATGGTAGTGCCAGAGGGCTCCTGTCCCGTCTGCTTCAGCACCAGATGCGACCTGCCTCCGAGGGGAAACTTTTTTACGACGGCGCCGAGGGGGTGTAGTCGGTATAGCACCAACGAAAGCTTGCACCGACCTCTCCGTCCCCTACGAAGGTGTCATAAGTTGGGTTTGAGCCCTGAACGAGAAGAGTCGCCGAGGACATAGCAATGGCGAGTGGTCGGGCTTCTTCGTTGTTCATACCCACGTGGCGGGTGGTCGATCCTGACTCATGACGCCTTAGTGCCCTGGGGTCTGTAGGGATTTGAGGATTCCAGCTGCGGTCTGGGTGAGCTGGGGCTGAGCAGTGATTTGGTGGCCGTTGAGGTTGATGGTGACTTCCTGCAGGCTGCGTAGCTCGTGCACGATCCTGGCGATGCTGATACCGGTGGCCTCCTGGAGGTAGCGGGCTACGGCCAGGGCGGCCACCACTACGGTCAGGTGGGCCCAGGTGGCGTCATGGGTGTGGTGGAAGACCGGTCGGGCTCTCAGGTCGTGCTTGCTCATCCGGAAAGAGGCCTCGACGTGCCACAGCTCGTGGTAGGAGGAGACGACCTCACCGGCGCCCATCAGGCGGGACGGGACGAAAGGTGACGTAGCCCTTGAGGCCCACCAGGGAACGGGCTCTGGCGATGGAGGCCTCATCGAGGACCTGATCGCCTTGATGGACGGTGACAAAACGCGTGCCCTGAGGGCGCTTCTCACCGGCGATAACGGCCCGGGCGCGGTTGGCCTGAGCTGTGAGGGTCTGGTTGTCCCGGGCCGCTCGCTTCTTGGAGTAGACCCACACCGCTCGCCACGAGCCCGGATGGGTGTGCGGGTCCCACACCGGCTCACGACGACTGCTGATGTCGCGCTGGCTCCTGGAGCCCCTCCTGGGGATGATGGTGTCAATGACCTGCCCGTCAGTGAACGCGTCACCGGCCCAGTGGAAGTGGGCCTCAAGGTCGCCTGGGGCCCGGGTGGTGCGGGCGCCGACGATGAACCGCAGCCTCGCCTCATCCAGGGCCGCCAGGTTGGCGGCCGAGAGCATGCCTGCGCCCGGCGACCACCACGAGATCGGCGATGCCGTGGGCGGCCTGGAAGGCCTCCGCGATGGGGATGATCGTGGTGGTCTCAGCCTTGTTGCCCTCCCAGCAGCCGACCTGGAGAGGAAAACCGGCCCGGTCGACCAGCAGGCCCACGATGACCTGAGGACCGACCCTACGCTCCTTGGAGTAACCCACCCGCCGCAGGTCGTCCTCACGCTCGGCCTCGAAGTAGACGGTGGTCACGTCATACAGGCACAGGGCCAGACCGGAGGTGTTGGTGACGTGCTCGACCAGAGCCCCAGACAGGCTCTCGCGGTAGCCTCGCTCCTGGGCTCGGGCCAGGGAGCGGAACAAGGTCTGCACGCTGACCGGCTCCAGGCCCAGGTCACCCAGGACGCGGGGGACCTGGGCCTTGCAGGTGGTCGGCTCGATCAGACGCGCCAGAACCATCTGCTCAAAGGCCCGATCACCCCCAGTGGCGCCCCCAGCCCCAGACGGGTGTAGACCCCGTGCAGAACGTCCCACAGCAGGCCCGAGCGCTTGGAGACCACCACCGCATCAGTGCCGACCGGGGCTGAGGCCGTGAGGAGTCCCGAAACCGCCGGTGGCGTGGGAGTCAGGTCCAGGGCCAGCTGGTCCGGGGCAATGCGGTGCCGGCCGATCTCCATCAGAGCAGCCAGCTCGGCCTCCATGTGGGCCGATCCCAGGTGCTCGATCACCTTGTCCCGGCGCCCTTCCTTGACCGCGATCTGCACCGCCGTCGCCCCAGAGGCTGTCTTAACCTTACGCACAAACGGGCTCACCACCCCCACCCTACCGGCCCCTTAGTGCGCCAGCACACCCCCGACACCGCAATACCAACGAAAACTCACACCAGCCCACCTACAACCCACCAAGGTGTCATGAGTCAGGCGCTGAGGACATAGCAATGGCGTGCGGTCGGACTTTTTTGTGGTTCATGCTCGAGTGGCAGGTGGTCGATGGGGCGTCTCAGTTACCTACAACAGTAGGGTGATCTCCATCACGTATGGTTGGCGTCGGTTGGCGGAGGTGCGCGGATTTGCAGGGACTTGACGGGCCGGTGGCACGATGTGGCAGGCGCCTGGTTGGGGTGTCCGCGACTTTTGTCTGCGGTGGCGGCGATTTGGTGCGTATCCTGGAGAGGAAACCAACCGAGTGGACTGTTAACTGGAGAAGTACCTTGCCGCAGCATGATCGGATGAGGCGCCGCAACTTTCTGATGGGTGGCCTCGCCTTAGCAGCCTCGAGCACTCTTCTACCTGAGCTGCAGACGGCGGCTCACGCCTCCCCGGCCCCGCCCGTAGGTCCATCCTCAGCGCCGTCAGAGGTGCTATCGGACATGCAGGACCCGCGCGCCTGGACCCTCTCCTCCAGGGACGGCTCCATACGGCCGGACACCTCTACCCACTCCCACGGGACCCAGTCGCTGCAGCTCACCACCACCGGCGACCCCGCTCGTCCCACCAGCGCCGACCTGGCGCTCTCGGGCGTCGACATGACCGACTGCCAGTGGGACCTGTGGCTGCGCGCTGAGGACTACCGGCAGATCGAGAGCATCCAGCTCGAGCTCGGCGGGGAGGGTGAGGACTGCCTGCGCCTGGACGTCGCACCCGACATACGCACGCTGCGCACCGGAAGCTGGTGCCGAGTGACCGTCAACCGCGCCGCCGAGCGCTCCGTCGTCGGCCACCCCCGGCTGGACCAGGTGACGCGGGTGCGCCTGAAGGCCGTACCCGCCTCCGACTCGGCACCGAGCCGCCTATGGCTCGGCTACCTGGGCACCCTGCCCTCAGCGGACAGCGGCATCGTCTCCATCTCCTTCGACGACGGCTACGACAGCGACTACAAGACGGCACGGGAGATCATGCAGGGCCACGGCATCCCCGCGGCAACCTCCTACGTCATCGCCGACAAGGTCGGACTGCCGGGGCGCATGAATGCCGACCAACTCGCTGAGATGCGAGAGGTTCACGGCTGGGACATCGCCGCCCACGCCTCCACCGACCTCACCACCCTCGACGAGGCGGGGATACGCCAGGAGTTCGAGACGATCAGGTCCTTCCTCCTCGAGCACGGCTACCCCGAGGGTGCCGCCCACTTCGCCCTGCCCATGGGCCGGTACAACGACCTTGTGCTGCGCACCTCCCAGAGCTACTTCACCTCGCTGCGCACCATCGAGAACGCCCCGGAGACCCTCGCGCCGGGGGACCCATTCCGGCTCCGCGTCTTCTACTGCGGCTCCTACACCACCGAGTCCCAGGTCGAGAAGGCCCTGGCCCGCTGCCGGGAGCACCGATGCTGGACCCACATGGTCTTCCATCGCATCGACGAGAAGCCCGATGGTGCTCCCGAGTCGGTGAAGGCGGCCAGCTTCGAGCGCTTCATGAAGCAGGTGGCGGACTCCGGCCTTCCCGTCAAGACGGTTCCGGAGGTCATGCGCAGCCAGCCCCTCGCCTCAGCCCCGGCCTGAGCCGCCGTCGCCTCCTCGCCCGGAACCGGCATCTCGACACGGAAAGACTGACGCCTATGACTTGGTCCTTCGGCCTGCTCGTCCTGCTGGTCTGCCTTGTCATCCTGCTGTCCTGTTTCGCGGTCAAGCTGCTGTTCAAGCGCAGGACACGGCTCCGAGTGGTGCGGGTGGTCCGTGGCAAGGGGCGCGGCGAGGGTGTAGTCACTGTACGCACTCCGGTGGCGACGACGGACGAGGCTCAGCGATCGGCCGATGCCACCGGGCTGCCTCGGGCCCTGATGCGGGCCAGTGGGGCCCTGCCCGCCGTCGTCGTGGCCCTCGGTGTGCTGGGGTGGCTGTGCTGGCGGGTCCTGGTCAGCCGGCACCACGTCCTGGACACGTGGATCGTGTGGACCTTCGATGTCCTCTTCGTGATGGTGGCTGTGCAGCTCGTGCTGGCCGGCTTCGAGGGGCGCGTGGTTGGTCGTGGTGAGGTGTATCGGGTCGCCGTGCTCGTTCCGCTCTACAACGAGGATCCTGATGTCGTGGTGCGGATGCTCTCCGCCCTGTTGCGTCAGAGCTCTCCGCCGGCGGAGATCCACGTCGTCGACGACGGCTCCACCCAGGGCGCCTACGTGGCGGAGCGGGACTGGTTCATTCGTCAGGCGGCGGTGGCCCGCATCTACGCCACCTGGCAACGCACGGCCAATGAGGGCAAGCGGCATGCTCAGGTTCACGGCTTCAGGAAGATTCGCGACGCCGACCTGTTCGTGACCGTCGACTCCGACTCCATGCTCGACGCCGAGGCCCTCCATGAGATCGTCCAGCCCTTCAGCGATCCCCGGGTCATGTCAGTGGCCGGCGTCATCCTGGCGATCAACAATCGGGAGAATCTGCTCGCCCGTGTCACCGACGTGATCTTCGTCGGCCAGCAGCTCGTCGACCGCTCCTTCATGTCGCAGCTCGGCTCGGTCATGGTCAACTCCGGCGGTCTGGCCGCCTACCGGTGCTCCATCCTGGCTGAGAACATCGACACCTACATGAACGAGAGCTACCTGGGGAGGCACGTGGAGTTCTCCGACGACTCCATGCTGACGCTCTTCGCCTTGCTGCACGGCAGGACCGTTCAGCAGCCCTCGGCCTTCGCCTTCGCGTGGATGCCCGACCGCTGGAGCCACCACTATCGCCAGCAGGAGCGCTGGTTCCGCGGCTCCTTCATCCGTGGGCTCTGGCGCATCCGCTTCCTGCCGGTCCTCTCATGGGGCTGGTGGCGCCAGGTCACCGGGTGGATGCAGATCTGGCTGGTGATCTCGGTCTTCGTCTACCTGCTGCTGTGGCGTCCGCTCGTCCTCGGTGGCGGTATCCCCCCGACGGTGGTGCTGGTGCCTCTCGCGATCGGGCTGGCACAGGGCTCGAGGTACATCACCGTGTGGCGCTCGGACACCACCGGCTCCCAGAGGTACGCCAGTCTCATCCTGTCCCCGGTGGCGACGCTCTGGTCCGCACTGATCCTGCGTCCCCTGCGGGTCTGGGGGATGGTCACCAGCGGCAAGATGGGGTGGAACACCCGCCAGCAGGTCGAAGTCACCTCGCAGTGAGGCGAGTAAGAGGTCCACGCTAACCCGACGCTTCCCGTCGTGAGGCCCGTGCCGGTCCGATTCATCGGATCGCCGGTGCTCGCGCAGGGAGGCGGCGAAATCGGTGGGTGAGGGTGACTGGGCCGGTTTGACAGGAGAAGTGCCCCTATGTGGTGTGCCAAGCAGCCGCGGAACGATTCAAGGCGACCATAAGACACCTATCACCGGCATGCCGACATGGACTAAGGAACCGGAAGGCAGCGGTCCAGCATGACGATCATGCAGTGACGGGCACCGCACTCCACAACGAAATCCTACCCAGGTAGGACCCTAATCATTCACTGGATGGACGCTCTGTTCCCTGTTCAAACGAGAGAGTAGAGCCGTGCTTGAGGGATCGCCCAGAACCCCAAGAAATGACAGACAGGAGTCCAACGTGCAGAACGCAGTCGTCAACGGAAACGGTCGTTCCTACGTCGTCGCTCTACCCGACAACGACGCCGCCGCTTCCATTGCGGATCGCCTAGGTGGTCCAGAAAGAGTTCTTGCTTCCCACGTTTCCGGTCGACCGCTGCTAGTCGGCACCTTGTCAGGGAATCGTCTCATCAGCGGAAGTGCGGATGAAACTTGCGTCTCAGTAGTCGGCCAGTGCGCTGTCACCCAGGAAGAGATGAACCGATACGCCGCCAGAGCCTCAGCTCCAACAGACTTCAGTCGAGTGCAGCTGCAGTGCTCCGGGAGCTTCCTCACTTTTGGATCATACCAGGGAAATGTGTACGCCTCGGGACAGGCACTGGAGACCAGGAGACTATGGTGGTGCTCGATCGGTGAGAATACTGTGATCTCTGACCGTGCGGACGTACTGGCAGAATTGGCGGATCTTGCGTTTGATGAAACAGCAATTGCACTGAGATTGCTGCCTGTCCAGCCTCACCCCATTGATCAAATTGGTCTATGGTCGGGGGTGCAACCGCTGCCAGGCGATCAGGCTCTACTTGTCGGTCAAGATGGAGAATCGCGTCGGATAACCTGGTGGAATATGCCCTCCGACGATATCGACTTGCAGAACGGTGCAGTCGCGTTCCGTGATGCTTTAGAAAAAGCTGTCACGTCCCGGACTGCGGGAAACGCGGAAGTAGTGTGTGATCTGTCTGGTGGTCTTGACTCCACGCCGATTTGCTATTTTGCTGCGGCGAACTCCGGGAGCGGCATCGTAGCGCGAACCCTTTTCCATCCCGATCCGGGTGGGAGAGAGGATCTTGCATGGGCGAAAAAAGCCCTGACAGTGATGCCTAATGTGCGCGAGCATCTGGTCAAGTCGACAGACGAGTTTGTGGACTTCTACGAAGGAATTGATGAGGTAAATGTAGTCCTTGATGAGCCGACGCAGGCCATTACCGCGGGGCCACGTATCATGGCACTCCTCTCCGAGGATGCTCAAAAAAAAGCGGCAATCCATTTGAACGGACTTGGAGGCGATCACATCTTGCGTGGCGTTGCAGGGTGGGAGCACACACTGGCTCGGTCCCATCCGCTTCTGGCTTGGCGAAGGTCTCGCAGCGAACATATTCCTGCTGGAACCAGCGTGATGAGCACATTGCGCCAGCTCAGCGATCGACGCAGTTACCGAGCGTGGCTAGCAGACGGCATAGCCAAGAAAGCAAAAAGCCTGCGCCCGCCCGGAGTGAACGACTGGTCCAGCCCTCTAGCCTTGCCAGAATGGCTAAGTGCGGATGCGCGAGAAACGGTAGTTAAAGCAGTTCGATCACTGTTGAGCGGCCTGGATCCACTCCATCCCACCGTTGCTGGACATAGCGATATCTACTTCGCTCGGGACGCCGCTAAGCTGGTGCGCGGTACTGGGCAGCTCGGAAATCCGTTCGGAGTAGCGTACGAAGCGCCGCTACTGGATGATCGAGTTGTTGAAGCAGCGTTCCGGGTGCGGCGAACTGAACGAGATAATCCGCTGGAATGGAAGCCGCTGATGAAGTCAGCGATGCGAGGCATCCTTCCAAAAGAATACCTGATGCGCACATCAAAAGTCGGTGGAGGAGCACAATCAGTTCGGGGATATCTTCGCCATCATGATGTACTTGTCGGTCTGGTTGAAGAATCTGGTCTTCTAGATGGTGGCTTAATAGACAGGACCGCCTTCCTGGATTCTACTCGTCCTGATCGGTGGGAGCCCCCGTCGCCTGAAATCCATAACGTGGTCAACCTTGGCAAGTTCATACTTAACCAGCGCAGAACTGCTCCAGTTGCCGCCTGAATGCAACTAACTCGCCCCACAGTAAAAAGGAGTATGTATGTTTAACTTCCTGCGAGGTAGTAAGCGCCCGGTCCTCACTAGTGCGTCGACCGAATACGGTCATGTTGTGCTCAACGAATCTCGTGGACAGTACTGGCATCTCAACGACAGTGCCCTACAAATACTACAGTCTCTCCGTGATGGCGGTGACCGAAAGACAGCAGCGGATCTGCTGGTGTCTCGCTACGGGCTTTCTCCCGAATCGGCTCGACATGACGTTGACGTGGCATGCAAGGAGTTGGAAGAGGTGGGGTTGCTGTGAGTGACGTTCTGCCCTATCAGGTATCTAGTCCAAACTTTACTCAGCGAGTGACTGTTTCAGCAATCACAGCCGGAGCTCGGCTACTTTCAAAAGCACCTCCGCGCGCCCTGCGACGTGTCCTTGAGACTGTCCGCACGGGAGCAAGGCCGGCGTCCTACCATGAAACACGAGCTGCTCGTGACGTGATTCTTACAGTAAGCGCATATGCAAGAGGAGGATCGGCTTGTTTGCCTCGAGCTATCGCTACAGCGCTTCTGTGCCGTGTTCGCGGAGTATGGCCCGAATGGTGCGTTGGAGTGCTTTCGGCACCGCCTTTTACAGCACATGCATGGGTTGAGGCAGAGCAGTGCATTGTCGACGAGCCGATGACAAGTGCAGATTTTACCAAACTAATGTCAGTTTCATCAGCGCCGAGCGTTGCGTTAACCGCAGCGTGACGCCTCCAGAACTCGGATTTCTGGTGCTTCCGGAATCCGGACCGGCCCGCGCGGCCGGATGACCACCGCACGCCCACGATCCCAAGAAGGGAGGTGTCAACCTTGGCTGACGTTTACACGACTCCGTGCGTCGTCGACCTCGGCGACTTCGTTGAGCAGACTGGTGAGTTCATCGGTCCGCACACTGAGGCAATCCTGCCGCTCGAGGACCACTCCAAGGAGTAGTCATGATGGGCGCATGCTTTGACGACAGTGCGCCCGCAACCAACTCAGAATCGATCCAGACGACCAACACAATCTGAAGGAGATAACAATGGACAGCAAGACCTATGAGAGCCCGCTCATCGTCGGTCTCGGGACCTTCACCGAGGTGACCGGATTCGGCATCGGTGGTCAGGCCGAGGGCTGGAACCCCATTGCCGACCGCAAGAACTGACGCAAGCCAATTCCGAAAGGAAAGCAACATGAGCGACATCTACACCACTCCGGCTATCCACTCCCTTGGCGGCTTCTCCACGCAGACTGGTGAGTTCATCGGTCCGCACACTGAGGCAATCCTGCCGCTCGAGGACCACTCCAAGGAGTAGTCTGCACAATCCAGGGGTGGCGTCGTATGGCGTCACCCCTGGATGTGTCTGTTGAGAGAGATCACACTAATACGGAGGAGAAGAAGGTATATGGATGTGGCCAGGACCCGATTCGTCCGTAAACAGGCTCCGATCCCACCCTACGCACTCGATGTGCGCGGTTTAAAGATGTCGTATGGAAATACGGAGGTTCTTCGAGGCGTAGATCTTAAGGTTGCGCCGGGTGAAGTTGTCGCACTACTTGGGCCCAACGGTGCGGGTAAAACAACTACGATTGAAATCCTTGAGGGGCTGCGTTGTCGAACCGGTGGAAAGGTGCTGGTGCTCGGTACTGATCCTGAGCGTGGGGACGAAAGATGGCAAGCTCGAATTGGCATGGTTCTGCAGTCGTGGGGAGACCATCGTCGATGGTCGGTGCGTACACTGCTAGCACATTTAACAGCCCACTACTCTAGATTAGTGCCGTCACCGCGCGGAGTCCAGAATGTGGATCAACTACTGGAAGCGGTCGGGCTTACGGCGCAGGCCCATCGTCGTATTGGTCAACTTTCCGGAGGTCAGCGTCGGCGTCTTGATGTGGCGATCGGATTGGTTGGTAACCCTGAGCTCATTTTTCTTGATGAGCCAACCACCGGCTTTGACCCTGAGGCCCGTGCGGCCTTTCATGAACTGATTCGCTCCATCGCACGTCAAAGGTCCACGGCAATGGTGCTTACAACACATGACCTAACAGAAGCCGAGTTACTGGCGGATTCTGTTGCTATACTCGTTTCTGGTCGAATCGTCGCTAGAGGAACCACCGAAACTATTGCAAGAAAACACTCCTGGGGAACCAGGGTTTCGTGGCGTGAGCATGAAAGGTTGTACTCCAAAACAGTATCAGAAAGCGTGCCCTTCGTTCGGGATCTTTCTCTGACGAAGCCGCATATCACCGACTTGGAGGTGCGCCCCTTTAGCCTTCATGACGCATATTTGGAAATGATCGGTCACGTGGAAAATGCTCATCTGCATGCGTATTCTACTGCGTCTGAACGGACTGATGCCGTATGTTGACTAGTATTGTGAAGCTAGGTATAGAGCGTGGCAGGATTGAGTTGAATCAGAGTTTGTCGCACATTCTAAACTACACTTTTTTTCCGATTGTTGCCCTGGTGGTGATGTATTTTCTGAGAGGTGTCGTTGTTCAGGGTGGATCGCTAGGGAGCTATGCCCTACCTGGAATTATTTCGATGAACCTGCTGTTCACTGGCTTTATGGGACTAGCTACCAATCTGATCAGCGAGCGGGAAGAAGGCACATTGATGCGTGCACGTACCATCCCGTTTGGAATTCATACATACCTGATCGGCAAGGTGCTATGTCAGGTTGCTCTAACTCTGATTACGATACTCGTTATAATGGCCGCATCCGCCGCGCTATTCGGAAACTTTTTTCTTGGCGGCCCGCGACTGCTTGCCCTGACCTGGGTGCTACCTCTTGGCCTGACATCGACATTGCCATGGGGAGCAGCCTTTGGATCACTTATCCGCCATCCGCGCAACCTAAGTTTCATTTCACTTGGCATGATGGGGTTACTCAGCCTTTCGGGAATATTCTACCCTGTGTCCGGGCAGGCTCCATGGACTCAAATACTGAGTCAAGCCAGCCCTGTATATTGGATCGGCCTCGGAGTCCGAGGGGCGCTGATGCCGGAGACAGCGGTTGCTGCAGAAGTGGGGCAGTCGTGGCGAATGCTTGAGACAACTTTGGTCTTGATTGTCTGGAGTCTGCTGGGGACACTGGCTGCGATTTCGATAATGCGCCGAAGTTCGCGGAAAGAAGGGGGAAGAGGTCTTATGCGCTCTGCTTGGATCCGTAGAAGACGGCGTCGCTATCGGGGCCGCCATCGGGCTTAACGATTCCGGCATGATAGGCAAGAACTACTGCGTGAACACGGTCTCGAGCATTAATCTTGCGTAGGACTCGGCCGACGTGGGTTTTTACTGTTACCTCCGCAATGAAAAGTTCGTCAGCGATTTCTGCATTGTTCCTTCCAAGACCGATCAATCCTAATACCTCACGTTCCCTGTCTGTCAGTTTCGATAATGCCTGATTAATTGGCGAAACCTTATTTTCTTTTGATGTATACTCTTCGACGAGTTTGTCTGTTAACTGAGGCGAAATGACGGCATTGCCGTTGTATGCAGATGAGATAGCTGTAAGGAGCCCCTCAGGTTGTGAGTCTTTGAGTAGAAAACCTGTGGCGCCGGCCGCAAGGGCATTGAATAGCTCTTCATCCATGCCGTAGGAGGTAAGGATGAGAATCTTAGGACAATTGGGCATATCGACGATTTTTTTAGTCGCTTCCACTCCGTTGAGTTGAGGGATGCTAATATCCATCAGAACAATATCCACGTTGGTCGCTTGAATCATGTCCAGCGCTTCAAGTCCGGTTGCCGCTTCTCCGGCGACTGTGATGTCGGAGGATGAATCAATCATCATTCGTATACCTGCGCGGAAGAGCATGTCATTATCTACAATCAGCGTGTGAATCATCAATCGAATTCCTTTCATCATAGTGGAGGAAGGAGAGGAGATCTTGACTCTGGCTTCGATCGGATTGTTCTTGGATTGGCTGCCACCAGCATTCTCGCTTGAGGCGGATCCATGCGCCCTCGCATAATTTATATGCCTCAATCCGATGGAGTGATAAAATGGCATTGGGTAGCAGAAGGGATGCGAGACTCAGTAAAAAACAACTTTCGGTCTCTCGTCAACTTTCAGCAGCCGAAGTTGTTTTGGCACTGCTTCACTGACCCATCGGGCTCCTTATCTGTTTTGTGTCACATGTAGCGTTGTATGTAGTCGAGGGTGGTGTGCACTATCCGGGCCGCCCAAGCGCCATTCAATCTGAGGTTGGTCGCTATGCGCCCAAAAACATGCCGCCAAAACGCCGACTGATTTCATTGCTATTATAATTGGGGCGTTATTGTAGATTGGAGTGCTTTATGCGTTTCAATTTCGGAACTTCGCCCGAGGGAGTTTCTGCACCCTTTTCTAAGGTGGCAGACCGTTATCAACGAAGCTCGTTATCGATGCCGTCATCAAATCGACCATATGTTGATGGGGGGGTGCACGACGGAATGGCCGTTAGGTGTGGAGATCTCGGCGTTTGAGAATTCTTCCGGTTGATACGACGATCAACAATGTCAGTATGACTGCCGTGGTTGCGATCCCGCCGAACGTTGCCATGTCGGGATGGCTGGGGTCACTGAACATCCCTGAGCCGAGCAACGCTGTGCGAGTCGCTAAGGCATGGGGTAACGCGTAGGATATTGAGCCTATTTTGGCTGTCAGTAGACTGACGGAGACTCCGGCGAACGCGGCTGCCAGCGCTACCGCCCCGGCGAAGGAACGCATCAGCATCGATATCGATGACTGGAATGCTGCCAGGGGTACGCAAGCCATGGCAACCAGGGTACCGGAGGTAAGTAGATGGACTGGTGGCAAGCCGGGCAGGCCAAACAGTACCTTTCCCGTCGCAACAACCACGATCAGCATAGTGGCCTGCATGGCGGCCGCGAGCCCGGCAACGGCTAGTGTTTTAACCAATGCGATACGTGTGGCTCCTATGGGACTGGTCATGAGAGTATTCCAATTGCTGTCCCGATGCTCTGGACGCCACACGAGGGAGGCGAGGATCGCCACTCCCAGTACCAGAGGAAACAACCCGTAGAAACCGACTGTACGTAGCCAGAGTGTGTTCCAGCCGTCTTCAAGACCGCGTCCTGAGAAAAGCGTATTAATGATACCGGTTCCGGTGACAACGAGGGGTAGCCCGATGACGACTAGGAGCGGCTGGGATCGACGCAACTTGAGTAGTTCCGCCAACAGTGGGGACGGAGAAGATGAGTTTGTATCAAGGGCTGTCGAAGTTCTGGCAATCATGCTAGACCTCCTGAGAATCTAGTCGGTGGGTGAGGGCAATAAATGCGATTGCAGCGATTATTGTTAGTGCAGCGATTGGACCATAGGCGGGGGTAAGTGTCACCATGCCGGTATCGCGGTAATCGGCCGCGGCCGCTAGAGAGTAGTAGCCCCATGGGGTTAGCGCAGCTAGCCAGTTGGGAAGCCCGCTGGACACTGCGGCGATGATCGTGCCGACGACGCCCAGGCACAGCGCGACAAGTTGGTTCTCCACCCGCGCTGAGAGGAGTATGTGAGCGCCCAGAACTACTAAATTGATTGATAGGATGGCGCACGTGTGCCCTAGCCACAGCTCAACCGGCAGGGAGCCGGCGCCCAAGAGAGTGCCCAGAGTTACTAGCAGGGCGGAAGGTGCAATGGTTGTCAAAGTCACAACAAGGCCAGCAGCGACCATTTTCGCTCTGCATACCTGGCCAGTTCCGATTCCACCTGATAGGCCTGCCAGCCAACCATTGCCCTCGTGCTCCATGTCCACAATCCGACTGGCAATGACGGCAATTAACAAAGGGCAGGTCATGGGGAAGGCCAGCGAAGTGCCAGCCAGCAATGCTTGCCAGGTTAGTATGTCCGCCCCGCCGGAGGCTGCTCCCATGAGTGACATTCCTGCCACAGAGAGGATGAGAATTGAGGCGACTAATCCGATATGCCGGCGCTTCATTTTGGCGATTTCGTTGATGATGAGCCGGAGTCTCATAACTGCCCTCCTCGTGTGAGCGCCATGAACACATCTTCCAAACGCTGCTCATCGCGGTATACTGAGTAAATTGGAGCGCCGACATTGACAAGTTCCTTAACGACGCCGGCTGTGGCGTGTTGATCGAATCCTGGCAGTCTCAACCGACCACGATCCACGGTTGCTGGAATGTTGGATCGTCGCCGCAGTGCAGAGGCGGCATGATCGGGGTGAGAGGTCTCGATCAGCACATCCGGTGCCGATGTCTTGAGCAGGTCATTCCGAGTTCCCTGGAACACCAGAGAGCCGCTGCTGATGATACCGATGACGTCTGCTACCTTGTCTACTTCTCCAAGGATATGACTTGATACCATGACGCTTGTGCCATGATTAGCGAGTGCGCGGATCAGATGGCGCATCTCCTCGATTCCGGCCGGATCCAGGCCATTGGTGGGCTCGTCCAGCACTAGTAGTCGAGGACGACGGGCCAGCGCCATTGCTATACCGAGGCGCTGCTTCATCCCTAATGAATAATTGCGGACCCTTTTGTTCATTTGATCTTGCATTCGAACGGCCGCTACAGCCTCTATGATGGCGGCATCAGGTAGGCCGAGCGTACGTTGTACGATCCTCATGTTCTCGGCTCCGGTCAGATGTTGATAACCAGGAGGGGCTTCGATGAGTGAGCCGATGTGTTGTAGCAACGCTTGTCGGGTGGATCTGTCCATTGTGCGTCCCATCACTTGGACGCCACCGCTGGTGGGGGTCACGAGGGACAGCAGCATCTTCATGGTTGTGGACTTCCCAGACCCGTTCGGGCCGATGAAGCCGTATACGCTTCCCTCAGGAACCTGCAGGTTGATGGCGTCCACAACGGTACGTGAGTTGTAGCGCTTGGTGAGTTGGTATGTTCTGACGATGTCCATGGCCCCACGATGTCAGGGGCGACCGTGGCCTGTCGTCGTTCAGGTGAACGATTCTGGGGTCCTTCTCAAGTATCACCCGGAGTGGCGGAAGGGTGGGTTTATATTCCAGGGCGAACGAAGCCGGTCTCGTAGGCAAATACCACCGCCTGGGTCCGGTCCCGCAATGACAGTTTGGTGAGCAGGCGACCGACGTGCGTTTTTATTGTGACCTCTGATAGTGTTAGATTGGCGGCGATCTCTGAATTGCTGAGTCCGGATGCGACGAGTCCTAACACCTCCTGTTCTCGTGGGGTGAGCGACTCCAAGCGACTGACATCGTCGTCAGAGGGACGAGCAGAGGGCTTGCGACTGATAAAATGCTCAACTAGTTGCCTGGTGATGCGGGGTTGAACTACGGCGTCGCCTTGGTAGACATGCTTGATGGCCTCAATGAGGTCATGGGTTTCAGAATCCTTGGCTAGGAAGGCATTGGCCCCGGCTCTGAGCGCCTCGAACACGTGCTCATCCAGGTCGAACGTTGTGAGAATCAGGACTCCTGGTGAGTAGTCGTCGGGCGTCCTGGTGTGGGCTCGGAGTCGTCGGGTGGCTTCTATGCCGTCAACTTCAGGCATTCGCAGATCCATGAGGATCACGTCAGGGCGGGTCTGCACCACGAGTGCCGGAACAGCGGCCCCGTTCGTGGCTTCTCCGACGACTTCCACGTCAGGCTGGGCGCCAAGGACCATGCGCAGGCCTGCTCTAACGATCTCCTGGTCGTCGACGACAGCCACCCTGATCGGGGTGCTGGGCGTGTGTGTCATGGATTCTCCCTTCGTAACGGCAGCTGGGCGAGTACCTGGAAGCCTCCGGTAGGGCAGTGACCGGCGTGGAGGATTCCACCTAGCGCTGTTGCTCGTTCAGTCATGCCGATCAGCCCGTGTCCCTGTTCTGGCTGGGTGGAGTCCTGGCCGTCGTCAGTGACACGGATGCGTAGCTCATGGTCTACTTGGGTGATCCTCACATCGACACGTTGCGCTGTCGTTGCGTGCTTTCGGACGTTGGTTAACGCTTCTTGGACGACTCTGTAGGCAACCACTTGCACGTCTGCAGGAGCATCTATGTCGGCAAGTGAGGCGTGGATAGGTGTCCCTGCTGCGCGAGCCTCGGCCAGTAGGGAGTTGATGTCGTCCAGGCGGGGTGCAGGAGCAAGGCCTTGGTCATCATCGGCGCGCAGTACACTTAGCATCGAGCGCATCTGCTTCATCGCTTCCCGGCTCGTATCGCGTACTCGCACCATTGCGTCTCGGGCATCTGCTGGGTTGGAGTTGACAGATGCGACAGCGCCGTCAGCTAGCAGTGTTACTGCTGACAAGCTGTGGGAGATGACATCGTGAAGGTCTCTGGCGATGCGGGTGCGTTCGTTGATGGATGCCATACGCAACTCAGACTCTCGTTGCCGCTCCAGGTAGTCGGCGCGTTCACGCAGCGAAACCAGATGCGCGCGGCGGGTGCGTTTCAGACGGCCGGCAAACCATGCCACCGCGACTAGCAGAACGCCGGTGCTCAGCTCGCCGAGATCGAACCCCCCTCTCCCTAGGTGCAGTAGCCCCAGTGCAACCAACCAAGCCACCGCGGCGGCTGCTCCGAACAGCGACACTCTCAGTGGACGCAGAGTTGCTAGAGTCCATAATGACGCCGCTATCATCACGTCGGCCACCAGTGGGCCCATGCCAAGTCCCAGCTGGGCGATGCCGCAGGCCAAGGTGATGGCATAGGTTTCGGTGGGGAAGCGTCGGCGAAGCAGGTACGGCAGACATAGTCCGGACTGGACGAGGAGACTGAGTGGTGAGGCGCCCACGGCAGGCACTCCCTGAACCAGCAGGCCGTAGCCGAGAACCGCGACTACCAGCACAACGTCCAGGATCAGTGCGTGGCGAGGGGGCGACGTGTCGGAAGTGCTAGTAGAGACCATCAGGTAAATTCTATGGCTTTGGGATCGTGATGGTAAGGCTGGTGCCTTCAGAAGACTTGAGGGGATTCATGAGCGTGGACCGCGTAAAAGTCCGCGAGGTGGTGGGTGCCCGTCGTCGGGGCCACGCAGTCGCGCATCATGTTCCAGGTCATGAACTGGGCGACGTCGGCCAGGCGGGGGCTGAACAGCGCCGTCAGCCTCAACGCCGGTGGTAGCACCCAGGCGGGCACCGCGGCGATGCGCGGCGGTATGCCGACGGCGCGGAACGCCAGCTGGGCTACCTGTCTCCAGGTGAGCACATCCGGTCCTCCGATGTCCCAGGTGCCAGCGGTCCCCTCCTCCATCCGGTCAACGACGTAGGTCGCCAGATCCGCCCCGTGGATCGGATTGATCCGCGCCGTCGGGCGGAGCACCGTCACCAGGCCGCGCCTGGCCATCGCCAGCACCTCCGTCATGTCGGAGAAGTAGGCCGGCGGATTGATGATCTGAGAGTTGATCTCCGCCACTGAGAGCGTCTGCGCGAATGCCGACTTCGCTCGCGTCAGCCGGGCGGGGCAGCGATCGCCGCCCAGGGTATTGATGTAGGTGAAGGAGCCGGCGTGCTTCAGCGCCGAGTTCAGGATCGCCAGGTTTGCGAGGTTGTCGATCTGCCACGGGTCGGCCTTCTGACGGGTCACCCCTAGAGTCGAGACAACATGCTCGACGTCGGCTGCGAGATCCCGGGTGAAGCGAGGATCGGTGACGTTCCCGAGAGCCCACTCGTCCACCAGGCCATCCAATGACGGTGAGCCCCAGGGCCCTTCCCTGCGGGCGCGATCCCGGTCCCGCACCACGGCCCTCACGAGGTGTCCGCGGCGGTGAAGCTCGGCGACCACGTACCGGCCGAGGTATCCGGTCGCCCCGGCGACAAGAACGCTCGCCATCTCGCATTCCTCCTGAACCTTGTTGTGGCAGTGAACGCTGGCTATCAGCCATGGTAATCATTTGTGGACAAACGTGTCCACAAATAAGGGGGCTGTCGTTACCCACGGCTGCGGTCGGGCGGGGAGGAGTCTGCTACGGCGCCCCGAACAAGCGCGTCAGAAGGGTATGCGCCAGCTCTCGAGCATCCGCACCCTTGCCGGCCTGCAAGGCCAACCACCGATCGAGTGTGACGGCAACGCTCCACACCAGCTCGACATGCAGGTCCTCCGGGATCTCTTGGTCGAGCGCGCCCTGCTCGCGACCCGTGCGCACGGTCTGCTCGCACCACGCCCGGGTGGACCTCTCGAAATCGGCGCGTGAGGCGCTCGGTGGAGCGTCCTGCATGTGGAAGAGCATCGCGATTGTCGCCATGTCCTCGTCGTCGCTGGCTGCGGCCAACTCGTCGAAGAAGGTGAAGATCTCAGGCCAGAAGGACTCAGCGGTCAGTGCCGCAGGATCGGGTGGTCTCACCTGCTCGGCGAGCAAGGCCAGTCCGTCGGAGAATGCCGCGTCGAAGAGTGCGGCCTTGTCAGTGAAGAAGTAGTAGAAGGAGCTGCGAGGGAACTCCGCGGCGGAGAGGATGTCGCTCAACGCGGTGCCGTTGTACCCATGGAGCGCGAAGATCGTGCGCGCCGTCCGCATCAGGCGACGCCGTCGGGTCGGGTCGATCGGCTTGCGCGGCCTGGCCATCTCTCACCTCGCAGGTTGCCGGCGGCTAGTCCTCGAGCCGTCAGGGTACTCGCTCGGGTGATCGTCAGTCCGGCCACTGCCCCTTGCTCGCGCCCCGGCCTCCGAGCGGGCCGGCCGGTGCCCGCCGCTCACTTCGACCGAATCTTCATAGAAGACACGGCTCCGGGTCTTCTATGAAGATTCGGTCGAAGTGTTGAGGGCTACGACGGCGGGCCTGATCTGTCCTGCGTTGAATGGACCATTAACGATCGTTTTCGGACAAAGTGCTACTCTCCCCTCGGAATTATCCCGACATCGAGAGATCTCACCATGTCCACAACAACCTCAACCGGCTCCGCCGCGGCGAAACCGTCCGGTGCCGGCTCCGCCCCGGTCAAGGAGCTGACGATCCGCGGCGTCCTCATCGGCGGCGTCATCACGCTCGTCTTCACCGCGGCGAACGTCTACCTCGGTCTCAAGGTGGGGCTGACCTTCGCCACCTCGATCCCGGCCGCCGTCATCTCCATGGCGATCCTGCGTCGCTTCTCCGATCACACGATCCAGGAGAACAACATCGTCCAGACGATCGCATCAGCGGCCGGAACGCTGTCCGCCATCATCTTCGTGCTGCCCGGACTCATCATCGTGGGCTGGTGGACCGGCTTCCCCTACCTCCAGACGGTCCTCGTCATCATCCTGGGCGGCATCCTCGGCGTCACCTACTCGATCCCGTTGCGGCGCGCGCTCGTGACCAACTCCGACCTGCCCTACCCCGAGGGCGTGGCCGGCGCCGAGGTCCTGCGCGTGGGCGACACCAGCGAGGGGGCCGAGGAGTCCAGCCGCGGACTGGGCGTCATCGTGCGAGGCTCCATCGCCTCGGCCGCCCTCTACTTCCTCAACGCCCTCAAGGCCATCAGCGTCGACATCTCCGGGGTCTTCCGAGTCGGTGCCGGTGCCACGATGATGGGCACCTCCCTGTCCCTGGCGCTGGCCGGCGTGGGCCACCTGGTCGGCGTCGGCGTCGGCATCGCCATGATCGTCGGCCTGCTCATCTCCTACGGCGTGCTGCTTCCGATGCGCACCTGGGGCGAGGCGGCCGCCGCCAAGGACCTCGCGGACTTCGTGAGCACCACCTTCGCCAGTGAGGTGCGGATCGTCGGTGCCGGTGCCATCGCCATCGCCGCCATCTGGACCTTCCTGAAGATCCTCGGCCCCATCGTCTCCGGTATCCGCGAGTCCCTGGCCTCCAGTGCCAAGCGCAACGCCGGCGAGGAGATCCCCCTGACTGAGCGCGACCTGTCGATGAAGACGGTCATCGGTGTCACCGTCGGCTCCATGCTGCCCATCGGTGTGCTCCTGTGGCTGTTCCTGCACGGGACCTCCATGGCCCACCACGCGGCGGGCCTCATCATCGCCTCCATCCTCTTCATCCTGCTGACCGGTCTGGTCGTCGCCTCGGTCTGCGGCTACATGGCCGGCCTCATCGGCTCGTCCAACTCGCCGATCTCCGGCGTCGGCATCCTCGTGGCGGTGACGGCGGCCGCGCTCGTGCGCACCATCGCCACCACCTCCTCGCCCGACGACGTCCGCACCCTGGTGGCCTACACACTGTTCGTCACCGCGGTCGTCTTCGGCGTAGCCACCATCTCCAATGACAACCTTCAGGACCTCAAGACCGGCCAGCTCGTCGACTCCACCCCATGGAAGCAGCAGGTGGCCCTCGTCATCGGGGTCGTCTTCGGCGCCATCGTCATCCCGCCGGTGCTCAGCCTCATGCAGGGAGCCTTCGGCTTCGCCGGTGCCCCCGGCGCCGGTGCCGACGCTCTGGCCGCGCCTCAGGCGAACCTCATCAAGCACCTGGTTCAGGGCGTCCTCGGTGGCGACCTCAACTGGAGTCTGCTGGGCCTGGGTGCCCTCATCGGCGCCGTCGTCATCGCCATCGACGAGATCCTGCGCCGCAACAGCAAGTACTCCCTGCCGCCGCTCGCCGTCGGCATGGGCATGTACCTGCCCACGGCCGTCACCGTCATGATCCCGATCGGTGCCGCCCTCGGTCACTTCTACGACCGCTGGGCCCAGCGCACCGCTAACCCGGAGAAGGCCAAGCGCATGGGCACGCTCATGGCCACCGGCCTCATCGTCGGCGAGAGCCTCGCCGGTGTCGTCTACGCCGGGATCGTCGTGGCCTTCGGCGGCAAGGAGGATCCGCTGGCCATCATGCCTCAGGGCTTCGCAGGCATCGCCCCTTGGGTGGGCGTGGTGCTGTTCGTCGGCACCCTGTGGTACCTCTACCGGGGTGCCCGTCAGGAGAGTACTCGCGACTGAGGGCGGACGCTGCGGCCTCCGGCCGCCACCGTCTTCTTGTTCCGACCGTCCTCGCGGCCGCCGTCCCTGCACTAGGCTGGGCGGAGGCCGCGAGGACGCGTAGTACCAGGAGGACCTCATGACTTCGGCAGCACCGACAACATCAGTGGCATGTGGGATCGACATCGGTGGATCGGGTGTTAAGAGCGCCCTGGTCGACCTGGCCACGGGCACGTTCATCGGTGAGCGCGTCCGCATTGACACTCCCGAGGAGTCGACTCCTGCGGCCGTCGCCGAGGTGTGCCGCGAGCTCCTCAAGCAGCTCGAGGTGGGCGACGACGTTCCGGTCGGCGTGGCCCTGCCGGCTCCGATCGTGCATGGCACCGTCCCCTTCATCGCCAACCTCGACAAGTCCTGGACGGGCGTCAACCTCACCGAGCTCATGCGCGAGCACCTGGGCCGGCCGGTGACCGGACTCAATGACGCCGACGCCGCGGGCCTGGCGGAGGTCGCCTTCGGTGCCGCCAAGGACGTGCCCGGAACCATCATCGTCACCACCCTGGGCACCGGGATCGGCTCCGCTGTCATTGTTGACGGAACCCTGGTTCCCAACACCGAGCTCGGGCACCTGGAGATTGACGGCTACGATGCCGAGAGCCGGGCCTCCGCCGGGCAGCGCACGGCTCAGGAGCTGTCCTGGAAGAAGTGGGCCAAGCGTCTCCAGCGCTACTACGCCCATGTGGAGATGCTCTTCTCCCCGGACCTGTTCGTGGTGGGCGGGGGAGTCTCCCGCAAGCACGAGAAGTACCTGCCGCTGCTCGACCTCAAGACCCCGATCGTCCCGGCCCAGCTGCTCAACACGGCCGGCATTGTCGGGGCCGCCTACCAGGCCTCCCGCACGCGCACCTTCTGACGAGGCCGCAAGCGGCGTCGGCGTGGGTTGGCGCCGAGCGGCGGTCCACCTCATCCGGGACTGTCCATCTGGATAGGGGGCGCTGTGCTGCAGGTGGGGGTGGTCGGTCCGCGGAGTCGTGACACTGGAGGCATGGGTAAAGCAGAGAAGTTCAGTCCTATCCGTTCCGATGTCACCACGCCCGAGACCCCTGAGGCCCTGGAGGCTGCCGGCGCCCGGCCCGGCCGTCGTCGTTCGGTGGTGTGGCGGGTGCTGGCGGTGCCTGTGGCGGCGGCGATCGCGTTGGGTGCTGTCGGGGGTACGGCCTCGGCGGCGCCGTCGAAGGGAGAGGCTGAGAGCTTGAAGTCCCGGGCTCAGGGGCTGGTGGAGGCCGGTTACCCGGCGGCTCTGGCGGCGGTGACCGACAGCAAGGGTGAGTCGGCGGGGGTGGCCGTGGGTAAGGGCAATCTGGAGACGGGTCAGGCTCCGCCGATGGACGGGGAGGTGCGGGTCGGTTCCGCGTCGAAGACCTTCGTGGCCGTGGTGGTCATGCAGATGGTCCAGGAGGGCAAGGTCGGGCTTGATGAGCCGATCGAGACCTATCTGCCGGGCCTGATCAGAGGCGAGGGCATCGACGGCTCAAAGATCACGGTGCGCCAGCTCCTCCAGCACACCAGTGGCCTGCCCGAGTACAACGACACCTACCTCTCCAGCAGAGCTGCGGAGTCCGAGAATATGCAGCACTATGTTCCCCCGCGTGACCTGCTGGACACGGCTCTGGGCAAGCCGGCGCAGTTTGAGCCAGGGACGCAGTGGAAGTACACCAATACGAACTACATCGTGCTGGGGATGCTCATTGAGCGGGTGTCTCAGCGGCCGGTGGGTGAGCAGATCGATCAGCGCATCGTCAAGAAGCTGGGACTGTCCCACACCTACCTCCCGGGGAACGGTGAGAAGAAGCTCCACGGCCCTCACCCTCGGGGCTACCACCTCAGCGCTGAGGGCAAGCTGGAGGACATGACCGACCTGGATACCTCACTTGCCTGGGCCGCCGGTGGCATGGTGTCAACCCCCGGTGAGCTCAACACCTTCTTCCAGGCCGTCCTCGACGGCAGGCTGCTGACTCAGGCCAGTATCGACGAGATGAAGAACGGGGCGGTTGACGCCAGCTCGCACCTTGGACCGGGGACGGTGTACGGACTGGGCCTCATCGGTACCTCGCTGAGCTGCGGAGGTACTGCATGGGGACACCATGGCGGTATCGCTGGATACGAGACCCATGACGGTGTCGGCCCTGACGGCACCGCCCTCACCGTCACTGTCACTGCCTTATCCTCAGATGTCGCCGACCAGAGCAACCTGGAGAGCTCCACCAAGGAGAAGATCGGGAAGGTCAACGAGGCCGTCGACGCCACCCTGTGCCATAAGTGATGGGCTCGGAGACGGACTCGGGCACCTCGCGGCTGCGCATGTGCTTGACTCGGAGCGTGCCCAGCTACGTGCTCGATTCCGCCGTCCGGGTGCAGAGTCCGCCGCGCCTGCCCCGGACCGCGGTGGCGCTGTGCCTGCTCAGCGTGCTGCCCTATATCGGCATGGTGCTGGCTGATCCCGAGCACGTCATCAGGTACGGAGGAGTCGGCTCGGTTCCCCGGGTGATTCTCGTCATCGTTCTGGCCGTCATCCTCCAGGTGGTGGCTGTGACGGTGACGGCTCGTTTTCCATACCGAGTGCTTGCTGTAGTGGCCGTTGCCGACCTCACCATCCTCATCACCAGCGATCGATCGTCAGTCGGATCCACCACAGTCATGGTCGTCATCTGGTACCTGGTGCGTCACCGCGTCCCGGGCTGGCAGGTCGCGCTGTTTACCAACATCGTCGTCTTTAACCTGGTCTTCCTCATCCGAGAGGTGTATTCCGGCGAGCGCGGGCCGGCTGCCGTCATCGTCTTCCTGTCGGCTCACCTGCTGCAGCGCTACCTGCTCCCGGTAGTGGCGGCGGAGTACATGTTGGGGCGCGAGCGGCTCCACCAGGCGCTGCGCGACAAGGCCGAGCTCCTTGAACGGGAGAAGCAGCTGCTCGAGCGCGAGGAGCGCGAGCGGGTCGAGCGCGAGCTGCGAACCAGCCGCAATGCCCTGGCCCGCGATCTCCACGACATCGCCGGCCACCACCTCTCCGGCGTCATCGTCAGCGCCCAGGCGGCTGCGGCCCTGCGGCACAAGGATCCGGAGCGTTCCGACCAGATGCTCCAGACGGTGCAGGACAGTGCCCGAACCGCTCTGGCCGACCTGCGTCAGGTCGTCGGTCTCCTGCGCAGCGAGGACAGGAGTGACTCTCAGCGTGAAGGGCAGGCGACGGATGGTCAACAGAGCGAATCGACGTCGTCGAGCACCGAGGCGACGGCCGAGCCGGCAGCCGTGACGGATTCCCGGATGGCAAGGGAGCCGGTGCTCCTGCCCTCGCTGGAGGCAGTGCCTCGCCTCGTTGAGGAGGCTCGCCGTCGTCAACAGCGGGTCGGGTACGCAGTCAACGGCCGGCCTCGTCCCCTGAGCCCACTGGCTGACACCGCCGCCTACCGCATGGTGCAGGAGTCCCTCGCCAACAGCGCGCGGCACGCGCCGGGGGCTCCTTGCCAGGTACGGATCATGTATCAGCCGGGGTGCGTGGAGATCGTGGTGAGCAACCGACGTCCGCCGAATGCGGAGGCGCCTCAGTCGGGCTCGAGCGGCAGGGGCGGTGGCTACGGTCTGTCCGGTATGGCTGAGCGCGCTGCCCTGGTGGGCGCTGAGCTGGTCGCCGGACCCGACCCCGACGGCGGCTGGCGCAACCGCCTTGTCATCCCCGTTCCGCCGGACGGCGTCGACGGGTCCCGTACCGAGGAGGAAGCGGTCATCTCATGATTCGACTCGTCATCGCTGACGATCAGGCCGTCGTCCGTGCCGGGTTGAGCGTCATCCTCGGAGCCGAAGAGGACATTGAGGTCGTGGGTGAGGCGGCAGACGGCGCCGAGGCGATAGCGCTGGCTCGTGAACTGCGCCCCGACGTCGTATGCATGGACATCCGCATGCCCGGGACCGACGGTATCGCGGCAACGCGGGCGATCGTCTCCGACCCCGATCTGGACGTGGACGTGCTCATTCTGACCACCTTCGATGTCGACGACGACGTCCTAGCCTCCCTCGAGGCCGGTGCCGCGGGGTTTCTCCTCAAGGGAGCCGATGAGGACACTCTCCTGGGGGCGGTCCGCTCCGTCGCAGCAGGGGAAGGAACCTTGGACCAGCGCGTCACCCGCAGGATCCTGCGTGAGCTCTCCAGGCGAGGCTCCCGAGGTGCGCTCGCCGAAGTTGACACCGGGGCTCAGCATCAGTACGCCGACAGGGCTGCGGATGCTGGCGGTGCATCCGGGCATGCGTCATTCGCCGGAGCCGCTTCCGTGGACGTCGCCTTGACCTCTCGGGAGCTGGAAGTGCTCAGACTGTTGGCCCAGGGCATGTCCAACGGTGAGATGGCAGCACACCTATATGTGGAGCCAACGACAATCAAGTACCACCTGACGGGACTCATGCAGAAAACCGGGTCTCGAGACCGCCTGCAAACGGTGCTCTGGGGGATTCGCGCTGGCCTGGTACGGCCCTGAGAAGCGATGACAGGAGAAGCAGAACCGGAGGGACCGGTGCAGGGGAGAGCCGGCCTGTCCCCCGGGGAGCCCGAATGTGATGCAGATCGCGGGAAAGTCGTTTGACAACCCGCAATCAAGTCTGGCTATAGTACTCCTCGCTGCCGGAGCGACTGAACGGTCTGACGGCGGTACCGGACGGCGGAAACGTCGAACCGGCAGGAGCGATCCGGCTGGTGCGGTGAAAGCAGAATAGTTCAGAGATCAGGGTCACGCGATCCGAATTTGATTCCCGAACGACAACCTGCTTATGCTAGTCCGGTCGCCTTCGAGAGGCAAGCTAGGAATTATTCCTAGTTGAAATCTCGGTGGGTGTGTTGTTTGAGAACTCGATAGTGTGTCATGTTTTTTATGCCATGGCCTCTTGGGCTGCGCGTGTTTTGTGTGGTTTGGGGGGTTGTTTTGTTTTGGTTTGCCTGGCTCTCTGTGTTTTGGGGGTTGGGTTGGGCCTTGGTCTGGTTTTCTGGACTGTATGTACTGACTGTTGCTCTGGCTTGGCTTCATGCTTTGTTGTGTGGGGTTGGTTGGGGTTTTGTTGGTTTTGTTTGGAGAGTTTGATCCTGGCTCAGGACGAACGCTGGCGGCGTGCTTAACACATGCAAGTCGAACGGTGAAGGGGCCTGCTTTTGTGGGTCCTGGATGAGTGGCGAACGGGTGAGTAACACGTGAGTAACCTGCCCCCTTCTTCTGGATAACCGCATGAAAGTGTGGCTAATACGGGATATTCTGCGCCTGCTGCATGGTGGGTGTGGGAAAGATTGCGCCTTTGGGTGTTTTTGGTGGGGGATGGGCTCG